>CAYPDM010000083.1:0-6044 GCA_964409485.1 uncultured Dehalococcoidaceae bacterium | reverse complement strand
AATGGCCGATACGGCACTTGGCCATGACCGGTATGGTAACGGTCTTCATAATAGCCTCGATGACCGTAGGGTCGGCCATGCGCGCCACGCCGCCGGCGGCTCTGATATCGGACGGCACTCTTTCCAGCGCCATAACCGCGCAGGCGCCGGCTTCCTCGGCAATTTTGGCATGCTCCGGCGTGACCACGTCCATGATAACACCGCCCTTTAGCATCTGGGCCAGTCCTGTTTTTACCTTCCACGTCCCGGTTTCCATTTCCCGCCTCCTCTGGATTTCTCAAGTCGACACTATAATTCTACTACTGTTAGCAGGCATTGGCAACAAGTATGACCTCTCGCTCAAGCTTATCGTTGACTCGTTATATGGAATATGTTAAAACATGATTGGCGATGGAATATTTATCTTTTATATTAATTATTCTTTTTCTGGTCTTTTTACTATTTTTATGCAACAGGATTGAAAAAGGAACCAAGAACAAATGGAGAAAAACCGCGTACGATATTCTGGAAATGGCAAATCCAGACAAGGAAGATATTTTAAAAACCATTAAACACCTGCGTCTATACGGCGGGAGAATCCGTCGGGACAAGGAATTTACACAGCTCATCGAGCGTTTGCAGGACAAGCTTGAAAGATTACAAGGGTAACTGCGGATATAACGTCAGGAAATAAGCGGCCTTTTCGCCGGTACGCCGGGTCGGCGCGGGTATGCAACCGGTGACGGGCTTATCTTATCTATTACCACCAGGCACCGTTTATCTTCCGGTTCTCCGAGCTCAATCGGCTTAACTTCCCGCAGGCGGCCTCCCAGCATCTCGATAGCTTTCTCTGCCCGTAAGACTTCGCTTTTAATATCGCCTTTCTTCTGGGCGATAAAGCGTCCGCCCACCCTGCAGAAAGGCAGGGTTAATTCGGCCAGGGTCGGCAGCGACGCCACGGCGCGCGATAGCGCCAGGTCGTATTTCTCGCGGTATTGAGTGTTATGGGCGATAACTTCCGCCCTGCCGGTAATGACTTCTACATTATCAAGCCCCAGCCTGTTGACGACATGCCGCAGGAATACCGCCTTTTTAGAGGTTGCTTCCAGCAGCACAAGCCTGATATCACTTCTGACGATTTTCAGAGGAATCCCGGGCAGGCCGGCGCCGGAGCCGATATCTATTAATTTAAGCCCCTGTTTTATATCAGGCAGTTCGAAAGCTGCGGTTACGGTTAGTGAATCCAGGAAGTGCTTTACCTGGACATCATCGTAATCGGTAATGCTGGTAAGGTTCATGCGTTCATTCCAGTCTACAAGCTCCCGGTAGTAAAGATTGAACCTGTCGATCTGTTCGGAACTAAACTGGATTCCCAGTTTCTGCGCGCCGCTTATGAGTTTCTGCATGATATTTCTATTATATCAAATTAACATAAGCTATTGTCGGCCTCTCCCGTATATGTTATACTATCTAAAGGCCTTAATCCTGAACACTTATGATTAATTTACTAAGGGAGGTCAAATAACTTGCCGGATACTGCAACCATCAAACAGCTCCTCGAAGCCGGAGCGCACTTCGGACATCAGACGGGACGTTGGAACCCGAGGATGAAGGGCTACATCTTCACCAAGCGCAACGGCATCCACATCATCGACCTGGAAAAAACCGCCGTAATGCTTGATAAAGCCTGCGATTTTATCAAGGATGTGATCGCCGGCGGCGAGTCCGTTCTCTTCGTCGGCACCAAGAAGCAGGCCCAGGGCTCCATACAGGAGGAAACGGAACGCTGCGGCATGTACTACGTCAACCAGCGCTGGCTGGGTGGCATGCTCACCAACTTTGCCACAATTCAGGCTCGTATCGACCAGCTCGTCCGCCTTGAAGACCAGATGGCCAGGGGCGAACTGGGGCGGCTTACCAAGAAAGAGGTCCTCAAAATCGGCGAGAAAATCGAGAAACTTAACCGGCAGATGGGCGGATTCAAAGAGATGACCATACTGCCCGGAGCCTTGTTTATTGTCGACCCGACCAAGGAGAGAATCGCCATTGCCGAATCGAGGCGCATGGGTATACCGGTGGTCGCTATTGTGGATACCAACTGCAATCCGGATGAAATAGACTACCCCATTCCCGCCAATGACGATGCCATCCGCGCCATCAAGCTCATCTGTACCAAGATTGCAGATGCTGTCCTGGAAGGCAAAATGGGTGAGGCGACCGCCGTAACCGACGAGGTGGTCGAGGATAAAGAAGAGGAAGAAGCGCCGGTCTTGAATGCTACTGAACCGTTGATATTCACACCGGATGAAGAATAAGGAGGGTTACTTGGAAATTACTACCCAGATGATAAAAGAGCTGCGAGAACAGTCCGGCTCCGGCATCATGGACTGCCGGGGGGCTTTATTAGACTGCGAAGGTAATATGGAAAAAGCGCTGGGGCTTCTTAAAGAAAAAGGGCTTTTAAAAGCTCAAAAAAAGGCCGAACGCACTACAAACGCAGGACTTGTTGAAGCTTATATACATACCGCCGGGCGTATCGGAGCTATGGTAGAGCTTAATTGTGAAACCGACTTTGTAGCCCGTACCGACGAATTTAAAGAGCTGGCTCATTGCATGGCAATGCAGGTGGCGGCTCTCGCACCGAAGTATATTTCCGAGGAAGAAGTCCCTGAAGACGCTGATGTCAACCCTGAAGAAGACTGCTTGCTGCTTCAACAATATATCAAAGACCCCACCAGACTCGTCAAAGATGTCATCACAGAGGCCATCGCTAAATTAGGAGAAAATATCAGATTACGCCGGTTTAATCGATACGAATTAGGTAGCTAGAGGTAAAAATGCCTGAAACTAAATACCAACGGGTACTGCTCAAGCTAAGCGGCGAGGCTTTAAGCGGCGGACACGGCTATGGAATCGATAATCCTACCTTAATCAGGATATCCCGTCAGATAAAACAGGTGCTGGAAATGGGTGTCGGCGTGGGTATCGTCGTCGGAGGTGGAAACATCTGGCGGGGTGCTCAAGCGGAGGCCAATGGTATGGACCGGGCTACCGCCGACTATGCCGGGATGCTGGCAACCGTTATCAATGCCCTGGCCCTCCAGGACGTACTGGAAAGAGAAGGCGTTGTTACCCGGACACAATCGGCACTTGATATCAGGCAGGTAGCCGAGCCTTACATCAGACGGCGTGCCATCAGGCACATGGAGAAAGGCCGGGTGGTTATCTTCACCGGGGGCACCGGAAATCCTTACATGACGGCGGATACCGCCGCCGCCTTACGCGCCATAGAAATAGGAGCCGAAGTCCTGCTGATGGCTAAGAATAACGTCGATGGCATCTATTCTGCGGACCCGCTTAAAGACCCCAAGGCTATAAAATTCGACAGAATTACCCACCTCGAAGTACTGAACAAACGACTTAAAATAATGGATACCACCGCCCTGTCTTTATGTCTCGATAATAAGCTGCCGATTATCGTCTTCGACCTGGAGGCTTCCGACGGTATGCAAAAAATCGTTCTCGGCGAGTCCATCGGTACGCTGGTAACGAGCGAGAGTTGATATGGTCAACGATAATCTAAAGAGCATGGAAGACAAGATGAAGGCCTCGTTAAAGGTATTCCGTGCGGACCTGGCCACTATCCGCACCGGGCATGCTACCCCCGCTCTTGTAGAGCATATCAAGATAGAATATGCCGGGGTCCCCACACCGTTGAACCAGCTCGCCGGTATTTCTGCGCCGGAAGCCGGACTGCTGGTTATTCAGCCCTGGGATAAAAGCAGTATCAGCAGCATCGAGAAAGCTATATTGAAAGCGGAACTCGGCATGAATCCATCCAGTGACGGTAACATTATCAGAATAGCTATACCGCCATTAAGTGAAGAGCGCCGCCAGGAACTCATTAAGGTGGTGCACCGGAGGATGGAGGATAGACGGGTAGCGATACGCGGCCTGCGACACGAAGCTATGAACGATTTAAAAAAGATGGAAAAGGACAAGGATATATCCCAGGATGAGCATAAGCGGGCCCTGGACCAGCTGCAAAAAATCACCGATGTTTTCATGGCTGAAATCGAGATGCTGGGTACGGATAAGGAGCAGGAGCTTTCGGAAGTCTAGTACGGGTAATTCGTAACTGCTCCGGAAATTCTTTGCCATGGGAGCTTTTCCCTCAACGAATATGGAAAGTATCGTCAGTTCTCCACGTCATGTAGCCTTTGTCCTGGATGGCAACGGCAGATGGGCCGAAAATCGCGGTCTACCGCGCCTGGAGGGACATCGGGCTGGAGTCAACAATGTACGTACGATTATCAGGTACTGCAATAGTCATGGCATCAAGTACGCCACTCTTTATGCTTTTTCAACCGAGAACTGGAATCGTCCCGAGGATGAAGTAAGCGGGCTGTTCAATCTACTGGAAAGCATAATCGATGAAGAAGCCCGCGAGATTCATAAAAATGGAGTTAGAATCCGCCATATCGGTCGTCTTGACGGATTGTCCCGGGTGCTGCAGGATTCCATAGAAAGAGCCGTCAAGCTTACCTCTAAAAACAGGGGCATGACGCTCGGGGTGGCTTTAAATTACGGTGGGCGTGAGGAAATCCTTAATGCGGTGCGGCGCTTAATAGAAGACAGGACAGCCGCTGAAAAAGTAGATGAGAATGTTTTCCGGCGGTATTTGTATGACAGTGATTTTCCTGATGTAGACCTGGTAATCCGCACCGGAGGGGAAATACGCACCAGCAACTTTTTAATATGGCAGGCGGCTTACAGCGAGTATTATTTTACCCCGGTCCTCTGGCCGGACTTTAACGAAGAGGAGCTGGAGAAAGCTTTGCTGGTCTACAGCCAGAGGCAGAGGCGTTTCGGCGGGCTGTAATCGATTTAATGCTTAAGAAAAGGGTTATCACGGCGGTTTGCGGCATCCCTGTCCTCGTCGTCGCAGTATGGTTCGACGGGCCTTTGCCGTGGTTCAGCATACTGGCGGCCGCCTGGGGTCTGCTCGCCTTCCTGGAGTTCTACCGGATGTCCGGCGCAAACAGGTCCGTGCCGCTGGCCGTCTTCGGCGCGGTCTGGACGGTGCTGTTCGTCCTGCACCCCCACTGTACTTACTACCTCGTTGTCCCTATGCTGCTGACTTCGGCCATGGCGCTTTCCCTGATATTGCTGATTTTCTTCCGGCAGAAGGAGGGCACTTTCACCGGCTGGGCGTGGATGATGGGGGGCATACTTTACGTGGGATGGCTGTTAAGCTACCTGGTGGGGATAAGGCTGGAGGCGGGAAGGGAATGGCTTTACCTGGCGCTGTTCGCCACGTTCGGGTCGGATAGCGCCGCCTATTTTATCGGCAGGGCGTTCGGCAGGCACAAGATGGCCCCCCGCGTCAGCCCCGGCAAGACCTGGGAGGGGGCAATCGCGGGGGTATTCGGCGGGGTGATTATCACCTTGCTTTTCACGCTCGATACCCCCCTCCAGATTCCCCTGGGATACGGGCAGGCGGTACTGCTGGGGGCACTTATCAGCGTCTTCGGGCAGGCGGGCGACCTGGTGGAATCCTTGCTGAAGCGTAACTCCGGCGTGAAGGAGTCCGGCAGCCTGATGCCGGGTCACGGGGGACTGCTGGACCGCATGGACAGCGTGGTGTTCGCGGGGGTGGTGGTGTACCTGTATTACGTCATAATGGTGGGTTAGGCGAAAACACCAGGGAAAACTTTTTTCAGGGGAAACAATTCCATCGTGGTTATGGGGGTTACGTGCGTGATTTATTTTTAGAGTTATGTTAAGCGTGGTCGCCGGGGGTGTTTTTTAGAAAAAGGCCGGGCGTAAAATGGCGACACCGGGGAGTTGACTTTTTATAGTGTGATTTGTTTTTCGGGTTTTATTATGGTAAAGTGGCGGGTTTTGTCGTATTTTTGTGCGTGAGGGTTGTTTTTTAGGCCTAATCCCCTTTATATTTTCTTTTGAATCTATCCCCCTAGCCCCCTTCCTTTGGTAAAGGAAGGGGGTATATTTACAAATAGCATGGTGCTGATGGCGTCTCCGGTATAAGGAGGCCAGTGCCG
>CAYPDM010000082.1:0-6149 GCA_964409485.1 uncultured Dehalococcoidaceae bacterium | reverse complement strand
AGTACTGGCAGGTATAACGGTCGCGATTGAATATCTCGTAGCGGGTCATCTTTCTCACGCGCCGCGGGCGTTTAACCATCTGAGACAGACGTATGACCGAAGGCAACGGGACGGTGTCTCTGATGGTGTGAATGTAGCCGAGTCCATCCTCGAGCATTTCCGCCTTGCCCTGATAGACCAGTACCACCGCCCGGCGGGCGCGGCACAGCGTCAGCGGTTCGAAGCTCTGGTTCAAGACCAGTACGGGATGGTTAATCATCATCTTTCTTTCAGGCGTAGCTGCCCCTATTTTACTGCAAAGCTGGTGTGCGTGCAAGACAGGGTTTTTTACGCGGGATAAGCCGCTGATTATAGGAGGGCGGCAGGGTGGGAATAGATAAGAAGCGGAGGGTACGGTATACTATTGATTTTAAGTACTTTGAAATGATACAATTTTATGACCGCAGAACCACGAGGAGGGAATGAAAATGGATGTACAGGTAGGCAGAGAGGCGCCTGATTTCACCGCCAAGGCGTTTCACGAAGGAACCGCCAGAGATATCAAACTGGCAGATTTCAAGGGCAAGTGGGTAATGTTGTGCTTTTACCCAGCCGATTTTACCTGCGTCTGACCAACAGAACTGGCGGCAGTTGCCGTCAAATACCCCGAATTCCAGGAACTGGGAGTCAACGTCATCGCCATCAGCGTGGATAGCAATTTCTCGCACAAGGTCTGGCAGGAAGTGGAGCTTTCCAAGATGGTGAAGGGCGGTATTCCCTACCCCATGGTTTCCGACTCCGGAGGCAAGATAGGCACGCTTTACGGGGTTTACGATGACGTGAAGGGCGTCGACGTGCGCGGTCGATTTCTCATCGACCCCGACGGCATCGTTCAGGCCATGGAGGTATTGACCACGCCGGTGGGGCGGAACGTTGTCGAGGTGCTGCGACAGTTAAGGGCTTTCCAGCACCACCAGAAGACGGGCGAGCTGATGCCTTCCGGCTGGCAGCCGGGCAAGCCCACCCTTCCCCCGGAGACGGAAACGCTGACGAGGGCCGGGCACGTTTGGGAAATCTGGAAAGTAGACCAGGCGTTTTAAGAAAAAAGCGGACTAATCAGGTCGGTAGGCCACGCCCTGTTCCGGGGCTTCCCAGGCTTCAACACAGGTGATGGCTACGGGGTCGGCGGCCAGCTTTTCCTTAAGCTCATTGTAGATAGTAGCGGCGATATTCTCCGCCGAGGGGTTTATCTTATCGAATGGCGGCACGTCGTTCAGGCAGGTATGGTCGAACCGCTCCAGGATACCGTTCAGGTGGCTCTTTAAATCGGTAAAATCATAGGCCAGGCCGATGTCATTCAGCTCTAGAGCTTTTACCTTTACCACCACGCGGTAGCGGTGCCCGTGCATGGATTCGCACTTGCCCTGGTAACCTCTCAAGTAATGGGCGGCGTCAAAATGCTTCTCGACGGTTATCTCGTACATGATTTCTCCTTACTCGCCCTCCCACTTGAACAGGCCCTGCTTTTCCTTGATGGCGTCACTCATTTCACTGATTTTCTTCCAGCTCACGGGATGGACGACATCAGGGGCAATCTCGGCGAGGGGCACCATGACGAAGGCACGCTCCGCCATGCGGGGGTGCGGGATGACGAGGTCGGGCTTATTAATCACAAAATCACCGAAAAGGAGGATATCGATATCGATGGTACGGGGCTCGCCGGACTTACCGTGCCGGCCCATCTTGCTTTCAATCCCCTTGGCCAGGGCCAGCAGCCCCTCCGGTGACAGTCTCGTGGAGACCTCGCAGGCTACATTCAGGAAGCGGGGCTGCTCGGTATTGCCGATAGGCTCGGTGTCATAAATGGACGAGACTTTTCCCACCTTCATCCGCTGCGCCAGCAGCTTCAGGGCCATGCCCAAGTTATCCTCTCGGTTGCCCAGGTTGGAACCGAGGCTAAGATAGGTCCTTACCGCATCAGTCATCCACTGACCCCCTTCTTATTACGGCGTCGCTCATACGGCAGACCAGAGCGGTCTGGGCGACATCGTGGACGCGCACCATGTCGGCTCCGTTGGCGATGCCGATGGCAGTAACCGCCAGATTTCCTTCGAGGCGTTCGGCGGGCGGTAAATCCAGCACCAGACCAATCATTGATTTTCGTGATGTCCCCAGCAGGACAGGTTTGCCCAGCTGTTTCAGGTCGGCGAGTCGATTCACCAGTTCCAGGTTCTGCTCCAGGGTCTTGCCAAAGCCGATACCGGGGTCGACGATGATATTCTCCGCCGCCACCCCGGCTTCAAGGGCGATTTTAATGCCGGCTTCAAGGTCGGATATTACCTTCGCCATGATGCCGACCTTCGGGGGAGCGTCACGCTGATTGGCCATGAGTATTATCGGCACGCCCGCTCTGGCGGCTACCTGCGCCACCCGCGGGTCTCTCTTCAGCCCCCAGATATCGTTAATCATAGCGGCGCCGGCCTCCACGGCCCGGCTGGCCACACCCGCTTTATAAGTGTCTATGCTGACAGGCACGGGGATATCCGCCGCCAGCCTTTCTATCGCCGGTATAACCAGCCTCAACTCATCGTCGATGTCATCCATGGAAAGCGGCTCGGTGCCGGGGCGGGTTGACTCCCCGCCGACATCGATTATATCCGCGCCTTCGGCCACCATACGCTGCGCCTGGGCGAGCGTCGCCTCGACGTCATCGCCAAGTCCGTCCCCGGAAAAAGAATCCGGGCTAAGATTACAGATACCCATGATATAAGTCCGCTCGCCCCAGCGGAACTCGGTGTTCCCGCAGCGCGTGGCCGGCAAATTCTGGTTCATCAAACCCATTTTAGCATTTTTATACCCGCAGAGAAAACCAACACGGCTGATACACCGGATATATTATGTCCACTGTGTTACACTATAGGCTGCGGGGTACCCATTGGAGAAAAAACAGATTTACCGGGGCACGGTCAGGACGGGGCGTGGCGGGGGCGCCGCCGAGATGTCAAGGCCGGGCGGCCTGGAAGGATTTAAACAACTGACCGGGCTGGCCGTCTTACCCGGAACGCTGAACATAGACCTTACCGAACCTTTCGATTTATCTCTGCTGAAATATTTAAAATTTGCCGATGTCGGCTGGGAGTTCGACCCTGCCGCGCAGGGGATTAAGTACGATGGGGAAACAGGCGCGTATTACCGCCGGGCGACCGTCGCCGAACAATACCCGGCCTGCGTCCTCGTCTTTACGTGGGTCACGAACATACATACCGACTCGGAGCTGGTCAGCCCCCATCATCTCCGTACGGCACTCAACCTGGAAGACGGGGATACGGTGGAGTTTACGCTGGATGATTAACATTGCCCGTTTTAAGCCCCTGAAAAGACGTGTCTGATGATAAAGAAGATTAATCGGTTACGCAATATCCGGACTTTCAGTTCCTTCAAGAACCCGACCTTTCGCATTTACTATATCGGGATGTTAGGCCAGTGGGCTTCCATGAACATGCAGATAGTAGCCCGGTCGTTGCTCATCTACCGCATCAGCGATTCCGGAGTAATACTGGGACTGGCCTCGCTGGCCAACGCCATACCCACGATAATATGTTCTCTATACGGGGGCGCCATCGCCGACCGATTACAGAAAAAAGATATCCTCCTTTTCAGCATGATAGGCTCGATGCTGGTCTCGCTGGGGGTGGCCCTCTCGCTGACGATGGGTTACCTTAGCGAGGACATCCCGGACTCCTGGTGGATACTGGTGGTCACGGCGACCCTCCAGGGGGTAATAATGGGGCTGATGATGCCTTCGAGGCAGGCCATCATCTCCGAAATAGTACCCGGGGAACAGGTGATGAACGCCGTTTCCCTGAATACCATGGGCATGAATGTTTTCCGTATACTGGCTCCGGCGGCGACGGGTTTCCTCATCGAGGCCTTTGATTTCGCCAGCGTCTATTACGTTTCCAGCGCCATGTACGGTCTGGGGGTGGTATGCATGTTCCTGCTGCCGAGAACCGCTCCGAAATACAGTGAAGGCAGCAGTGCCTTTACGGATATAGTGGACGGGGTGCGGTACATACGGCAAAACAAGACGATGCTCCTGGTCCTGGTATCGACTTTCTTTATAATGATATGCGGCATCCCGTTCATGCAGCTCATGCCGATGATTACCGAGGACATACTGAAGGTAGGCGCCAGCGGGATGGGAATACTGTTAAGCATCTCCGGCATGGGCGCCATAACCGGCTCCATCATCCTGGCTTCTCTGCCGAGTCGCAAGAGGGGCATAATCATGCTTATCAGCGGGATTATCATGGGGCTGGCGCTGGTGGGTTTCGCTTTTTCGGAGTTGTGGCTGGTATCGGTAATCGTGGTGATATTTATCGGCCTGGGGCAATCGACTCACCGGACGAGCGGCAACTCGCTGGCGCAGAACTACACCCCGCCGGAATACCGCGGCCGGGTAATGAGCTTCATGATGATGGGGCTGGGTTTTTCCAGTCTGGGCACGTTCTTCGCCGGCATCATCGCCGAGGTCATCGGGATACAGTGGGCCATCGGTGGTCTGGCCGCGATACTCGTAGTGATGTCCTTTGCGCTGCTCGCGTTTACACCGCGCCTGCGTAGGCTAGAGTAAGGATAATGCCTTCATTCCGTTCGGTCTATGTAACCTCACCCCCTAACCCCCTCTCCAAACAGTATTATATGGGAAAACAATTGACATCGTTGTTTGGAGAGGGGGAAGTATTTTGAGAGGGGGCTGGCGCCCCCTCTCGCTGCGCACTCCCCTTTGGGGGGGGGTATTCTACGGGCTAAGCAGCAGATGATACGGGGCGGCCCGGGTGGGAATAGATATCAAAGAATGTTGCCCGCTAACAGTCCTTATGTTATCATTATCTTGCTTTAATCTTAACCAGAGAGGTGAGATTTGAAAGAAGAAAACGAAAAACTGGCCAGGCTCGAAGCCGAACTGAAGGCCGGGGGCGGGGAAAAGGGCATACAGAAGCAGCACGACTCCGGCAAACTGACCGCCCGGGAGAGGCTTGACCTTTTCTACGATAAAGGGAGTTTCCAGGAGACAGACCTGTTCGTCCAGCACCGTTCCTCGAACTTCGGCATGGACAAGGTATCCATCCCCGCCGACGGCGTGGTCACGGGGTATGGCAAAGTAAACGGGCGCACCGTCTGCGCATACGCGCAGGACTTCACCGCCCGGGGAGGCACGCTCGGGGAGATGCACGCTAAAAAGATATACCGCGTCATGGACCTGGCCATGAAAATGAAGGTGCCGATGGTGGGGTTTATCGATAGCGGCGGGGCGCGCATCCAGGAGGGCATCAACGCCCTGGACGGCTACGGCAATATCTTCTTCCGCAACTCCTGCGCCTCCGGGGTCATCCCGCAGATATCGGCCGTCATGGGGCCGGCGGCGGGCGGCGCCGTCTACTCGCCGGCGATGACCGACTTCGTTTTCATGGTGAAAAAGACCAGCTACATGTTCATCACCGGGCCGGGAGTGGTCAAGAGCGTCACCGGGGAGGAAATCGGCAACGAAGAACTAGGCGGGGCACTCACGCACAGCACCAGGAGCGGCGTCACGCAGTTCGCCTGCGATAACGACGAGCAGGCAATCGAAGAAATTAAAAGACTCTTGAGCTACCTGCCGTTGAATAACGAAGAGAAGCCGCCCTGTATCAAGACTAAAGATTCGCCCGACCGCGCCGAAGAAGCCCTGAACGACATCCTGCCGGAAAATGCGAATAAGGGCTACAACATGAAGGACGTCATCAAGGCTATCGTGGACAACGGCGAGTACCTGGAGTCGTCGCGGCAGTGGGCCCAGAACATGATTACAGCCTTCGCCCGCATGAACGGATATGTCGTTGGCATCATCGCCAACCAGCCGAACTATCTGGCGGGCTGCCTCGATATCAACGCCTCGGACAAGGCCACGCGGTTCATCCGCTTCTGCGACGCCTTCAACATTCCCCTGCTGACCATCGCCGACGTACCCGGCTTTCTCCCCGGCAGCCACCAGGAGTGGGGAGGCATCATCCGGCACGGCGCCAAGCTGCTGTGGTGCTACGCCGAGGCCACCGTGCCCAAGATAACGCTGATAACCCGCAAGGCTTACGGCGGGGCGTACATCGCCATGTGCAGTCAGGGGCTGGGGG
>CAYPDM010000081.1:0-6316 GCA_964409485.1 uncultured Dehalococcoidaceae bacterium | reverse complement strand
TGTAGGCGTTATCTATTTCCAGTCCCCCGGCGACCGCCTGAAAGCGTTCCACCACTCTATCTTTACCGGGCTTATTCTTGGCCAGCGGCGACATGGAGACGGGATAATCGTAAACGATGGTGGGCTGGATGAGTTTGGGCCTGACGTGGGTCTTGAGCAGCTCGTCTACCAGCTTGGCCCAGTTTTTCTGGGGGTCGACTTGCATGTTGGAAGAACGCATCTTTTCGCGGAGTCCGTCGGCGGTAGGGTAATTTACGTAGTCGATTCCGCTGTACTCCTTGACGGCATCACGCAGGGTGATACGTTTCCAGGGCGGCTTGAGGTCGATGGTGTTATCGCCGTACTTAATCTCGGCTGTCCCCAGCACCTGTTGGGCGACTTGATATATCATCTGCTCCTGCATTTCCATGACGTCAGTATAATCGGCATAGGCCTCGTAGCTCTCCAGCAGGGTGTACTCCGGGCTGTGGGTGGTGGAGATGCCCTCGTTGCGGAAGACGCGACCGATTTCATAAATTTTATCGAACCCGCCGACGACGAGTCGCTTGAGGTGAAGCTCGAGGGCGATACGCAGGTATAAATCCTCGTCGAGCGTATTGTGGTGGGTAATGAACGGCGCGGCCAGGGCGCCCCCGGCAGACGAATGAAGTACCGGCGTTTCTACCTCGATGAAGCCGCGTTTATCAAGGAACTGCCTGATAGCGGCGATGACCCGACTGCGCACCTTGAAGACCTCTCTTACCTCGCTGTTGGCGATAAGGTCGACATAGCGCTGGCGATAGCGAGTATCCGTATCGCTCAATCCGTGCCATTTTTCCGGCAGGGGCTGGAGCGATTTTGACAGCAGGGTAAAATTTCCGACGTGGATGGTGGGCTCGCCGGTGCGTGTACGCAGCAGCTTGCCTTCGACCCCGATGATATCGCCGATATCCAGGTCTTTGAAAAGCTCCTGTTGCTCTTCATTGAATTTGGCGTTCTGCATGAGAAGCTGGATTTTACCCGAGCCGTCCCTGATATCGAGGAAGGAACTCTTACCCATCTTCCTGATGGCGGTAATCCGCCCGGCGACGCTGACCGTCTCCGTGTCTTTGCCGGAGCCCTGGCTCCCGGCCTGCCGGGCTTCCATCTCTTCCAGGTACGCTATCGCTTCCTGCGCGGTGTGGGTCTGCTGATAGCGGTTGGGGTAGGGGTTGATTCCCCGACCGCGCAGGTTTTGCAGTGTTTGTTTTCTCTGCTCGTTAATATCTTCTAATCTTGATGGCATATCCAACCTGCTTTTTAGTGATAGAAATGCTGAAATTAATATTTCCAGCCCGGGTTATCACTATTATATGTTATATGTACGTCATGGTAAAGGGGTGGATGGCATTGATATTAATAACCTCACCCCCTTTATCCCCCTCTCCTGACAAGGCGTCCCGCAGGAGAGGGGGTATTATTTAGAAGAGGGGCTTTGCCTCTCCTAAACGCCCCGCTTTTGGAGGTGCGAAAAACACGCGGGATAAGCAGGGGATGATAAGGGGTGGCATGGGTGGGAAAAGATAACCAGCGGGGGGGGGGACTAAGTGCCGTCCTGTTTAAACTGGAGTCGCTGTCCTCTTAGAGTGTCCAGCCAGGCGGCCGACTTTACTTCTCTTTCCAGCAGGTGTTTGAGGTATTCGCTGATGACGTTCTCAATCTCGGCGGCGAGTTCCGGGTCGATTTTAACGCGGCTGGCCCGGGGGTAGTCGCTGCCCTGGAGGAGCCGCAGCACTTTCTGCGCGTTGACGGAGAGGGGTGAGGAATAGGGCTGGCTAAGGCTGCAGGCGGGACAGAGCATGCCGCCGGCGGACGGACTGAAATAGTTGGTGGCGGGTTCTAGGGCGCTGTGGCAGGCAACGCATTCGCGGAGCTGCGGACGGTAGCCGGCGGACTCGATTAAGTGGAGCTCGAAGTAGCGGAGGATAAGCTCTTTATTGTCTTCGCCGCAGAGTCTTTCCAGAGTATCCAGCATCAACCGGAAGAGCGGATAATTTTCCTGCTGGTCGGCAGTGAACTGATTAACAAGCTCGGCGACGTAGAGTCCGCAGGAGGTCAGCCAGAGGTCGTTCTTGAGGGGCATAAAGCTGTTAATGGTCTGGCTGCCGGTGATGGTATCAATATTGCGGCCGCGCGCGAAGGATACCTGGCTGTGGGTGAGGAGCTCAAGGTGGCCCGCCATCTTGCTTTTGGGCTTGCGGAGGCTCCTGGCAAAGCCCTGGATTTTGCCGAGGCGGGGGGTAAAGAAGGTGAGGATGGAATCCGCCTCACCCAGCTTCGTCTTTTTAATGACGATGGCTTCGGTCTGATAGTTACGCGGTTCCGACATGGTTTATTTTACCCCGTTTTCGGCATCCCAAGCCAGCGGGGCGTCCTGTCCATGTACTCGCGGTAGGAGTCGCCGTATTTTCGGAGGCAGTACCGTTCTTCCTTTATCATCTGAAAACGTTGCAGGAAAAAGGTAATTATGGTGATAAGCAAAAACAGCCAGGAAGCGGCGGCGATACTAACCCCTGCGTAGACGAAAATCATCGAAAGGTACATCGGGTGACGGGAAAAGCGGTAAATGCCCGTGTGAAACGGCTCGTCGGTCTTGGTCCGGGCGACACTAAGCGTGGCGGAAACGAGTATTTTAACCCCGATGACAAAGACACCCAGTCCGACATAGAACCAGGCCGTCCCGGTTTGCATAGGCAGGAAAATAGAATAGAGAGTGGCGCCTATCCAGAATCCCTGTGTGAGAAAGGACATAATCCTGTCCTTTCGGTTATGGATAATTTCCGGGGCATGGCTGGTCCTTTCGGCAACGTGTTTCGGGACAACAATCACCGCCAGCCACTGAAGCGGGTAAACGCACATGAACCACCAGGCGTTCCAGAGGCCTATGTCAAAGGCCGGTACCGGAGACATCTCTTAAACATCACCATCTGGATAATTATAATTCGGGTCTGATAGCTACGCGGTTCTAGCATCGTTCATTTCAACCTGCTTTTGGAATACCAATCCACCTGTTGGTCCCGTTCATGTAGTCGCGGTAGGAATCGCCGTATTTCTCAAGGCAGGTACGTTCTTCTACTATTACGACGAACCACATCGCGACTACTATTATCAGAGTTAATAACAGGTAAAGCCATGAGGCCGCCGCGATGGCCGTTCCGATAAACTGCAGGAACATGCCGACATACATGGGATTTCTTGAGTAACGAAAAACGCCGCGAGTGAAGGGCTGGCCTTGAGGAGTAGCCGCGACGTCCCTGAAAAACATTGTGAGGAATAACGTACCTACCACAAAAATGGCGATGCCCGTATAAAGCCAGGCTGTACCGAGTTTTAACGGCAGGAAGATAGAGTATAGAATCATAATAAGCCAGATTAAAGATGCAGTGTAAAGCTTTTTCTGCTCTTCCTGTCCGTGGTCCATTTTCTCGCCTATGTCTTTTCTTACCACCATTGATACCAGGCCGATATGGATAAAAGTAAAGACGGAGAAAATCCAGGCGTTCCAGACACCGATTTCAAAAGCCGGTACCAGCGACATATTTCACCTCCCAGGAATATATTCGGGTAAGTTAAAACTCCTGCCGTCCCTCCATGGCGCGGGTCAGGGTAACGTCGTCGGCGTACTCAAGCTCGGTGCCGAAGGGGAGGCCGCGGGCGAGGCGGGTAACCTTTATGCGCAGCGGGGCGATGACGCGGCTCAAGTACATGGCGGTCTGCTCGCCTTCCAGGTTGGTATTGGTGGCGAGTATGACCTCCTGCACCGAGTTGTTTTGAAGTCGGCTTAGCAGCTCCGGAATGCGGATATCGTCGGCGCCGATGCCCTCGGTGGGGGAGATGGCGCCGTGGAGGACGTGGTAGAGGCCTTTATAAACGCCGGTATGCTCCAGGGCGATTATATCCTGCGGCTGCTCCACGATGCATACCTGGCCGGTATCGCGCTGCGGATTGCGGCAGATGGGGCAGGGGTCGGATTCGGTGACGTTGCAGCACGTAGAGCAGAGGTTGATTTTCTGTTTTAACGCTAGGAGCGCCTCGGCGAGGGCCCTGGCCTCTTCCTCGGTCGAGCGCAGGAGGTAGAAAGTGATGCGCTGGGCGCTCTTGGGTCCGATGCCCGGCAGCTTGCTGAACTCCTGCACGAGCCTGCCGATGGCGTCGCTGGCGGGGGTGGGGTCGTTTTTCAATACCGGTTCTCCTTCTCTACATCAGCCCCGGGATTTTCATGCCGCCGGTGAGTCCTCCCAGCTGTTTGGCAGCCAGTTCCTGCGCCTTGGCATTGGCTTCCCGGACGGCGGTCAGCACCATGTCTTCCAGCATCTCGACATCTTCGGGGTCGACTACCTCCGGCGATATTTTAACCGATTGTATCTGCTGCTGGCCGTTCATCACGACGGTTACAGCGCCGCCGCCGGAGCTTGCCTCCACGGTAAGATTGGCCAGCTCTTCCTGCGCCTTTAGTAGCTGCGCCTGGAGTTTCTGGGCCTGCTGTAGCATATGCTTGTTCATCTTTCCTCCCCGTTATCATGCTGGGCGCCCATGTTTAACGCCGCTTTTACCAGGTGGTTGTTTTCGTGTTCATAGACACAGCGTACTTTGCAGGAGCGCCCCAGAAAATTGCTTATTATTTTTTCCGCGGTCTTTTGATTATCCAGGTTGTCCATTTTTTCTTTATGATAGGAATATTTAAAGGATATCTCTATGGTATCGCCTTCGATGGATAACGGCCTGGCGCTCCGGAGCAGGGCGGCGGTAGGAGTCTTACCCATGTTGTCCGGCGCTTCGTTGATCATTTTGCTCCACTGCGATTGCAGCTGTTCGATGGGACTGCCGGATGCCGGGGCAGCGGTATCGGCAACGGCGGTGGAGGGTTCCGGTTCCTGTGCGGGGGCCGGTTCTTCTACGGCGACAGGTTCTTCCGCCTTCGGCTCCGGCTCGGGCGCAGGCGTCTTTTTTTCTTCGGGTCGGGCTATTTCAGGTTCGGGGGGTGGGGGGGCAGCTTTGGTCGGCGGCTTTTTAGCGAGGGGTTCCGGCGCAGGCTGGCGGACTGTTTCCCGCTTTTCTTCTGCTTCCGGCAGCGTACAATCGACCAGCGCCAGTTCCAGGGGCAGGGTGGAATAGTTGTCCAGTCCAATCTCGAGCTGGCTGAAGCGCTTGATGGCCTGAAGTATCCGGGGAAGCGGAGTATTGGCCGCTATTTCCTTGAGCTCTTTAATGTCGTCGGCGGTGAGTTCCACGGACTCGCTGGAGCCGGTCTTGACGAGGAGGAGTAACCGCAGGTACTCCACCACATCACGGTTAAACTGGCGAAGGTCGAGTCCGTCGTTGTTGACGTTATTGATGGTGGCAACGCCACCGGCGACGTCTTTATTTACGATGTCTTTGACAAGTTCTCCGGCGCGGCGGTCGCCGGAGTAGCCGAGTAGGGCCTGCGCCTGCTGGAGCGTAATTTCGCTGCCGTAATAGGTCATCATCTGCTGAAGCAGATTTTCGGCGTCGCGCAGGCTGCCGGTGGCGGCCCTGGCGATGAGCTTAAGCGCCTCCGTCTCGATGGTGATGCCTTCACTTTCGCAAATGTGTGAAAGCCGGGGGAGCATGTCTGACTGGGAAAGGCGGTGGAAATCGAATCGCTGGCACCGCGATAGAATGGTGGGCAGGAGTTTGTGCGCTTCGGTGGTAGCCAGGATAAAGATAACGTGGGGAGGCGGCTCCTCCAGCGTCTTGAGCAGGGCATTGGAGGATTCCTTGGTGAGCATATGGACTTCATCGATGATATAAATTTTACGGCGCGCCTGATTGGGGGCGTAGTTGACTTTCTCGCGGAGGTCCCTCATTTCGTCGATGCCGCGGTTGCTGGCGGCGTCCACCTCGATGACATCCAGGGCACTGCCCCCGGTTATGGCCTGGCACATGACGCAGGCGTTGCACGGCTCGCCCTTGCCGTTGGTAAGGCAGTTAACCGCCTTGGCCAGGTTGCGGGCGGTGCTGGTCTTGCCGGTGCCGCGGGGCCCGCAAAAGAGGTAGGCGTGGGAGACGCGCTCGTTGGCCAGGGCATTGAGCAGGGTCCGGGTGACATGCTCCTGCCCGGCTACTTCGGAGAATAGTTGGGGGCGCCACTTACGATAGAATACCTGTGAGTCCATCTTCTTTAGTCCCTATTATACCCTAAAACCCGGCGTTTCCCAAGATTCTTTCGTGCGTGAACGCTGTCTGTTTTAATTTTTTCAATATCTTTATCTCACTGCCTGTTTTTCTGGTGAATCTATCCCCCTAGCCCCCTTCCTTTGGAAAAGGAAGGGGGAAT
>CAYPDM010000080.1:2016-6376 GCA_964409485.1 uncultured Dehalococcoidaceae bacterium | reverse complement strand
GTCTGCCAGTTCACCCCGTATGACTCGACGTGCTGCTCGCCCGGCACCCAGAAATGCCACTGCCCCAGCTGCTCAAGGTTCAGCACGCGCCAGACCGATTCCGGGTTTTGCATAACCCCCAGAAAGACGACCACTATCATAAGGGCCGCGCCGATAAGGGCCGGGATGTAACGGGGCGCCTTGTCGCTGACGATTACAGCGAGCATGATGGCGAAGATGGCTATAGCCAGAATCTGGGTTATTGATAACATAAAATCGATAATCTTAGGGGTCTGATATGACATCTCATTTTAACAGGTATATGCCTTTACTGGCAATATACCCCCTCTTCAATTGAGAGGATTATTTAATTGTGTTAAGCTACTGTTAAGTGTTTATCAAAGCACGGATGATAGAGGTACATGTTGGTCTGGGTTAAGCTCATTATCTGCATACTGGTGATATTCTTTTCCGGGCAGAGGGTAGCCAAATACGGCGATATTATATCGGAAAAAACCGGTATCGGGCAGGTGTGGATGGGGGTTATCGCCATAGCGCTGATAACTTCACTGCCGGAATTCTTTACCGGCATTAGCGCCGTAACCCTGGTTGACGCCCCTGATTTAACCGTTGGCAATCTCATCGGCGCCAATGCCTTCAATCTCTTTAATCTGGCCCTTCTCGATATCTTCCACAGGGACGGGTCAATCATGGCGATAGCCAGCTGGGCGCACCGGCTGACCGGCTGGTTCAGTCTTATATTAGTGGTATTAGTGGCCGTTTTTATCTTCGTCAGTTCGCGGTTTTCCGCCATGACTCTCGGCTGGGTCGGATGGTACACACCGATTATTCTCCTTTTCTATCTTTTCGCGGTAAGGCAGATATTTTATTATGAAAAGACTCACCTGGCGATGAAAGAGGCCAGGCCCTACCCCATCGAAATATCGTTAAGGCGTCTTTTTATATACTTTGGTATCTCGGCGGCTTTTATTATCGGTGCCGGCATCTGGCTGGCAACAATCGGAGACGAGATTACGCAGGTGACCGGATGGGGACAGAGCTTCGTGGGCAGCCTTTTCCTGGCCTTTACCACTACCCTGCCGGAAATAACGGTCTCCTTTACCGCCATGAGAATCGGTGCCGTCGATATGGCGGTGGCTAACCTCATCGGCAGCAACCTTTTCAACCTGACCATTATACCCGTAATCGACCTTATTTACGGGAAAGGCCCCATACTGGCACAGGTCTCGCAGGGCCATCTTTACACGGCCGGTGCGGTTATTATTATGTCGCTTATCTTTATAGCCGGGCTGCGTTTCAGGACGGGGAGAATCTTACGTTTGAGCTGGTTTAATATAAGTTTGATTGTACTGTTTCTGGTCAGCGCTTACTTGAGTTTTATCATGGCCTGAACGGATGTATAATAGCGGGAACGAGCGTTAAAGGGAAAAGTCATGCGGAAATTAAAAGCGGTAATTTTAGTGGGCGGCCCGGGCACGCGCCTTCGGCCTCTCACCAACGATAGGCCGAAGTCCGTATTGCCGGTGCTGAACAGGCCCTTCATGGAGCATGTAATTTCCTTTCTCAAGCATTACGGCGTCGGGGAGGTTATCCTGACGCTCAACTATTTACCGGATGTGATTCGTGAATATCTGGGAGACGGCAGCCGGTACGGCGTGCGAATAACCTATTGCCTGGAAAAAGAACCTATGGGTACCGCCGGGGCCGTCAAGAACGCCGTCGCTCATCTGGATGACACCTTCATCGTCATGAACGGCGATGTATTTACGGGTATAGACCTGGCCGATATGCTTGCTTTTCATAGAGATAAAAACGCTAGAGCTACCATATATCTAACGCAGGTGGAAGACCCCAGCGCTTTCGGCGTGGTGGAAACCGATAACGGGAATAAGGTAAAACGATTTATAGAAAAGCCTCCCCTGGCCGAAGCGACGACTAACTGGATAAATGCCGGGATATATATCCTTGAACCGGAGGTCCTGGAGCATATCCCGGCGAATACTCACTATATGTTTGAAAAAGGGCTTTTCCCGCACCTTCTGGATATGGGAAATCCGGTGTATGGCTATCCTTACCGGGGCTATTGGCTGGACATGGGGACACCGGGAAAATATTTCTCTCTGAATATTGACCTCATGTTATCGAAAATAGCCAGCCCGCTGGTTTCTATCCCGGGGGATAATGGTGTATATAATGGCAGCGGTATTAATGATGCGGATATAGACCCGGCGGCGTTAATCACGCCGCCGGTAATGGTTGGCGGCGGAAGCCGCATAGAACCGGGGGTGGCCGTCAGGGGGCCGGTAGTTATGGGACGAGGCTGCCATCTGGAAAAAGGCGCTGTTATCGAAAATACGATATTGTGGGATAATGTGTCTATCGGGGCCGGCGCCAGGCTTAATAGATGTATTGTCAGCAGCGGCATGTCGGTGGGGAGTGGCCGGGAGATTGTAAACGGTATCGTCACTCCTTCAGGGACCGCGGAGTTATTACAGGTTTAATATATTGATTGCAGATTTTATAATAAAGGAGCATCTATGGCGGCAGATATAAAAAAAGAAGCTAAAACGCAGAAGCGGAAACCCAGGGAAATAACGTTCAAATGTCAGCGGTGTGAGAACCGGAAGCCGATTCAGGAAATGACGAGTGTTACCAGATTCCGACCGGTATTGATTGTGTGCCAGGATTGTGCTAATGAAATGCGGTAATATATATTTTGATATTATTGCGATTTTAGGGAGGCGGTTTAATGGCTGAAGAGCTGGGGAAAATAGAAAAGCCCCCGGTAGAAGATTTTAGAAAAGGCAGGAAGCTGTACTTCGTTCCGCTTATTTACGGCGGCGAGGATATGGCGGAAGACTACCTTGAAAAATTCAACAAATACTGGGAGCAGGTGGAAAAGCAGGTTGAGGAATTGACCTCGAAGCTTGGCCTCGTGAACAGGATATACCACGAGTTGATTGCGGTATCCGGAGATGAAGGCGGCAAGACTGTCAGAGAACTAAGCGAACGGAGTTATAAAATCGTACAGGGTTGCCTGGAAAAGAAGGCGCAGCTTGAAGCAGTCGAGGATAGTGATATCCTGACGGAATTCATGGACTGGAGTCGGTGCCTGATAATCGGCCTTCAAAACCCCGGGGTGGTATCAAAGGTCTACGAATCTTATACGGAAATCGGTAAAAAGAGAAACGAATATATTGCGCGGAAAATCGACGAAACGTTAAAGGAGAATGAAATCGGGATATTGCTCATGAGAGAGAACCATCAGGTGCAATTCCCGTCTGATATACAGGTATTCTATGTAGCCCCGCCCGCCCTTGACGAGATTAAGCGTTGGCTTAGAGAGGGCGAAGGTAAGAAAGATCAGAAGTCCGAAAAGAAATGATTGGCTATGCCGCCTAGCGGGCGTATACTTGCTTACGCCTGGCCCTGGGTCTTTTCACTAACGGGGTTAGGCGCCCGGAATATATGGCACTGCACTGGAGACAGGTTATGTAAACCCCCTCGGAATCGCGCTCCAGAAACAGGTCGCCGCCGCACCGCTTGCAACCCTTGAATTTTACGATATTTAACATTTCACCTCCCCTCTTGGTGGATGCTGTTTTAACCTTCCGTTCATTTTTTCGTTAGCAGGAATACGGGACTATTGCGTATCTGGCGTTTACTGCAATTGATGCATTCGCTTTAATGGTATGTAGTGTAAATAAGCTGCATCACATCGGTATCACAAAATACGCCCGGAATATCACAAAATCGTCACAAATGTCGCTTTCGCAGGGAACGTAGCTGTTTTCTTTGACAATCTAAATGAGAATGGACTAGAATTTGTCCGTTAGTCTCGAAACGGAAAATTGCAGATTTCAGGAGGTAAATCATGGCGAGAAAGTACGATAAATACATCCACCATCCGCCCCATCTTCAGATTAAAGTTAAGGAAGATAACAGCGTCGTCTTCGACGGCCTGATGATAGGCCATCAGCAACTGGGCTACGGTCTGACAATCGGTCACCAGTTCGTAAAAAAACCTTTTAAATCGGATAATCCCTGCCATACCCATAATTTCGATGAGTTCCTGGCCTGGTATGGGGGCAACCCGGACGACCCCGATGATTTCGGCGCCGAGGTGGTGCTCTATATGGGCAAGGAGCAGGAGAAGTACGTCTTTACCCGGCCCACCATGGTCTACCTGCCGCCGGGGCTGCCCCATTGCCCCCTGGAGATTACCCGCGTAGACAGCCCGATTATCCAGGTAGAAATCATGCTGGTTGCCGAGGGAGGCACGCGCGAACCTTACTTCGAGCAGGACAAGGGCAAAGTAAACCTGATTGAGATGATTGACCTGTCGCGCCGGTAGCCCGGT
>CAYPDM010000080.1:0-1916 GCA_964409485.1 uncultured Dehalococcoidaceae bacterium | reverse complement strand
GGCATTGTGGAGGTGTGGGAGGAGTTCTCGCTTTTTCATGAAGATATGGACCCCCGCTACCCCATGGTGGATAACGTACGTTCCGGTTATGAAGAGCACTTAAGGAATTTGATGGTGGATGCCGACACTCTTGTCCTCGTCGCTCTGGATAGCGGGAAAGTGGTCGGCCTTTGTATCGCGCAGGTCAAGAAATCATCCCCGGCGTTTAAGCGGGAAAGTTTCGGGTTCATCGACGAAATGGCCGTTAAGGCTGAATACCGACGCCGCGGCATCGGAACGCAGATACTGGGGAAAATACTGGACTGGTTCAAATCGCGGAATATAGATATGATTGAACTGGACGTTGCCGCCGTGAATCAGGTGGGCTATCCGTTCTGGGAGAGACACGGCTTTAAGGCCTACGTGCACCGCTTGTATTTGAAAACGTAGCGCCTATAATCGGTCTTAATCTTCCCGCCAGTCCCAGTCCATTCCACCTTTAAACACTTGCGAGTTCATCTCGTTGCTGATAAAGAGGTTGGCATCCGGGAACCGCGTTACCATGGCGTAATAAAATCCGGCTACATCGTTTGTATTTGCCAGTTCTTCTTCGGTAGCGACCAGATAGTCCCTGGTAAAACTGAAACAACCGGAGTCAAAAGGCATTCCCGGTTTCTGATGGCCGGGAATGACCACCTCGGCGCCCATTTTCTCCAGTCGTTCAATATCCTTTATCCACTGCTGGCGTTCTTCCGCCGTAACCTCGCAGGTAAACGGGTGCGCCTCGTGAAAAAGAACGTCGCTCCCGTACATGGTTTTTATGGAGGGTATCCACACCACCGTGTTGTATTTCAGGTCTCCCATAATTTCCGGGATTATTTCGATACGGTGGCCTTCAAGCTCGAAGTAGTTTTCGGTAAGCGACTCTATATTGACCTGTTTCCGCGGCACGTTGATAACCCCTATGGTCTCTTCCCAGTGCTCGATTTTACCGAAAAACTGATTGTTGATAGTTTTTGCTACGGAAGGGAGCGCCAGAACCCGGGCTTCAGGGAAGGCATCTGCGATGGGGCCGAGGCCGAAGTAATGGTCGGGGTGGGCGTGGGTCACGTAAATCGTTTTCAGGTATTTACCCGTTTCCAGTATTTCCGCGACAACCCGGTGGGCGTTCGATAGAGTCCACTGCGTATCGATGAGAGCGGCATCGGTCTTTCCCATCACGATTACAGAGGCGACCTCAAAGCCGCTTTCGTCGCTGAAGAAGACCTTCGTGGCCGGCAAATCCGGCCCGTGCCTGTTGATTCTGACCTCCATGAACTTGCCCTCCAATAAACGAATTTTCCTAAGTTTACCAAGCGGGGCGTTTATATTGCAAGGTATCAGCACACAACTCTGCTTCTATCATCTCTTGCCCTATATGTGCATAATACGTTACAATTTCTTAGCCGCGGAGAGGTGTCCGAGTGGTTTATGGTGCCGCTCTCGAAAAGCGGTCTACGTGCAAGCGTAGCGTGGGTTCGAATCCCACCCTCTCCGCCATCAGGCTACTAAACCGCTATCATAATCTGCTACAATAAGAGCGCGGAGAGGTGCTGGAGTGGCCTATCAGGCACGCCTGGAGAGCGTGTGTAGCCGTAAGGCTACCGTGGGTTCGAATCCCACCCTCTCCGCCATGTTATTATACTTAACGTCTATTTCTGCTCCTTATTTTCTCGCTTGGTGCGCTTGCTGATTGCATCGGCCTTGGCAATAATGAAAATCATCGTCCCCAGCAGTACCAGGAAAAGCCCTATCCCTATGGGACTGCCCCAACCCAGTATCATCATCCAATCTACCATTTCTTACTGTCCTTCCTTCAGATGAAAATATTGCCCGATTATAGATAATAGTCGAGGATAAAGTCAAGGGATGGAAAATTCTCTTCAAGCCCTAAATTG
>CAYPDM010000079.1:0-6603 GCA_964409485.1 uncultured Dehalococcoidaceae bacterium | reverse complement strand
TAAATAAAAATAACTATATGCTCCCTTCCGCGGAAATCGACCCCGAAAAAATAAAAGTCCTGATGATTACGGAATCCCCGCCCAATGATAAGGCGGACTACTTTTACGCGGAAGGCAATCCATTTTATTTACAGACCACCCTCCAGACCTTCAAAGACGCCGGGGCGGACGTAGCCTCCATGCAGGACATCCTTGATATGGGGGTGTATATCACCACCGCCATAAAGTGCGGCAAGACGGGATACGCCGTTTCGCCGGACACCATGAAAAACTGCTCTAAAATACTGGAACAGGAAATAACTCTATTCCGGAACGTTAAGGTCTTCATGCTCATGGGTGATGTGGCGATAAAGATGATGAACAATATCTGGAAACAGCAGACGGGGAAGAAGGTAATACCCGCCGGCTCCACGTACAAAATAAGGGGGCAGGAATACTATCTGGGAGATAAAAGGGTGTTCCCGTCTTATACCCCGGCGGGTAAAAATTTCCTCATTGAAAAGTCCAAGAGGAGAATGGTGGCCGGGGATATCCGGGAGGCTTTAAGACTGACGCAATAGTCCTGACAACTATAAAATCCCGAAAGGAGAAAACTAAAATGGCAGAGAAAATGGAATGGATGGTAAGCGGAGACTGCACCGAGGCCTGCACCTCGCCGCCGGTTTGCCCCTATTACTGGGGTTCCAGCACACCGACTGATCTCCACGACGGCGTCAATCAATGCGAAGGCGCTTTTACCTTCCACATCAAAGAGGGATATTACCACGATACCGACTTGAGCGGCCTGAATGCCGGCTTCGGCTTCAATTCGCCCGTAGGCGGTATCACCGCGCAGGCCCCGTGGAAAACAATACTCTATATCGACTCGGAGGCGGATGATAAACAGGCCGCCGCGCTGGAAAAGATTTTCACCACTGCCTGGTCGATCATGGGGGAAGTGCTCAAGGTAAAACGCGCCGCGATAACCTTTATAAAAGAGCCGGTAGGGTCGGCGTCACCGCCCGGCTATAAGCACACCGTCGCGTGGCATGGCGCCTACAACATGAAGGCCGAACCCATCATGACCATGAACGGGCTACCCAGATATATCAGCGGTATGATGGGCGGCTTAATCTACGTGGGCAAGTCTGCGGAAAACAGGTTCAGCGATGCCGACCTGCCACGGGGCAGCTGGGACCGGCCGGAAATGAGCAACACCTACTACGAGTTCGCGCTCAATCCGGAACAGCTCCAGTGGGTTCCCTAGCATCAGATAGTACTATATTGCAATTTAGTTAAAGCTATGTTAAATTGCAGAGTAAATAATATGAACGGATTTTATCTGGCTCTTTTTATATCAGCCAAATAATCACGTGTATGTAATACCTTGAAATTTCACCAGCAACCCGCTAATATGTTTGGGTAAACTAATAACCGGGTAGAAACATAGAGTACCGATGCCGGAGGGCTTAAAACTCAATATAAGTCTGGGAGGTTAATAAACATGGCGAAGGATTTATGCAAAACGCTGGCTGACCTGAAGGAAGACGAGGCGCTGGCAATCGTAGAGGAAAGGCTCAAAGCAGGCGGCGACCCCATGGGAATCCTCAACGACGCCAGCCGTGCCATGGAAATCGTGGGCACTCGTTTCTCTAAAAGCGAGTACTTCATTCCCGATCTGGTATATTCCGGCGAAATACTGAAGAAAATCAACGAGATGGTCAAACCCAAGCTGACCACAGAAGGAGGAGCCAAAAAGGGCGGCAAGGTAATCATCGGCACGGTTGCCGGTGACATACATGACATCGGCAAAGATATCGTCGTCTTCATGCTTGATGTCAGCGGCTTTGACGTCATCGACCTCGGTGTCGATGTCCCGGCGCAGAAATTCATCGATAAGATAAAGGAGACCAGCGCCCCCGTCATCGGCCTGAGCGGGTTCCTGACACTGGCCTATGACTCCATGAAACAGACCATCGAAGCTATTAAAACCGCCGGACTCAGGGATAAGACCAAGGTAATGATTGGCGGCGGCCAGATGAGCGATGAGATAAAAAAGTACACCGGCGCCGATGCTTACGGCAAGGATGCCGTGGTCGCCGTGTCCCTAGCCAGGAAATGGGCCGGGGCAAAGTAAATAATCCACACCGTATAACGTGCAGGTGGAAATAATACAAAAAGGAAGTGGTAAGAGATGACATCGGAAGAAAAGCATGAAGCGCTGTTTGCCAAGTGGATTTCACCGAAAGACCCTGAGGGGAATGACCTTAAGTTCCAGAGCCCCCAAGCCGAAAAGGCGTTCAAGGAGAGAATAACCCGGATAAAAGACGCCATTCAGATGAAGAAGCTGCCGGATAGGGTGCCGGTGTTCGTCGCTCCTAGCTTCTTCCCCGCTTATTATGCTGGAATAACTCCTCAAGAAGCCATGTATGACTACGACAAGTGCAGCATGGCATTCAAAAAATTTATCATGGACTTTGAGCCTGATGGGAACCTGGGCGCGTATGTACCCGGACCCGGGAAGTTCTTTGAGATCCTTGACTACAAGTTATATTCCTGGCCGGGCCATGGAGTCGCGCCTGAGCAGTCGTACCAGTGTAATGAAGGCGAGTATATGACGGCCGATGAGTATGACAAACTGATTGAGGACCCTTCTAATTATTTCACACATAGCTACCTGCCACGTGTCTTCGGCAAACTTGATGGTTTCCAGATGCTCCCGACTCTCACCGGCATACTTGAAATGTACGGGGTCGCCATGAACTTCATCCCCTTTGGTCTACCTCCTGTTCAAGCCACCTATAAGGCGCTTTTTGATGCCGGCGCTGAAGCCCTGAAATGGATGGGAGCCATGGGTGCCTTCAATGGCGAGATAACCGCCGCCGGATACCCGATCATAGCCGCCGGCTATACCAAGGCGCCCTTTGATGTAGTTGGCGATACCCTAAGGGGCACCCGGGGATTAATGGTGGATATGTACCGCCAGCCGGACAAGCTCCTCGAAGCCCTGGACAGGCTGACCCCGATAATGATTAAGATGGGGGTAGACACAGCTATGATGGCTGGACACCCCATAATATTCATGCCTCTGCATAAAGGCGCTGATGGCTTCCTCTCCGATGAACAGTTCAAGAAGTTCTACTGGCCTACCTTTAGAAAAGTCATGATGGGCTTGATTGCCGAGGGGGTTGTACCGATGCCGGCGATGGAGGGTCACTGGACCACGCGTCTGGAGATTATGAGCGACTTACCCAAGGGCAAGACCCTGTGGATGGTCGACCAGAGCGACATAGCTAAAGCCAAGAAAACAATCGGCAAGGTTGGTTGCCTGTTCGGCAACGTGCCCTCCGACCTGTTGGTCGTCGGCACACCCCAGCAGGTGAAGGACTACGTCAAGAACCTCATCGATACCTGCGCCAAGGGCGGCGGTTATATCGTGAGCAATGGCGCTTTCTTTGATCAGGCCAAACCGGAGAACGTCCACGCCATGGTTGACGCCGCCAGGGAATACGGCGTTTATTAGCGGACACGTAACAGGCTAAGACTGTAAAATAATAGCTGAAAAGAGGGTGTGTACCGGGGCATGTTCTACGGGCACACCCTCCCCGTTAATGCCACCCCGAGGTTAAAATATGCCCGTAGTCAAAGATATCAGCCTTAACCTGAAAAAGAGTGAAGTCCTGCGCCGTGGAGGGTTCAGGGGATATTCCAAGGCCAGACTCGAGATTCAAAGCCAGGTCGAGGCGCTGCTTGAAGACGTAAGCGACTCCAACCTGATGAACCCGACCGCCGCCTTTGATACCTACCCGGTGACCGGAATGACCCCCGAGCGTGTTTCGCTGGAAGGCAACGCGTCAGTAAACGGCACCCTGCTGCCTTCGACCTTCCCGGAAGCTAAAGAGCTCGTTGCCATCGTCTGTACCGTCGGCCCGGAACTGGAAAAACAGGTGACGGAATACAGCCGTGGCGGTGAGACCCTGCGGGCAATGCTGCTGGACGGCATCGGGAGCGCCGCCGTGGATACGTTAATTATAGAGGTCTGTCACCAAATCGCCGGTGAGGCCTCGGGGCGCGGCCTCCAGGCGGGCAGTCCGGTAGCCCCGGGCATGCCCGGCTTAGCCATCACGGAACAGCGGAATATACTGGAGCTGGCCCATGCCGGAGAAATCGGCGTGAGCCTGACATCCTCGGGCATCATGGTGCCCCGAAAGTCGGCTTCCATGATACTCGCCCTGGGTCCCAGGATGAAAACGTGGACACAGGCCGAAATATGCGCCCGCTGCAACCTCCGGGAAACCTGCCCCTACAGCGTTATCAAGTAAAGAGACTCATAAAAACGGCTGCTTTGTTTTAAGGTGATTTCGTAGTAGAATGCTGCTAAAGTCAATTAGTCCCATACACTTCGAGGAAGAGCAATTGAAAATATCGCGTATCATATGCAGGTTATCCCTGCTGATAGTTCTCGCCGTTACGTTCATCGCTTTGCCAAATCCGCTAAAGGCCGACGGTGGACCGGTTGTCGGTCCTCACCTCTGGGCATTGTTAAAGGAAGGGCACCAGATTGCCGTTATCACGCTAAGGGACACGGAGACGGCGGAGGTCGACCTGTTCATTTCCCTGCTGGACAGCACGGGTGAATCTCACGAAGTAGTCTTCTTCGTGCCCCTCGGATTTACGCCCGACAGGTTCAGCGTCTACGAGGAGAACTCCCTGACCTTCGACAGGCGTAAAACGGAAGGCTGGGACACCATCATTCACCAAGACGCCCAGAGAAAGCAAATGGCCGTGAATTCATTGTTCGGGGCAACGCTGCTGACCAACGGCATCTGGCTGCTCCCGCTGTGGATTCCCGTTATTCTTTCCGGCTGTGCCGCCCCGCCGCCGGAGGCGACTTTCGAGACGGACAGCACGCAGGTAGATATCTACGGACTGAACGACGATACCGACCTCGAAGGCTTGATAAGCACCACCGGACTGGACCCCTCGGTGCGGGAAACCCTGATACGTCTGCGCGGACAGAAAATCGCCGTGGTTACCCTCCAGACACAGGTGCAGGGCGTGGGAGACGGCTCCGATGGCAGCCGGGACTTCGGCGAGCCGGGCATTCACCTCTACTGGACTACCACGCTGGCACCCGGCGAATCCGGGGCTACTTACGCCTATCCGCTGGGGACGGGAGCCGCCTGGTCACACCCCATCGAGATGACCCGCGTATATGTAGCGGCCGCGCCGGGGATAGACTTCAGCGTGCAGTACCCCAAACTGGGCCTTAACGCCTCGGGGCATTCAGGCACACGGCAGCGAATCGGCGATTACTTTAACGTCGCCGCCTACGCCGTAGACGAGGCATACAGCGATTACTGGCACGTCTGGCGGGCAACCTATACCCGGAGCAACGCGGCGGAGGATATAATCATTACCGTCAGGCCGCAGAGCGTCTGGAGTAAAGTGCACCGGGGACTGCAGTCGGCGGGAACCGGAACGGTGGCTTTAGTATTCGGCCTTATCATATCACTGGGCTTCTGGCTGCTGGGCTGGCGCTACCTGATGCCGCGCCTGCTCCGCACAAGCTCCCCGGTGGAAATCAGCCAATTGTGGGCAACCGGGTTAAAGTATATCGGCATTAACCTGGGACTGATGATTCCAGGCGCGATTTTATACATGATATGGTCTTTTTCCGGGAGCAACCTGGTGCTGGCCTTCCTGTTTATACTTTTCGGAGGGGTCAGCGTCATTATCTACGCCGCCAGCCGCTTCCGCCAACTGGGCAGCGGCAGGTTCCAGGCGTTAAGAGCCTTTATCCTGGTGACTCTGGCCAGCAACGGCGCCTACCTGATATTCGCCGTTATATTCGCGGCGCTTACCAGTGTTATCTAGGTATATGAATTATTGACCGACCGTAAGTATACGGCCTGTCTCTATAGCATTACGGTGCCGCCGTCGACATACATAACCTGCCCCGATATGAAATCAGAGTCCGCCGAGGCCAGGAATACCGCCGCCCCCACCAGGTCGCCCGGCTGCTCGCGCCGACTCAACGATTGTTCCGCGGTAGCCAGTTCGAACGTCTGGTCACTGCCTTCCTGGTTTAAACTGGCTTCGGAAGCCGTGTATCCCGGCGCGATGGCGTTGACATTGATGTTCGAGGCGCCCAGAGCGTGGGCCAGGGCGTGAGTCATCGTGTAAACGGCCCCTTTACTGCACGAATACGGGATAAAGAACGAAGCCGCGGGTACCCGGGCGACATTAGAAGCTACATTGATAATTTTGCCTTTGCCCGCTTTTTCCATCAGGGGAACTATTGCCTTACAGACCAGCCAGGTTCCCCGGACATTCACCGTTAAGATTCGGTCCCATTCTTCGGTCGTCCAGAGATTCCACGGCTTGGCATTAAGGCCGCCCCATACGGCAGCATTATTAAGGAGTATATCCACCCTGCCGTACTTCTTCATAACCTCATCCGCTATCTTCTGGGGCTGGTCCTCGTGGGCAATATCGGCCTCCACTATGGCTACTTCCCCGCCTTTAGCTTTTACCTCATTAACCGTGCCTTCAGCCCTTTTAAGATTAGTGGTAGTTAACAGCAATTTGGCCCCTTCTTCGGCAAATCTTAAGGCAAATGCC
>CAYPDM010000078.1:0-6711 GCA_964409485.1 uncultured Dehalococcoidaceae bacterium | reverse complement strand
CTCTTTGATTATATTTTCTACCTTAAATTTAATGCTCTTTGTCGAAAAGATTTTAATCGTGTTTCCGGCTCTCTCGGCCATGAGAATATCAGGAGTTATGGTTGCTTCCCCTTCCGCTTTCTCGGCTGTCAGGTTAACGGGGATTTCTTTAATGTCATTAAGAACACCGTCGATGATATCTGGATTGTTAATGGTTGCCTCTATCTCAAAAATCCTGTCAAATACCTTGAATTCCTCACGGAGTACGGCTTCCGAGAGCTTGTCTTCCACCATGCTCTGTATGACCCGGCGCAGCGGCCTCGCCCCGTATTCTTCGCTATATCCCTTTTCACCGAGGAAGTCTTTGGCCACATCGGTTACATTCAGGTTGATGCCCTTCTCGATCAGCTGCTTGCTGACGGATATCAGCATTAAATCGACTATCGCCCGTATCTGTTCCTTGGTCAGGGAGCGGAATACTACCTGGTCGTCGACGCGGTTGAGGAATTCGGGTTTGAATCTCTCCTTCAATTTATCCAGCAGATTCTCCTTCATCCTCTCGTAAGACTTCTCCCGGGTTTTCGCCTCGTCGGTGTGGGAGGTAAAGCCGATGGTAGAGCCCTTCTTTATAAGCTCCGCGCCGATGTTGCTGGTCATGATGATAATACTGTTGCGGAAGTCTACCCGCCGGCCTTTGGCGTCGGTCAGGTGCCCGTCGTCGAATATCTGGAGGAGGATATTAAACACATCCTCGTGGGCTTTTTCAATCTCGTCCAGCAGTATGCAGCAGTACGGCTTACGCCTGACGGCTTCCGTAAGCTGGCCGCCCTCTTCGTATCCGACGTACCCCGGCGGCGCCCCCACCAGGCGGGACACGGCGAATTTCTCCATGAACTCGGACATGTCGATGCGCACCAGCGTATCCTCGGTGCCGAACATGAATTCGGCCAGCGTTCTGGCAAGCTCGGTCTTGCCCACGCCCGTCGGCCCGAGGAAAATAAAATTGCCTATCGGGCGCCTGGGGTCTTTAAGCCCCGCCCGCGCCCGGCGTATTGCCTTGGAAATGGCGATAATAGCTTCGTCCTGGCCGATGATGCGCTTGTGCAGCTCCTCTTCCATGTTGAGCAGACGACTCGTCTCGTCGTCGGCGAGCTGTACCACTGGCACGCCTATCCACATGCTCACCACCTCGGCGATGTCTTCCTTCTTGACCACCACCTCTTCCTGCTCCTGCTCGTCGCGCCATTCCGCTTCCAGCTGCTTTATCTTCTCTTCTATTTGCACTTCCTGCTCGCGCAGTTGTGCCGCTAAATCGTACTCTTGAGTCGCCAGGGCGGCGTCCTTGTCCTTGCGGATGTTATCGCCCTGTTCCTTGGCCTGCTTGAGGGTTACAGGCATGGTTCTGTGCCGGATGCGCACTCTCGAAGAAGCCTCGTCTACCAGGTCGATGGCTTTATCAGGCAGGAAGCGGTCGGGTATGTAACGCGAAGCCAGAGTGGCGGCGGCGTTTAACGCTTCGTCGCTTATATTCAGGTGGTGATGCTCTTCATAACGTTCCTTGATGCCGCGCAGTATCGACAGCGTATCGTCGACGGATGGTTCTTCAACCAGCACCGGCTGGAAGCGGCGTTCCAGGGCGGCGTCTCTCTCCACGTACTTGCGGAAGTCGTCGAGAGTCGTAGCCCCGATGCATTGCAACTCGCCCCTCGCCAGTGAAGGCTTGAGGATGTTGGCGGCGTCAACGGCCCCCTCGGCGGCGCCGGCGCCCACCATGGTATGGAACTCGTCGATAAATATCACACAGTTGCCGGCGGTCTTTATCTCTTCGATTATCTTTTTCAGTCGCTCTTCGAACTCACCCCGGTATTTCGTCCCGGCCACCAGCGACCCCATGTCCAGCGCTATCAGGCGCCTTTCTTCCAGGGTCTCCGGCACGTCGCCGGAAACGATGCGGTGGGCCAGCCCCTCGACGATGGCCGTCTTGCCCACGCCCGGTTCTCCGATTAGAGCGGGATTATTCTTGGTGCGCCGACTCAATATCTGGATGAGCCGTTCGATTTCTTTATGCCGCCCGATTACGGGGTCGAGCTTTCCGGCGCGGGCGGCCGCGGTAAGGTCGATGCCCAGCTGGTCAAGGGCCGGCGTCCGGCTGGTGCTGCGGGTGAGTCTGGCCTTGGGCGTCCCCTGGGTTAAAATATGCTGTGTTTCGCCGCGAGCCCGTTCCAAGGTGATGCCGAAGCTGTCCAGCACGCTGGAAGCCACGCCTTCTCCTTCTCGCAGCAGGCCCAGCAGCAGGTGCTCCGTGCCGATGTAGTTATGGCCCATCTGGCGCGCCTCGTCTATGGCGAGTTCGATGACCTTCTTGGCCCTGGGAGTAAGGCCCGTCTCGCCGCTGCCCGGTTTTTCACCGCGGCCGATGATGAACTCAACCGCCGAGCGTATCTTCCCCAGGCCGATGCCCAGGTTGGTGAGTACCCTGGCGGCCACGCCTTCCTCCTCGCGCACCAGACCGAGTAAAATATGCTCGGTCCCGATATAGCTGTGGTTGAGGTTGCGTGCCTCTTCCTGGGCTATCGTGAGGACGCGGCGGGCTCTTTCTGAAAATTTCTCAAACCTGCTGGCCATATCTATTTTCCATCACCACTTTATATTATGTAGAGAACCCCTCTATTTTTAATATTATAATAAAGCAAATCGTAAAGCAAGCAGCGGTGAAAGGGAAATACCTGTTATATAGCTATAGACTTAGAGGGAGTTCAGATTAGATTTAAGCCTCCTGGCAGTGGCATATTTTCCACAAAGGGTCGCCCCCTCAGTATCGTCTGCGCTGGGACGTTTCACTTCCGTGTTCGGGATGGGAACGGGTGGTGCCGCCTCGCTCTAACCACCAAGAGGCAAATCTTACGTCTGTCATTGTGTAATTGTTAAAGGCCTTTGCTATAGCTACATCTTATTCTAGCACAATACCCGCCTTAAGGAAAGAGGCAAATCTAAAATTTTCATATATAGAATGTAAATATTTTATATATGAGTTGCCGAAATGCACGAGCCGGCGAGTGTAAAAAGCCCTTGACAACCTCGGAGACAAGTGCTACGTTATTGGAGGGTTTCCCAGCGAAGCAGTTATGTTCCTGGGTGAATTTGTATCGTATTATACCCTCTCAAGAGGAGCCGGGGACGCCGATAGCAGCCTCGCGGAATCCGCCGACCCGAGTGTGGAATTGGTTTCTGGCTTTGACCGGAATGCAGATATTAGTCCTGCGAAAAAAGTACGAGGTGATAACATGAGCATAGAACTGGTTCACATCGGGTTCGGTAATATCCTGGCAATGAGCCGGGCCATCGCTATAGCCTCACCTAGTTCCGCCCCTACCAAGCGTATTATCCACGAAGGTAAAAACAACGGGAAAGTAGTTGACATGACCAGCGGGAGGAGGACCAAGGCCGTTATCTTTACAGATAGCGGTCATATTATTCTGGCGGCTCTCGCTCCGGAAACTATTGCCAGCCGGCTTCAGGCAGGCCGGTCCGGTATTTTATCTAAACAAGAGCAGAGTGAAAGCCCCGATGAGCCATGAAGAATATTCCCCGTTCAACCCGCCGTTAAAACCCCTGCTACTAATCCTCTCCGGTCTCTCCGGGGTCGGCAAGGATGCCGTTTTATCCAGGCTCAAGCAGTCGAAACACCCTCTTGAGTTCATCACAACGGTCACCACCCGTCCGGCCCGCCCCGGCGAGAAAAACGGCCTGCATTACCACTTCGTTTCAGAAGCACGATTCCAGGAAATGATTGACCGTAATGAATTACTGGAATGGGCTACTGTCTACGGCCACCGTTACGGCCCCCCGCGGGAGTCGGTCAGGGAAGCCTTAAAACACGGGAAAGACGTTATCATCAAGGTGGATGTCCAGGGCGCGGCCACCATCAAGAAGATTGTCCCGCAGGCCGTGTTTATCTTCCTGGCCACTGCTTCCCTGGAAGAGGTCGGGGAACGACTCCAGAAGCGCCGCACGGAAACGCCCGCCGACCTTGAGCTGCGTCTGAAGACCGCGAGAGAAGAGATGGAGCAGCTGCCGCTGTTCGACTATATAGTCTTTAACCATCAGGGCAAGCTGGAAAGCGCCGTAGCCGATATTGAGGCCATCATCACCGCCGAAAAGTGCCGCGTCACGCCCCGGGAAATTTCTCTGTAAATCGACCCCCGCCCCTCGGCTGTTATCTATTCCCGCCCGGGCCGCCCCGTATCATTCACGGCTTATCTCCAAGTTTTACCCCCGCCCCCCAAAAAGGGGAGCGCGCAGCGAGAGGGGGCGCCAGCTCCCTCTCAAATCAAATAATCTGCCGTTCTAATCTGATGTTACAGATTGGAGAGGGGGATTAAGGGGGTGAGGTGTAAAAAAATAAGCCGGATGAAAACAGAACTCTAAAATATTTTAAAATACCACGTGCAGCAGCCACGAAAAGAAATACCCCAGCGCCCCGCAGATGGGAAACGTCAGTATCCACGCCGCCACGATGTTACCCGCTATCCCCCACCTCACCGCCGAAAACCTCTCCGTAGCCCCCACCCCCATCGTAGAAGCGCTGATAAGATGGGTGGTGCTTACCGGTATGCCGTAATGAGAAGCTACCTCAATAACGGTGGCGGCGGAGGCTTGAGTGGTAAAACCCTGCGGCGGTCGGAGCGTGGTAACTCGCATTCCCATGGTCTTAATGACGCGCCAGCCTCCCATCGCCGTCCCCGCACTGATAGCGAGCGCCGGCACCACGATTATCCACCAGAGGTCGGGTGAAAGTATTGATAACCTGTCCCAGATGCTGGCATCGTTGTAAAAGATCACCATCGCCATCGCGATAACGCCTATCGGCATCTGTCCGTCGTTCTTGCCGTGACTGTATGCCATGAAGGCGGTCGTTAAATACTGCCCGCGGCTGAAGTTCCGCCGCATCTTCTCCGGCGAACCGCGGCGGAAAATCCAGTAAAGCAGGATCATCGCAATGAAACCACCGGTAAAGCCGAGTAAAGGAGCAATGATAACCGCCGCCATGATCTGCCCCATGACGTTCCATACCACCGCGCCGCCCCCGCTCACCGCCATGCCGGCCGCCGCCAGCCCCGCGATGAATCCATGGTGCAGACTGATGGGCAGACCCATGTACGTGGCTAACGTCCCCCAGATGATAATGGAGGCCAGGGCGGCAATAACCGTTGCAAAAGTGATTGCCTCCGGTATCAGAATACCCTTGCCGATAGTGTGGGCTACTGCCGTCCCCGTGCAGGCTCCCGCCATATTAGCCACGGCAGCTATGATTAAGGCATCCCTCGAAGACAGAGAGCGCGCGCCGATGGCCGGGGCAATGGCATTAGCTGCATCGTTGAATCCGTTGACCACCGCAAAACCAACGGAGAGTACGATAATCAGGATAAAAAGTCCCAGAGATGTATCAGGCATGCTTGAGGGCTACCCCTTCGAGTACGTCGGCCACGTCCTCGCACCGGTCCGTGGCGCTCTCCATGTGCGCGTATATCTCGCGCCATTTTATCACCTGGATGATATCCTCCGTATTATCGAAAAGCTCGGCAATAGCGGCGCGGTATACCCGGTCGGCCATGTTCTCCAGCCGGTTTATCTCCACGCACCCCTCCATGATATTCTTGAGTTCAGACCGCTTTCGCAGGCCGTGGACGGCCTTCTCCACCTCACCCGCTCCCTGCAAGATGATATCCGCCAGCTGTTTCGCCCGCTCCGTCGGGGCCTTTATCTTGTAGATGAACATGGCATCGGCTGCGGCATGTATAAAGTCGATGACGTCATCCATGGTGTGCGCCAGCAGGGCGATATCTTCCCGGTCGAAGGGCGTCACGAAAGTGCGGTGCAGCAGCGAGATAACCTGGTGGGTGATGGTATCTCCATGGTGCTCCATCTCGGTTATCTCCGCCACCCGGCTATCCACGAACTGCCAGTCGTCAACCATCTCCTTCAGGGCTTTGGCGGCTTTCACCGTGTTTTGCGCGCTCTCCTCGAATAGCTCGAAGAATTTATGCTCCTTGGGGACAAATGGCAACCTGACCATAACTGTTACTCCTTATCGGGGAAAATGGTGCGTAGACTCTCCACAGTAGTGCGGTGGTAAATATGAAGAAAGAAAAGGCCGCAGACTGATTGGGATTGGTGGGAACAAAATGTATTTTGGATAAGAACGTATGCGGCTGGTTTAAGTCCGGGGACTCGCCCAAACTTATCGGGCAAAATCATACTCCTTTATCCAGACCAGGATATTTAACAAAACTCTACCAGTAAAAATTTTAGTAAATATTTGCGGTAATTGTCAAGGAAATACCGGACTCAAGCGCATATTCATTTAGCTTTCAGAATCCGGCCCGGTTTCTTCTTCCGGTTCTTCGCCGGATTCCGCCTTGTCCTTCTTTTGCCACCAGGTCTTTAGCCGCGTGAGCACCTGCTTCTCGTAACCGAACTTGCCGGGCGTGTAAAACTTTTTGCCTTTAAGGGAATCCGGCAGGTGCTGCTGGTCCACGAAATGGTCCGGCTCGTCGTGGGCGTATTTATAGTCCTTGCCGTAGCCCATTTCCTTCATCAGCGGCGTTACCGGATTGCGCATATCCAGCGGCACCGATTCGCTGGAACCGCCTTTTATTTCCTCCCGCACCTTGTTATAGGCCTCGTAGAGGGAGTTGCTCTTGGGGGCGGTCGCCAGGTAGACCGCCGCCT
>CAYPDM010000077.1:0-6998 GCA_964409485.1 uncultured Dehalococcoidaceae bacterium | reverse complement strand
CCTGCGCGTTAAGGACTTGAGCGAGCTTGTCGCCGAGGCTCTGGAGAAGGAATAAATACTAAGCTACTCCCTTTCCCCTACCCTCTTTACACTCCGCCCTGTCCGGTCCCGGCTTCCAGGCGGCGCAGCAGGCGGGTTTTACCGGATGGATGGCGCAGGCAGCCAGGCCGTTATCATATTCCAGGAAGGCGCAGGCGCCGTCCACGTGCCGTATCAGGCGGTATTCCGAGTACTGCCAGCGCGAATCGTCGTAAAGCCGGTCCCAGTCCTGTACGGTTATCCTAAGGTAAGCCACGATGCGCACGATGTCTTCCGGATTGACGAACGCCTGGTGCCTGGTGCAGCAAACGCCGCACCGACGGCATTCCATCGCCTCTGACTTTATATAAGGCGTATCAGCAATATTTTGCGATGGATTCGTATTGTCCATATAGACCGGCCTTAAGAAGTAAAGTGTTTTTTCAGTCGTTCGCAGGCGACCTCCGGCGGCAGGATGCAGATATTCTCGTCCTGCAATACCTGGTAATAGAACTGGTCGCTGGTCTCGATGGGCGAATAAAGCAGGGAGCCGCGCGGCGTAATCCGGGCGTGCGCCCAGAACCGGCCTTCATCGAACCCCGAGTACGTAGCCATGTTGAAGCTAAGCAGGTTCAGTTCATCAAGATATTTGAATACTTTAAGCAGGCCGGAGGCGAAGTCACGCAGGTCGTCACCGGAAAGCTCGGTAATGGAAGCCTTCCCCGGAAATACCGCCATAACATCGGAAAGACGCCCCCTCGGCGCGAAGGCGGTGAGCCACTCCGTGCCTCCGATTTTCCCGATGTACCTTTCGCCCGTCTGCTTCTCCTGCTCCACGAGGTCGCTCCAGTAATTCGTCCCCTTTTCCCGATAATATTTTTCGGACGCTTCCAGCACCTGTCTCTGGTAGTAAGCCGCGTGGTAGCCGGAATTGCCCTGCAGGTGCGGATGTACCAGGCTGCCCCCGGAAGGGGGCAAGTAGTTCCAGGCGATGAAGTGGTACTTTGCGGCGGGGTCGCTCTTTTCTACAGCCTTAATATAATCCTGCGCCGCCAGCAGGGCGTCTGATACGGTCTCCGTATCGAATCCGTCCAGGGGGATGAAATGTTCGTCGGAAATAACCACGACAATGCCGTAAACGTCCCAGGGACTGGCGTTCGGGAAGGCAACGGCTTTGCCCCGGCGGATGATACCCTCCGGGACGAGGTCGGGAGGGAAGCGGGGGGTGATTTGCTCGACGAGCGGCATACAGAACGGACAGGGAAGCTCCCGCGACCGCTTCTCCAGCGTTTTAATGTCCGGCCGTATAATCCTGTCCAGGGAAAACCGGACAACGCGGCACGTCCTTCCGGTAAGGGGGTCGAAGCGGAAGTCCAGGGGCACCTCCGCCCCGGCAAACTCCCCGGAGCCGTCGCGTAACATCATCCGCGAAGGTAAAACTTTGCTTTTAAACTCTATCTGACTGAATTTTTCCGGTTTCATTTGACGATTTCGCTGATTTGCTTGAATTTATCCCCTTTGGCCACTTTAAGCAGCTCGAACAGGGCCATCTCCACGGTCGTCGGGCTGATTCCCGCCGCGCCCATCTTCAGCAGGCTGACCCGCTTGTTCTCCGGGTCCCGCGAAGAAACACAGTCGCCGACCACCTGGACTTCGTATCCGGACCGGAACAGGGCCATCGCCGTCTGGTAAACGCAGATATGGGCTTCGATGCCGGCGATGAGCACCTGCTTTCTCTTCAAGGATTCCAGCGCCCTGCCGAAGGCCCCCTCGTCGCAGCAGTTGAAGCAGACCTTTTCAATCGGCGCAACATCAGGTAACAGTTCCTTTATCTCCGGCAGCGTTGCGCCCAGCCCCCTGGGGTACTGCTCGGTCAGGACTACGGGGATTTCCAGCACCTTCGCCCCTTCGATGAGCTTCAGCACGTTCCGCAGCAGCTTTTCCTTGTCGTGCATGACGGGGAACAGCCTTTCCTGAAAGTCTATTAACACCAGGACGGTATTATCGGTATTGAGAATCGCCGGTGCGACCATGATAATATGACCTCAATTATTAAAAATCGAATACCGGGCCACTGCTCCCGGCCTGCTTAATAAGTATAAAATTCGCGTACGCTTTATGTCAAAAATCGCAAAAAAAGAGAGGGGGATACACCCCCTCTCCAATATGCCCCTACAGGGAAGAGCCGGACACGCTATTATTCCAGCCTCAATCCCACCAGCAGGGCTCCCGGCCCGCCGTGAACTCCCAGGCCGGCGCTGAGTTTTAGTATCCTGATTTGCTCTTCCGGGAAGAGCCAGGCCAGGCGCTTCTTGAACTCCTCGGCCCGCTCCGGTATTGCGCTGTGGACGATAGCCAGTTCGGCAATATCCTTCTTGCTTTCTACAAACCTGTAAAGCCTGTCCATCCCTCTGGAAAAGCTGCGTACCAGGCCGGCACGGATAAGCTCACCTTCACGGAAAGTAAGCAGCGGCCTTATATTAAGAATATCCGCCGCTGTCACGATTGTCCTGCTTATGCGTCCGCTCCGCGCCAGGTACTTCATCGTATCGAACACACCTAAAATATCCACTTTATTAACGGTCCGCCTGACTTCCGCCGCTATGGCCCCCAGGTCTTTACCGGCCTTTACCAGTCTGGCGGCGGCCATAGCTGCCAGTGCCAGACCCGCTGAAGTAAATTGTGAATCGACTACCTCGATAGGACATCGACTGCCCAGCATTTTTTTAGCAATCATCGCCGAGTTATAGGTGCCGCTTACCTTCGAGGAGACATGGATGGAGATAATACCATCAACACTATCGTAGTACTCCTTGTAGGCACTGACGAAATCCTCCGGGGTCGGCTGTGACGTTGCCGGATGGTACGGCGAAGTAACCAACATGCGGTAGAACTCGTCGCTCTGTATATCCACGCCGTCGCGGTATACCTTATCGTTAAAACGTACGTATACCGGTACTATTCTTATGCCAAGTTCATCGGCAACGTCTTGAGGAATATCCGAGGTGCTATCGGTAATAACCTGGATGCTCATATTACCCCCATCCTAGACCGGCCGCAGCGTCCCGGCGAACACCTGCCAGGCAAGAGCCGATTTGGCAATAAGGCTTAACAGCACATATGCTTTCTCGCCGTAGAGATAGTCGCGCCACGGTCCCACTTTCTTATACTGCAGAACCATGTTCAGCGCGAAGCTGAAGAAAAAGACGAACAGAGTCGGCAGAATAACGTAAACGAACGTCGGCACACCTCCCTCCGCCTGCGCCAGTGACCCGAAGAAGTAGATGGCTATGGCCACCCAGGGCGCGACCCCCGCGATGCAGCCCACGACGTACGAAGTCCAGTTCGTCTTTCCGGTGGTCTGGTTATGCACCTCCATTATCAACCCGCAGAGGTTCATCACGGCGGTTAGCACGAAGGCCATGATAAGCGCGCCGAGATCATAGACGCCGCACAGCATCCCGATGAGCACTATCATCAGGGAGGCGCTCAACGAATACTCGTACCAGCGGGCGTAGTTGATGCCCCTTTTGAGGTTGTTGACGTACCACCCGAACGCGCCGGGAGAAGCAACCGTGAAGTGAGCGACGGCCGAAAGGAGCAGGAACACGGCCACCATGATACCGAAGGGCAGGTTGACGAGGGAATCGGTTACCGGCCAGAGCTTGCCGAGTCCCTCGTTATAAGTCAGGAAGGAGGTTGTAATCGGCAGTTTGAAATCGTTGCTCAAGATAATGATGAATACTGCCTGGGCGAGGTGGAGAAAACCCATGAAGATGTTGTAGATACGCAGCCTGGTGAACTGTGGTTCATAGCCCATAAGCATCCCCCTTGCTCATAATATTACAAGTCCGCTGTTTGCATAGTTTATATCAAGACACAAGTGGAGTCAACAGGTTTTAACACCTTTTTAGCGTATCCGCGGCACTTTTGTTATACTGGACTCTAAAGGAAACCTATTTTTATCCTGTAAGAGAGAAATACCTGTTGGACAGCAACCATAGCACACATCTTCCTCATAAGCCCGTATTCTTCTACGGTTGGTACATCGTCGCCGCCTCATGGTTCATGCTTTTCCTGGTTAGCGCGGTGGGCGTGGGTATCTTCTTCAAGCCGATACTGGAGGAGTTCGGGTGGGACAGGGCTACCCTTTCCGCCGTTCACACGTTCGCACTAATCCTCTTTGCCATAGCCACACCGTTTATCGGCCGATTCATTGACCGCTTCGGCCCGAAGACAATGCTTTTTGCCTGCCTGGCCACACAGACTTTGAGCAGCACTATCAACGGCCTGGCCGCGAGTATCTGGCACATTTTTACCGGCAGGTTCCTGTACGAGATAAAGGCATTACAGGGCAGCCAGGTGCTGATAAACCGGTGGTTTGTAAAGAAGAGAGGCCGCGCACAGGGAATCGCCGCCACCGGCCTGCCCATAGGCGCCCTGGTCCTCTCGCCTCTCTCGGCATACCTGATACTTACCTGGGGCTGGCGGGAAACGATGTTTTTCTGGGCGGGGATTACCCTGGTGATACTGTTGCCCTTGACTTTACTGATACGCAATAATCCCGAAGAGAAAGGGTACGGCCCCGACGGGGAGTCGGGAGACAGGGCAACGCGTACCAGGCCGAAGGTTGATGCTTACCCGGCGGAAAGCACCGGCGTCTCCGGCCATACCCTGGCCCAGGCCGCCCGGTCCGGCTCTTTCTGGCTGATTTCAGCGGCTCAACTCATCTGCGGCATCGGCTGCGGCTTTATGATGACCCATATCGTCATCTTCGCTACCGACTTCGGCTACTCGGAGATGATCGGCGCCAGCCTTATCAGCGTTCAGGGAGGCCTGAATCTGGTGGGCGTGCTGCTGACGGGTCACCTCTCCGACAGGTACGCCCGCAGCAGAGTGCTGGCTTTAACCCATGTTATCCGCAGTCTGTCCTTCTTTATCGCCGTCGCGTTTATACTCCTTAGCGGCAGCCCGCTGTGGATGCTCTACCTGTCTATGGTCCTCTTCGGTTTCGGCTGGTTTACCACGTCGCCGCTTACTTCCGGGCTGGTTGCCGACCTTTTTGGCGACCTGCGCATGGGCACGATAATCGGCGTGACGATGTCCTGCCACACCGTTGGCATGGCCCTGGGGGCTTACGCCGGCGGTATCACCTTCGAGCTGACCGGCAGCTATTACTCGTTTTTCCTCGTCCAGGGCATCCTGGAGTTATTCGCCGCCGGCCTCGCCTTTGCTGTAAAACGAAAGAAAAAGTACTAACGGACTATTGCAAATTGCACTTGCCCGTTATATAATATGCGCGGTGGTTGTCAGTCTAGGTTATCACATATGCAATTAAATTACTTTATCCTGACCCATTTACGGATGACCTTAGCTCTAACCAACTAAATTAAGAAAGGAGGTCATCCGTTGAGTTTTCAGGACAAGGAGCTCCAGTGTTCCGATTGTGGAGCCACTTTTACTTTCACTGCCGAAGAGCAAGAGTTCTTCCAGTCCAAAGGCTACACCAATGAACCCAAGCGCTGCCCGGCCTGTCGACAGGCCAGGAAGGCAGAGCGATACGGTTCCAGCGGCGGCTACCGACCTCGCCAAATGTTCCCCGCAGTATGTGCCGAGTGTGGCAAGGATACAGAAGTACCTTTTGAACCCCGTGAGGGCAGACCGGTCTATTGCAGCGAATGTTTCAATAAAATCAGAACCAACCAGCAATAGCCGCTTAGTTTAAGCAAAAACAAATACAGGCTGGCGGATGATTTAGTTCGCCAGCCTGTTGTTATTCTCCGACTTATACCGTGAATCAGTAGCTCTTTACGTTATCAGAAACGATTAGCGAAAAATAACGCAGCTACACTATCGCGTTTATTTCCAGGTTCTGTTTTATCACTTCAGCCAGCCGGGCTAGCTTTTTCTCCTGGTTTAGCCTGGCATTTACAAGAGTATCTTCAAGGCCGGCTACGATATCCCCGGCTTCTGTCCCGGTGGAAATAATCGGGATACCGCGCGCCTCTGCCTTCTGGAGGACATTGTAGACGGGCGGCTCGCTGCTGCCGGTGAGTACCAGGCACCTCGTCGAAGTCTCCAGAGCGGCCAGCTGCATATCCGGGCGGTCCTGCCGCACTATGGCAGCTTTATTGCTCTTGCGTCCGAAGTAGTCCAGGCCGGAATCGACGACCATCGCCCCCAGCATGAAGTTCTCGACGAGTTCCGCCGATTCCCCGGGATTATTCAATATTTTCCCCGGTATGCTTTCAGCCAGTTCGGCGACCGTTACAGCGAGCAGAACCCTGCTTTCGGGGATTACTCCCAGTACGTTGATATCCGCCGCTTCTTCTTTGGCCTGCTTCAGCTTGCTCTCCGGCACCTTGTTGATGACGACGCCCAGCAGGCTCTCGCCGAATCCTTTATAAACATCGGCATATTTAGAGGCCTTTCCGGTATAGGCTTCCACGGCGATAACCCTGGCCTTCATCTCTTTAGCCGCGCCGTAGGTTTGCTTGCTCAAGGTATCATCGGCACCCTGCCCGAGCATGGCCTCAACGAGGACGACATCCCGGCCCTTAATCACATCGGGGGCATTCACGGCGTCGTCGAGCCCCAGAATCTGCTTCATGAAGGCGATATCGCTATCGGAGCCGTCTTTGGCCGCCACCTGCGGCTTGAGATAGCCCACTTTCTTACCGTCATTTATCAGGTTTCCGGCCAGCCCGGCGCATACAGCCGTCTTGCCCGTACCCGCTTCCGCAGAGACCACGTATAAAACGCCCAAGTTTCACCCCCGAGTTGGATTACTTTAATTTAAACCAATTCATTATAATCCTTTGAGGCAGATTCGTAAAGGGGAGGGGGCAAAATCCTCCCACCCTTGCCACCCCCCACATAAGAAGCTATACTATCCCCGAATCGATAATTACGGGGGAGGGGAATTATGCCGCCGACTGTCTATCCCACGGGCACGACTATTTATAATCCGGAGAAATGCT
>CAYPDM010000076.1:0-7105 GCA_964409485.1 uncultured Dehalococcoidaceae bacterium | reverse complement strand
CCCTAAATCTTGTCAAACACCTCGCTGACTTTGGGGTTGAGGCCGCTGCCGAACTTCTCTACCGCATCGTAGCGGAGCTTGTGGAGTTCCTGCTGCTTCTCCTCGAACTCGCTGCGCGTGTAGAGTCGTTCCGGGTGCACCATGATATCGTCGACGGCGCGGATGGACGTGGGCACTTTAAAGCCGGTGGGGGAATCCACCCAGTCTTCGAGTCCGCCGCGCAGGAGGGAATCCAGTATGCTCATGGTGTGGCCCACGTTGATATCTTTAAAGTGATAGCCTTCCCCTACCGAACCCGTGTTCATCAGGTAGTAGTTGACGTGGGAGTGGTTGGAGAGGATATCGTAAAAGCGGTTGGCGTGGGCGGCGCGGTCGCCGGCGATAAACGGGTCGTAGAAAAATTCCGTCCTTATTTTGCCCGCCCGGGTGGGGTCGCCCGCGGACGACTCCATGGCCTGCCCCAGCACCATCAAAGCGGTAGCCTGCTCCAGATTGAGCTTCGATATGGCCGGAATAATGGAACCCCGGGTGATGATGACAACGTTATCGACTCTCTCGACGTCGATGTGGGAGCTGGCGTGCATAAAGTCCTTACGCATCACCACCGCGCGCCCGTTGGACGTACGCTCGAAGTTCTCAAAGTCGAAATCGCCTTCGTCGGTGACGTAGACATTCTCCAGGACGGTCTCGGACTTCAGCAGGCCGTAGAATATCTCGACCTGCTCCGCCGGATTAACGCCCTCCGTCTTAACGAACACGCCGCCCTGCTCGAAGCCGTAAAACGAGCCGTCCGGCATGAGGGTGCCGCCGTCGTCCTGAATCAGCCACGACCTCTCCATGCCCTTCCGGGCGAGAATCTGGCAGGTGGTGGTGGTCTTGCCGTTGGCGCTCAAAGCGATAAGCAGCGTCCGCACCGGACGGTAAGCGCCGTGGGTCGTCTGGAGAAAGTCCTCGCGGCAGCCGGCATGGAGGAAAAGGCCGCCCTTCTTCGTCTTGGCCGCCCAGTCCTCGCAGGCGAAAACGCCCTTCTTATATTCGCCGATGTAGTTGCTGTTCCGCACAATCTTGACGGCACGGCCGTCATCCAGGAAAGCCAGCCTGATGGTGATGTCCTTCTGGGGGAGGGGCTTCGTCCGGTTGGCCTCCCAGTTTTCGTCGCCGAAAAAGACCAGCTGATAGTCCGGCTTCGCAACGGGTTTTTTCACCGGGGCGAACAGGTTTTTACCGCCGTAAGCGACATGAGCGAACTTCTCCGGTATAATCAGCCTGACCACGGTACTGCTGTTCAGGTTGCCCACAATGCGGTCGACGGATATCAGCTTCTCCCCGGCCAGGGATTCCTCGCAGTGGGCCAGCAGCCTCATCTCATCGTCGCCAAAGGGGTCGTCGACGCTGTTTTTGGTGAAAGCCTGCGCCCGCGAGGTAGGCTCACTCTCGGCAACGAAGTTATCGTAAATCGTCTTGACGGTGCCCTGCTGCTTTTCAACCAGCGTTCTCAACTCGGCATCGGAGGGATTGTCCAGCAGCCGGCCTTCGGCCCTGGCTTTCTCCCAGATTTTTTCAGCAGTCCGGGCAAATTCTTCCAGGTTAATTTTCGATTCCATATCAAACCTCTCTAAGACTTAATCAGGCTTTGCCGGCCACCGGCACAGCATCACTATATCATAAAAAAGACGGGAAAAAGCGGCCCGGCATAAGCCATTGAGAATTATCTCCTGATAATCCGGAGGTCACATTAGTTATTGATACTCAAATTATAACATATTAATTCTAAAAAAAAAGTGCCGGCGCACCGTATTTTGTTCTTAATGGGCTTCCCTTAATAAATCACCAATTGTATAATCAATGGTAAAGGACGGTATACAAATTTATGATTCGCGTATGCGGGGCGGAAGATACCGGAAAAATGTACGGCATCATCAACGAGGCCGCCAAAGCCTACGACGGCGTCATCGAGGCGGACTGCTATCACCAGCCCTATATGCCCGAGGAGGAGCTGGAACAGGAGATGAAACGGGTAATATTCTACGGCTGGGAAGTCGGCGGGGAACTGGTCGGCGTCATGGGCATCGAGTCGATAAAAGACGTCACGCTTATCCGCCATGCCTACGTGCTGCCGCAGTACCAGCAACAGGGAATCGGCAAAGGGCTGCTCGACCACCTCAAGGAACTGGCAACTACCCGGAGCCTGCTGGTGGGTACATGGGCGGCGGCGTACTGGGCGATTGATTTTTACCGGAAACACGGATTTAATCTGCTACCTGACAAAGACGCACTGCTGGCGAAATACTGGGACATTCCACCGCGCCAGATTGAAACATCGGTAGTGATGGGAATAATAATCAACGATAACTGAAAAGGAGCTGTTATGGGCAAGGTCTGGATTAGCAGGCTTATTCAGGCGGCGGCAATCACCATCACCCTCGCCGCGGTATGCCAGGAAATGGAAAAGCCGAGCGAGGAAAGGCACTGGCACGGCAAGCTGGGCCTCATACCCTACGATTTCCGGCTGCCGACAATCGAGCGATTCAGGGAATCCTACTGGAACACGGATAACAGCCGGATTTTCACGCCGGAGGCCTGGGGAATCGGCTGGGGGATTAACTTCCACGCGCTGCTGGAAAAGATGAGAATCATCGGCGAGTCCTACCTCTCCGAGAACGATTTCCTGATGCCGACAAAATCGCTTAGGGAGATACTGGAAAACCGCCCGGTGATGGAGTAAGGGCCAGAGAGTTTAAACCTCCCCCCAAACCCCGTCCCGGTAAAGCTTGGCCAGTTTCACCGGCAACAGGCGGTTAGCCAGGTCTCCCCCGCTCCGTGTATACACCTTGATATAGTTGCCGGTCAGGCCGGACCAGACACCGCCGGCCTTCTTCTCCCAGAGGACTTCCAGAGTCCTGCCCAGGAACTCCTGCTGAAATTTTTTAACGTTTTCTTCAGCCAGGGCCAGCATCTGCTGACTGCGCTGCTTCTTTATTTTTTCAGGCACCTGCCGCGGCATGTTCGCCGCCGCCGTGCCGGGGCGGGGGGAATAAGGGAAGACATGGATGCGGGCGAACCGCATTTGCTTAGAGAACTCGTAAGTCTCTCGGAACTCCTCGTCGGTCTCGCCGGGAAAGCCCACGATGACATCGGTGGTAACAGCCGCCCCCGGCACCGAATCCCGAATCAGGGCAACCACGTCATGGTAGCCGGCAGTATGATAACGCCGCTTCATGCGCTCCAGAACGCTGTCGCTGCCGCTCTGTAAAGACAGGTGAAAGTGCGGGCAAAGCCGGGGGTTTTGCCAGAGTCCGATAAGCTCCGGTGAAATTTCCGGGGGCTGGAGGGAGGATATCCTCAAGCGGGGCATTCCCGTTTCCGAAAGTACCCTCTCCAGCAGCCTTTTAAAGTCGGTGCCGCTATAGTCATATGTACCGATTTCCGTACCGGTCAATACCACCTCCTGACAGCCTTCCGCCGCCAGCTCTTTGACAAGGGCAACCACCTTTTCCGCCGGCACGCTTTTCACGCGGCTCCTCACCAGGGGCACGATGCAGTAGGCGCAGAAGCTGCGGCAGCCGTCCTGTACCTTGACAAAGACACGGGTACGGCGGCCTCCTTCGCGCGGGATTACGGAGGCCGGGGGCGACGGGCTGTTGATACTGCCGATATCATCCAGTAATTTTAACAGGTGCCATTTCTGCCGATTATCCAGAACGAGTTCCACCCCCTCAATCCCGGCGAGCTCATTCGGCGAGCGCTGGGCGTAGCAGCCGATGGCTAACAGACGCGCCGCCGGATTCCTGCGGCGGGCCAGCCGCAGCAGGTGACGCGACTTACGGTCGGCGACGTGTGTTACGGTGCAGGTATTGAGGATATAAATATCGGCTTTATCCGCCGGCGATACCAGTCTATAGCCGGCCCCGGCAAGCTGACGCGCCAGGGACTGTATTTCCGCCTGGTTCAACTTGCATCCCAGGCTTTCCAGGGCTACCGTGGGTCTTTCCGCTCTTTTTTTCATGTGCGCTTGTTCCGGGTATGCTGTGATGACGTAAGACATTATACTGTGACCGTCCCAGCGGGGTCAAAAAACGCATGCCGACTTGAAAATAAATGCAAAATATGTTAAAAATTAACTGAATTCCTCTGCGGACTGGTTATCCCCATCAACCTATAAAACAAGGAGGCTACTACAATTAACAGCCACTTAAATAGAGTTGTAGTTACCGGTATCGGGGCTCTTACCCCGCTCGGCCTGGACATGGCCACCACCTGGGACAATCTAGTCACCGGTAAATCCGGCATTGATTATATAACCCTTTTCGACACCTCGAACATGGAGGTCAAGTTCGCCGGCGAGGTCAAGGGGTTCGAGGCTACCAATTATATCGACCGTAAGAGCGCCCGCCGCATGGACCGTTTCGCCCAGCTGGCGGTTGCCGCCGGCCTCCAGGCCGTAAAGCAGGCCGACCTGCGAATCGACGCTTCCAACCAGGATGATATCGGCGTGTTCATCGGGAGCGGCATCGGCGGCCTGACCACGCTGTTCGAACAGATACAGGTACTGCTGGAAAAGGGGCCTGACAGGGTCAGCCCTTTCCTGGCGCCGATGATGATATCGGATATAGCCGCCGCCCAGGTATCAATTGCGCTGGGGGTCAAAGGGCCGAACCTGTGCATCACATCAGCCTGCTCCAGCGGCTCCGATGCTATCGGTGCAGCTTACGAGTATATTAAAAACGATAACGCCCAGGTAATGATTGCCGGCGGTGCCGAGGCCATCATAAACCCGGTAGGCATCACCGCCTTCAGCTCCCTGAAAGCGATTTCCACCAGAAACGATGCCCCGCAGAAGGCCTCCCGTCCCTTTGATAAAGACCGTGACGGTTTTATCATCAGCGAGGGGGGGGTGGTTCTCATCCTGGAAAGCCTGGAGCACGCCCTGAAGCGGGGCGCGAATATCCTGGCGGAAATCATCGGCTACGGGGCGACCGCCGATTCTTTCCACGTGACCCAGCCGATGGCAAACGGCGAGGGGGCAGCTAAAGCAATGCAAATGGCCATGAAACGGGGCGGGATAAAGCCGGAGGAAATCGATTACATCAACGCCCACGGCACGTCCACGCAGCTGAACGATGCCATGGAGACAAAAGCCATCAAGGCAACCTTCGGGGAGAGGGCCTACAAGATACCCATCAGCTCGACGAAGTCGATGACCGGGCACATGATAGGCTGCGCCGGTGCCATGGAACCGGCCATCTGCATCATGACGATTGTAAACGGGGTCATACCACCGACGATAAATTACGAAAATCCCGACCCCGAATGCGACCTGGATTACGTACCCAACACTGCCCGCAAGGCCGAGTTGAACACGGTACTGACCAACTCTTTCGGCTTCGGCGGACACAACTCGGTACTTATTTTACGGAAATACGCCGAGGCATAATTTGAGCCATAGTCGCTGGAACCTGCTGCCGCCCGTAACCGACCAACAGATGGTCAGCGACTCCGGCTTTTCCCCGCTGCTGACACAGCTACTATATAATCGCGGCATCACCCGACCGGAGAACTTCAAGTCATTCCTGGCCAGCGACGAGAGCCTCTTGAGCGACCCTTTTCTACTCCCCGGCATGGAAAAGGGGGTATTCAGAATCTACCAGGCCATGCTTTCCGGCGAGACCGTCGGCATCTTCGGGGACTTCGATGCGGACGGCATGACTTCCACCGCGGTCCTGGTGCAGGGTTTAACATTCCTCGGTGTCAAGGCCATCCCCTACATACCCCACCGCCAGACGGAGGGACACGGATTGACCACAGCCGCCCTTAAGGGACTCCAGGAACAGGGCGCGAGCCTGGTTATAACGGTCGATTGCGGCGTTACCGATGCGGTCGAGGTAAAAAAGGCGATGAAGACGGGACTCGATATCATCGTCACCGACCATCACAATCCCCTGGAAGCAATACCGGAGGCCATAGCCGTTATCGACCCCAAGCTGAAGGACTCGGCTTACCCGTTCACGGGGCTGGCCGGGGTGGGGGTAGCTTTTAAACTGCTCCAGGCGTTGTTCAGCAACCTCGGCAAGGAGGAATTATTAGAAAGGGTTATCGACCTGGTGGCTATCGGCACCGTCGCGGATATGTCGCCGCCGCTGGGCGAAAACCGCTACCTTATTAAAGCAGGCCTGAAACAGATGAATGCCAGGCCGCGACCCGGTCTCCGGCAACTGATAAGCCAGATGAGGCTGGAGCCGGGCCGTCTTAACGAGGACAGTATTTCCTGGGTTATCGCCCCCTGCCTGAACGCCGCCGGCAGGCTGGCCGACGGCCTGACCGGCTACAGTCTACTCGTCACCGAATCGCCGAAGGAAGCGCAGGAGCTGGCGCTATGGCTCGCCAGAAAAAACGAGGAGCGTCAGAGAATGACCACGGCGACGCTGAACCGGGCCAGAGAGCAGGTGATAGCCCGGGGACTGACACCCCTGCTGCTTACCGCCGATAAGGAGTACCCCATGGGCATTGCCGGCCTGGTAGCCAGCCGGCTTTCCGAGGAGTTCTACCGCCCTTCGATAGTAGTGCACACGGCGGATAAGGTAAGCCACGCCAGCTGCCGCAGCATACCGGAATTCAACATCATCGCCGCCCTGAACAAGTTCAGCCACCTTTTTACCCGCTACGGCGGCCACGCCGCGGCGGCGGGATTTACCCTGCCCACGAAAAATCTGCCCCGGCTCGAAGAAGAGCTGGGAGCGCTGGTCGCCGAGGAACTTGCGGGGGTGGAGCTTCGTCCTCACCTTGATATCGACGCCCTGGTTACCCTGCCCGAACTCGGCGGGGACACTTACCAGACGACGCAGCTCCTGGCGCCTTTCGGAATAGGCAACCCGGTGCCGATTTTCATGAGCAAGGGGGTGGAAGTGCCGGAGCACCGCACCATGGGCAACGGCGGGGAGCATTTGCGGATGAAGCTCAAGCAGGGAGGCACGGTCTGGGACGCGGTGGCATTCCGGCTGGCCAGTCACCGGGATGAACTATCAGCGGCTATAGATGTTGTCTACAACATGGAGATAGACCGTTGGGGCGGGAAAGAGCAGTTGCGGCTGAACATACTGGACTTTAA
>CAYPDM010000075.1:0-7136 GCA_964409485.1 uncultured Dehalococcoidaceae bacterium | reverse complement strand
GCAAGTACCTCGGCGTCGGTATGGACCGCATGGACTATACCAAGGGCATACCGGAGCGGCTCATGGCGCTGGAAAAATTCCTGGAAGACAACCCCGAATACCGCGGCAAGGTGGTCTTTATCCAGGCGGGCATGCCCAGTCGCACGCAGATTGACACCTATAAAGATATAGGGCAGAAAATTGACGGGCTCATGGACGGAATCAATAAGAAGTACGGCACGGATGCCTGGCAGCCGGTGATTGCGATGACGCGGCAGCTTTCCCGCGAGACACTGAACGCCCTGCGCCGCCTGGCGCGCTTCTGCGTGGTCAGTTCCCTCCACGACGGCATGAACCTGGTGGCCAAGGAGTTCGTCTCCGCCAGAACGGATGGCGACGGTGTATTGATTTTAAGCCGGTTCACCGGTGCGGCGGTGGAGATGCAGGACGCTCTTCTTATTAATCCCTATGCCGTCAGCGAATTTGCTGATAGGATTAAAGAGGCTATAGAGATGCCGGACACCGAGAGGCGACGCCGCATGAAAAACATGCGCGAGATAGTCGCCGGCAACAACATCTATCGCTGGGGCGGCTCGATGGTCTCCAGGCTTATCTCGATAGCGGGGGTATAATGGAACACCTGTTTAAGTCGTGGCAGGCTTTTTCGAACGATTGCCGGGCGGCATCCCACGTCCTGCTCCTCTCCGACTATGATGGAACGCTGACCCCGATTGTCGGTCGACCAAGGGATGCCGTGCTCTCGCCTGCAGTCAGGGACAAGCTCTCTGCCCTGGCGCGAAAACCTGATTTTAGCGTGGGTATCATCAGCGGGCGTTCTTTGGTGGAACTTAGATACATGGCGGCCATCGAAGGAATTTACTATGCCGGGAACCACGGACTGGAAATCGAGGGTCCCGCTCTTGACTATACCAGCCCGAATGCTGAACTCGGACAGGCGATGATTAAAGACCTGGCCGGGCAGCTGGCGGCGGCGCTGGGAAACATCGCCGGGGTAATTATCGAGGACAAGAGTTTGAGCTTGAGCGTTCACTATCGGCTGGTCAGTGAAGAGGAACAGGATGATGTGGCCGTTATCTTTAAACGGGTAATATCGCCTTTAGCTGATGCGGGGAAAATAAAAATCACCTCGGGTAAAAAGGTTTTTGAGGTCAGACCGCCGATTGACTGGCATAAAGGGAAAGCCGTGGAGACAATCCGCCGCGAGATTAAATCGCTCCTTAACCTGGAACGCGTGCTGGCGGTCTATCTGGGCGACGATACCACTGATGAAGACGCCTTTAAAATACTGCACCGTCCGGAAGGGTGGAGCGTGTACGTGGGGCCGGAGAACCCGTCGTCTGCCGCCGACTATTTTCTCAATTCCACCGCGGAGGTGGAGGAATTACTCTCACGACTGCTTGAGCTTAATTAGATATTCGGCCTCTATTTGATGTAATTTATTACGTCTTTATTCTTCTGGGGCACCGGCGGGTCAATGTCTTTATATCCCAGGGCTATCGTTATGATAAACTTGTATCCTTCCGGGATTCCCAGTTCCTCCTTTATCTCGCCGGCCTCTTCTGACTCGAACAGGAACGAGGACAAACCGATGACGCACGAGCCGATGTTCAGCGATTCCGCCGCTACGGCGATGTTCTCCGCCGCCGCCCCGCAATCAAATTCCGTAAAATGGGCCTTTTCATCTGCCGTTACCAGAACTACGGTAGGGGCGTTGTAAAAGACATTGAAATCCGGGCTTTTGGCTCTTTCAGCGAGAAACTCGATGCCGGACTTCGACATGCTTTGCTTGACCCCGCCGGCCATTTTAGCCAGCGTTTCGGGATTCTGTATCACCGTGAAATGCCATTTCTGCTGGTTCATGGCGCTGGGTGCATGTATGGCGGTTTCCATTATTGCCCGGATTTCCGCGTCGCCTATCTGCTCCGCTTTATATTGCCTGATGCTTCTTCTGTTTATTATTGTCTTGATAGTCTCGTTCATGGTAAATAATCTCCTTCTTATCTGAATGACTTAAGCAGGCAAATCGCTTATTTGGTAAAGGCGATGCACACATCATCGGGACAGGACAGGGCTATCTGCCTCATATATTCGGCGGTCTCTTCCGGCAGGGAAGTACTTATGTATATACCCGAGCCCATTTCGAATCCGGCGATGGTGGACAGTCTGGGTATTATCCTGATATGCCAGTGGTAATAGGGGTCGTCTTCATCATACGTCGTCGTGCTGTCGATAACCAGGTTGTAGGCGGGATTATCCAAGCCCTGATAGAGGCAATAGGTTACATCTTTTAATACCCGGGCCAGCTCGGGAAATTGGGTAGCCGGAAACAGGCCGAAAGAAGCGCAGTGTGACTTGGGAAGTATCCAGGTCTCGTAAGGTACGTGCGAAGCATACGGGTGGACGACGATAAAATCGTTAGTCTCGGCCACGACCCGCTTGTCTCCCTCCTTGAGGTCCCAGGCAATCAGGTCGCAGTAGAGGCATCTCCCCATATCGGCGTAATAGTCGTGGGCAACATCAAACTTGCGGTGGTAGTAGGTGGCCATGATGGGTGTCCCTACCAGCTGTGAGTGGGGATGGGCCAGCGATGTTCCCGCCGCCCATCCGACGTTTTTAAATATGGTGATATGCCTGATTTCCCGGTCTTTCTTTATGGCGTTATACCTTTCCTGGTACGCGGTTAATACCCTCTCTACCTGCTCGTAAGGCATCAGTGCCAGTGGCGTGTTGTGGAACGGACTGTCGATAATAACCTCGTGGACGCCGTAACCGCCCATCTTGCGGAAAAATGGTCCCTCCTCCGTCCTGGTAGTGTCACCCTGGGTTGTCAGCGCGGCGAACCGGTTGGGCACCACTCTTACCGACCAATCGGAGGGTTTGTCAGGGTCCGGTATTCTGAAGACTTCAGTCGGCGTTTTCGATTCATTGCCGGGGCAGAAAGGACACTCTGCATCCCGGGCAGGAAGCTCATCAGCGGCGGCGGCTTTAGCCTTCGGCCTGTCCCGGGGGCGTTTGCCCCTTTCCGGGGCTACAATCACCCACTCTTTGGTAGTGATATCCTGCCTTAATTCAGACATTCGCCCCCTTTTTACGGGTAAATAAGGGATGAACGCCGATTCTTTAAAGCGTCTACGCCTTTATACGGATCGGCTTGCGTTTCGGTTTGATAGTCTCGCCGCTTTGCACCTCGGAATCGGTGAAGTCACCTTCTGCGACGCTGTCATAAATAATGCAATTGCGGCCTATCTTATGACCGTGAGGAATTGTGGACCGCTTGCCGACGATGGTCAATCCGGTATTTAAGACCTGGGGATTACTGCGGTTGATACGGTAATCGTCGCCGAAGCCGATATGACAGTCGGCTTCTATGGTTATTTCCTTGTCCAGGATGGAACGGTCGATAACGCTATTGGGGCCGATACTGGTGTTATCCATGACAATCGAATCTTTTATAACGGCGCCTTCGGCCACCTGAACGCCCGGCGATATGATGGAGTGTTCAATGCGACCTTCTATTTTACAGCCTCCGGAAAGCAGGCAATTGGTGACGGTGGCGTTATCGCCGAGCTTGGTCGGCGGGACTTCTATTTCCCTGGTGTACAGGGGCCAGTCGATATCGGACAGGAACGGCTGGGACATTGCCAGCACCTCCATATTGGACTGCCAGAGGCTTTCCACGGTGCCGATATCGCGCCAGTAGCCGTTGTAAGTATAGGCGAACATCCGGAATTTATTTGCCATCTTGGGAAATATGTTTCTGCCGAAATCATGGCCTGTTCTTTCATTCAAACACTGCCGGAGAGTCTTAAGGTTGAAAATATATACGCCCATGGAGACCATATTGCTCTGGGGATTCTTCACCTTTTCCTGAAAGCGGGTTATCTGCCCTTTTTCGTCTTGAACGACGGTACCGAACCGGTACAGGTCTTCTTCCGGCATGCGTGTGATGGCCAGGGTGACATCCGCGCCGTTTCCCCGGTGAAATTCGAGCATGGCGGAGTAGTCCATCTTGTAAACGTGGTCGCCGCTAAGTATGAGAACCTCGTCGATATCCTCGGCTTCGATGCGGTCGAGGTTCTGAAAGACGGCGTCGGCCGTACCTTTATACCAGTCCCGGCCTTCTTCACGTGCCAGGTAGGGTTGCAACAGCCTTATGTTCCTGTCCGGCGGCACCAGGCCCCAGGGCGCGCCTATGCCGATGTGTTCGGTGATGGAGACCGGCTGGTACTGGGTGAGAACGATGACATTAAAAATGCCGGAGTTGACGCAATTGCTTAGGGAGAAATCTATAATGCGGTATTTCCCGGCGAATGAAACCGCCGGTTTAGCGCGCTCTTGAGACAGGATGCTCAAGCGCTCCCCCGTACCCCCCGCCAGAATGACAGCCAGCAACCTGTGCATATATTACCCCTGATTGTAAAATTTTATATATGGCTGCTTAATTATGTTATATGTATCGCCTTAAGATGTCAACCACAAGCGGGTAATACTCCCGTTAAGTTCCATTGGCGACCGAGTTGTACTATAATTGAAGCGACGATATCCGAATATGGATTTTAAAGTATATGCCGAGCCTGCGAGCATTCTTTACCAATATGTCAGCGCCCATGCCGTTACACAGAAAGCTGTATCTGGTTTTCCGTAATAACTTCATCAAGATATGGAAACATCAGAGCTGCTGCGGGCACCCCGGCGAGCCCGGCTGCTGACAGACGGCGACATCGTCCCCCGGTGGGGGAGAAGTGGCGGAGCACGGACATCATCATTAAAGTCAGCGTAAATGGATAACAGCCGTTTTAAGGTGTAAAAATGTACTATTTCGCCTATGCCAGCAACCTTAGTAAAAAACAGATGGCGGCGCGCTGTCCGGACAGTAAGCCCCTGTTCGTGGCGGTTTTACCCAACTACAGGATAGTATTCACCGGCTGGTCGCGGGAGTGGCGCGGCGGTAAAGCCACCGTAAAGTCGTTCCGGGGGGAAAAGGTGCGGGGCGCAATCTATGAAGTAAGCGAGGCCTGTCTCCGGCAGCTGGATAAATTCGAACCAGGCTACGCCAGGCTGAATGTAACCGTATTCGATGAAGACAACGAGCCTTACCAGGCCGTGACCTATATAAAGTCCGGGCAGATGGAAGACTCCCGGCCATCTGAAAAATACGGGGAGATTATACGGCAGGGGTACCGTGACTGGGGAATTGCCTGAACGTTTAATGCGCGTAGATAGACAAAAGTCCAAATATTGGACTTGTATTAGCCACCTATCTGTTGTATCATATATTGCAGCATGTATAACCTGTCCCGAACCGAAAAGGCCGGTTGCGACCGCAGACGCGTCCGTGAAAAGCATGACATCTGTCCAAAATCCATGTTTGAATTATCTATCTTAGATAAAGTATCATAGTAGATTAATACAAAACATAATTATTCGATAGAATTTTAAGCCTGTGCGGGTAATATAATGTTAAATCAGGATGGGGATACCTTAAGAATCGAGTCAGGTGAATAATGGGTAAGGCAGGCAGACCGTCGAAGGAAGAGGAGAGTAAGCACCCTTTATCCGGGCAGTTTAACGGTCAGGTGCCATGGATGGACGGGTGTAAGGAATACGGCAGAGAGACCTGCCTTGATTGCCCGGTGCCGCTGGAGGATTGCCCCGCGGAAAACCCGCGTCTTCATAAGGGCGGCAGACCGAAAGAAAGTAACAACAGGAAATAGTCGCTTATGGAAGGGGAGTAGCAGATGACTGCAAGTAAAAATTATGATGTAAAAGATATGTCGCTGGCGGAAACCGGGAGGCAGCGCATCGAGTGGGCCTACCGGGAGATGCCGGTGGTGCGTCTTATCAGGGAGAGATTTACGGCGGAGAAACCTCTAAAGGGAATACGCATTGCCGGGTGTCTCCACATTACCACGGAAACAGCCAATCTGGCGCTTGCATTAAAGGCGGGCGGGGCAGAGCTGACCCTGTGCGCGTCTAATCCGCTTAGCACGCAGGACGACGTTGCGGCGGCGCTGGTGGAATACACCATTCCGACGTATGCCATCAAGGGCGAGGATGATGATACCTACTATATGCATATCAATTCCGCCCTGGACAGCAAACCCCATATTACCGTTGATGACGGCGCCGACCTCGTTACTACGATTCATACCAGGCGCAGCGACCTTATCGCCGATGTTATCGGCGGGGCCGAGGAGACTACTACCGGGATTATCCGCCTGCGCAGCATGCATAACGACGGGAAGCTGAAGTATCCCATGATTGCGGTGAATGACGCCCAGACAAAGCACCTCTTCGATAATCGCTACGGTACCGGCCAGAGCACCATCGATGGTATTACCCGCGCCACCAATATCCTCTGGGCGGGGAAGAAAGTGGTGGTCTGCGGCTACGGCTGGTGCGGACACGGCGTCGCCATGCGGGCCAAAGGCCTGGGAGCCCACGTTATCGTCGTGGAGGTGGAGCCGGTACGCGCCCTGGAGGCGGTCATGGACGGATTTCAGGTTATGCCTCTGCTGGAGGCAGCCGTGGTGGGCGATATCTTTATTACGGTTACGGGGGACAAGAGCGTCATCGACGAAGCGCATTTCCAGGTAATGAAAGACGGCGCTATCCTGGCCAACAGCGGACACTTCAACGCGGAAATAGATATCCCGGCGCTGGAAGCCATGACTAAAAAGAAACGCACCATCCGCACTTTTGTCGAGGAGTACTCTCTTAGGGACGGACGCTGCCTTTACCTGCTGGGGGAGGGGAGACTGATAAATCTGGCGGCGGCGGAGGGGCACCCGGCCAGCGTGATGGATATGAGTTTCGCCAACCAGGCGCTGTGCGCGGAATACATGGTTAAAAATAAGGGGAAACTGGAGATTAAAGTCCACCCGGTCCCCGAGGAGATAGATAAAGAGGTGGCCCGGCTTAAGCTGCGGGCAATGGGCGTGGCCATCGATGCCCTTACGGATGAACAGCAGAAATACCTGTCCAGCTGGGAAGAAGGAACGTAGCGACTGCATAAAACTGATGAAACGGAGGAACAAGATGTCCAATAGTTTTGCAACTTCAGCGAATTACATGCTCACATCGGAGTCGGTTACCGAAGGGCACCCGGACAAGATGTGCGACCAGATATCGGATGC
>CAYPDM010000074.1:3774-7141 GCA_964409485.1 uncultured Dehalococcoidaceae bacterium | reverse complement strand
TGTGAAATTTACCCTGCCCTACCCCCTGCTTCCCCCTCTCCTTGCAAGAGTTTCAGCCGCAGATGATACGAGGGCGGCACGGGTGGGAAAAGATATCTGCGAGGGGGGGGGCGGGATTGCTTCGTCACTGCGTTCCTCGCAATGACAGATATCGCTACCCTATCTCTTTAAGCGCCCGCTCTAAATCCGGGGGGAGGGGAGAATTAAACTCTACGTACTGGCCGGTTGACGGCAATTTGAAGCCGAGTCGGGCGGCGTGGAGGAACTGGCGCGAAAGATGGGGGGACTTTACGCCGTAGGCGGCATCCCCCATTACCGGAAAGCCGATGGCCGCCAGGTGCACCCTTATCTGGTGGGTGCGCCCCGTTTCCGGCTTGATCTCCAGCAGGGAACAGCTGCCGGCGTACCTGATGACACGGTAATCCGTGCGCGCTTCCCTGCCCCGCGAGACCACCGCCATGCGCTGGCGGTTACGCGGGTCGCGGCCTATATCCGCCTCGATAATCCCGCTCTCCGGGGTGAGTTTACCTTTTACCAGCACCAGGTAGGACTTGGAAACGGAACGCGACTTGAACTGCTCCGATAGATTGGCCTGCGCCACGCGGTTTTTAGCCACGACGAGCAGGCCGGAGGTATCCTTGTCGAGTCGGTGCACGATGCCGGGTCGGAGCGAGTCCCCGTCCTCCGCGAGACCGGGGAGGTAATTAAGGACGGCGTTGGCGAGGGTATGGGAGGGGTGGCCGGGAGAGGGATGCACCGCCAGTCCGGCCGGCTTATCCACCACCAGAAGGTCGGCGTCCTCATAAACGATATCAAGGGGAATATCTTCCGGGGCGAGGGAGGTGGGGGGCTCGGGGGGTATTTCGACAGCTACGCGGTCGCCGTCTTCCAGCTTGAGACTGGACTTAGCCGGGTGACCGTTCACCGTAATAAAGTCACCGGTGATGAGCTTCTGGGCGTGCGTGCGAGAAAGCCCGGGGCATTTCTCCCCGACGAACCTGTCCAGGCGAACCCCCGAAGAATCGACTATAAACTCGTATTTACCGGTCATTCCTGACTCGCGGCCGTTTTCATCAGGAAAATGAGGCAAAAGATAATGACGATAGAGCCGACGACGGCCGAGGCATCGGCGACATTAAACACCGGCCATATTTTAAAATCCAGAAAATCGGTGACATGGCCGATACGGAGGCGGTCAATCAGGTTGCCGATGGTGCCGCCCATAACCAGTCCCATGCCGATACGCACCAGTACACCATCATAGAAAGACCAGCGACTGCGCAGTAAAAGGGCGAGGAACAGAATCACGACAATGCCGATAATATCAATTATGGTCAGCGTAAAGGCGTGGTCTTTGAACATGCCGAAAGCGGCCCCAGTATTATGAACATGGAGAATCCGGAAGAAGCCGACATCGGAAATCGACTGCCCGAAGGCGAGATTGGCTCTTATCCAGGTTTTAGTCAGCTGGTCGGCAAGAACCACGAGCAGGACGATGCCGCCGAAGACCACGTCCCGCCAGTTATCTCGGAGGTGGTGTTCCTTTTGCATTCTTCGACAGTAACGCCTTACAATCCATACATAAAGATGCCTGCGGCAGCGCCTCTATCCGTTCAGGGGCGATGGGCTTGCCGCAGTTATCACAGGTCCCGTAGGTGCCTTTCTCAAACTTATCCAGGGCATGCTCTATTCCGGCCAGTTCCTGGCGGATGCGATTCTCCATAGTCAGTCGCTTCTCCAGCTCGAGAGTTTCCGTGGCTTCTTCTTCCCGTTTGCCGAAAGGACTGCCCTCCCGCCGTTCTTCGGAGGAGGACGCACTCGCCTGCAACTGTTCCAATTCTTCGGTCAAGCGTTTAAATTCGCGCTCCAGTTGTTCGCGCTGTTTAATGAACTTAGCGGTCATTTCTGCCTCCGTCCGCTTCCTCACCGAACTTGAGAAAGACTGTTTCTAGTTACCGCCCGCCCGATAGGCGTGTATGCTATTATACAATAAAACCTAAAAAGTAAACAGTGAAAAAAGCGGCGGGCTACTGTAATGATGCCCTTTGACGGCAAACTCGACCGTCCGCCTGCCCGTAGCGCGGGCAGGCAGGAAAGATGAAGGTTATTTCATCCGCTGCCACCAAAGGAATGAACATACCACCAGTGTAAACCATTTAAACGTTTTGGTCAATGGGTAATAGTATTATTTTTTGGGGAAAATAGTACTTACGAAGACGCAAAACGAATCCGTTCAGTCGTCGAAGATAAACAGCTCTTCGATATCAGCCTGCAGGGCCCTGGCGACGTTGTAAGCCAGCCGCAGCGAGGGATTGTATTTCCCCTGCTCCAGGAAGATGATAGTCTCACGCCTGACCCCCACCATCTCGGCGAGTTTTTCCTGCGTCAGGTTATGCCTGGCGCGATATTCTTTAATCCTGGTTTTCATCGCAGTTAATCAGTTATTTTTAATAATTATTGAACCTATCCCCCTTGATCCCCCTTCCCTCGGGTATTAATGAAGGGAAGGGGGAAGAATAGAAAGAGGGGCTGCGCCCCTCTTAGACGCCCCCCATACAAAAATCCCCTTTTAATTCCCCCTTTAGGAAAGGGAGAAGATGATATACCTCCTCCTTACTGGGGTGGGGAAAAGGCGGGCAAACCTGTGGGATAAGCGGAGGATGATACGATGGCGGTCTGGGTGGGAATAGATAAGAAAGGGGGGCAGGGGCAAATATTCATTTTCAACACGAACCGGCCCGTGAAAGATAAGGGATGACACCCATAAATAATAGGTGATACCTATCTCCGTCTTTGTTTTCCCAGGATGTAGTATCTAAACGGGGAATACACTCAAGCATCTTCCCGCACTGATACCGGAGGGAACATGAAAAAAGATACGACAGGCGTTCTACCGGCCAGGAGCGGCTTTAAGGACGACTATTCCAGTCTCAAGGAAGCCGCGGCGGCGGTCCAGCGGATACGAATCAACGCCCAGCGCGAACTACAGCTGGCCAGGAAAATGAGGGCCGACGCCCAGAGATACCAACAGGAAACGGCCACGAGGGCGCGCAGCGAGGCTCATCAGCTCGTGCTCAGGACCAGGCTGGCAACCCAGCGTGAAATCGAAGAGATGATACGCAAGGCCAGCGAGGAGATACAGAAAGTGCTGGCGGACATACGCGTGATACGAATTACCGCACAGGAAGAACTGGCCGCCCAGAGGAAATTCACCGATGCCGCCAAGCTCGCTTCAATGTCCATCGCTATCAAGGATAATTTCAAGAAACCCGTTCCAAAAAAGAAGAAGCAGCTGGCCGCGGCAAAATAAAAGAGGGCGTCCCACCGATTACGTGAAGTTATAAGGCGAGGCTTTTCAGCCTCGCCT
>CAYPDM010000074.1:0-3674 GCA_964409485.1 uncultured Dehalococcoidaceae bacterium | reverse complement strand
TGCCGCCGATAATGTAAAATGGTGTGGGAAAAGACGGCCCGCCAGGAGGACAAGGATGAAAAAACGATGCGCCATACTATTATCCATACTGCTCGTAACGCTGCCGGCGCTTTCGGCCTGCGACTTGTTCGGAGGGGGAGATAGGGAACGGGAGTATTACCAGCAACAGCTGGAGGCTTACAAGAAAGTCCAGGACGCGAACCAGAAAGCACAGGAGGAGTATAACAAGAACCTGCGAGAAGGTCTCCAGAAATGGTCGCAAGAATATAAAGAATGGCAGGATAAACAGCTAGAGCAGCAGGTACAAAAGGCAACAGAAGCGCAGGCCGCCCAGTAGAAGGTAACCGCGTTGACGATTTCACAGAATGCCAGGTCAATACTGGATGAGCTGCCCGTCGGCGTGCAACTGGTAGCCGCCGCCAAGACAAGAGAACCGCAGGAAATCCTGGAGGCCATCGAGGGCGGGGTAAAAATAATCGGCGAGAACTACGTCCAGGAAGCGGAAAGGGCCTACGGGATAATCGGCCGCAGGGCAAAATGGCATTTCATCGGGCACCTCCAGAAAAACAAGGTTAAAAAAGCCGTAGAAATATTCGACATGATAGAGACCGTGGACTCTATCGAAATCGCCGGGGAAATAGATAAAAGGTGCGGGCAGGCCGGCAGGGCCATGTCCGTGCTCATTGAGATAAACAGCGGACGGGAAGAACAGAAGTCCGGCGTGTACCCGGAAGACGCCGAGAGACTAATCAACGAGATAGCAGGGTTCAGGAGCATCCGCGTCATGGGTCTGATGACCATGGGGCCGCTGGGGGGCCGACCCGAAGACTCCAGGCCTTACTTCATCGAGACGAGGAAGGTATTCGAGCGGATTAAGGGGAAGAATATACCCGGCGTAGAGATGAAATACCTTTCGATGGGGATGACGGACTCCTACCGGATTGCCCTGGAAGAGGGCGCCAATATAGTCAGAATAGGCACCAGGATATTCGGAGAAAGGGTCCGGGGACGGTAAAGGGCTACCCGGCCTTCCTCGTAATACGGACGGCGCCGCCGCCCGCCGCCAGTGAAACTAACAGGAACAGACAGAGCCAGGGGGCCATGACCTGCGCTTTATTAACTCCGAGAACCGTACCGCCCACCGCAACGGGCGGCACCGGCGACCCGCCGGTAGTAGTGGCGGAGGCATCACGATAGCCATCCGACCACTGCTCGCTGCCGGTAACGTAAGACCAGGCGCGGTAGTAGTACGTTGTTCCGGGCGTTAAACCGGTATCCGAGAAGCTGGTGCCGGTATCGAAATACACCTGAAAGCCGGAATCCCTGTCCGCAGGATAGCCTTCCGTATCACGGCGTATCAATGTCTTCCAGGCGCCTTCGCCCTTGGTCCAGGTCAGGTTAATTTGAGTATCGCCGGCGGCAGCCGCAGTGAACGTAGAATTAACCGGCGGCTCGGGCTTGGTGAGGAAATTAAGCTCCGTTCCGCTGGCCGTGCTGGCGCTGTTTTTAGCCTGGGCGCGGAAGTAATACTTGGTACCCTGGTCGAGTCCGGTAACACCGACGCTGAAGGACTGCCCGGTAGTCTTGCTGCCGGTCCAGTTGGTGCTGTAAGAATAAGGCTCTCCCGAGTTTGTATCATACTGAAAGCGATACTGGCAGGCCTCGCCGCCATCGGCAGTGACGGTGCCGTGAAGAGTAGCCGTGGTCTCTTCGACGAGAGTGGCAGCGCCGGTGGCGACCGTCGGCAACACGATTTGCGGGGCGCAGGTTATGCTGATATCGTGGAGACCGGGAGTTTTAGCGGTGTCCGCGGTAGCAAGATAAGCCTTATATTTAATATAACGGTCGCCGTCGTGGCCCGACCAGACAGCCTGACCGCCGCTCGAAGTATAATAAGTGCCTGATGCGCCATCGGGTCCCACAAAGCTCCAGGTAGAGTTATCGGTATTGGAGGCAAGCTGAAATTTCACCGAGGTGCCGGCGGGGACCGTAGCCGTCCACGAGATAGTACCGAAATCGGCCGCACTTCCCGCATCGTACGCCGAAGAGGTCAGCGTGCCGGAGCCGTGATAGGACGCTCCGCCCATGACGAGGGCGCCGCCGTAGCCAACCGTAGTAGGCGTGTGCGTCCGGGACGTCCAGGAATCGGCAGAGGTATCGTAACGCCAGAAGTCCCAGGTATATTTACCGCGGAGGCCATAAATATAGTCGCCACCATCCCAGGCCAGGGCGCCGCCCCATTCCACCGAACCCGGCGCGGGGGTCTTCGACGTCCAGGAGTCGCCGGATATATCGTACCGCCAGAAATCGCTCGAATACTTGCCGCGTAGAGCGTAGACGTAACCGCTGCTATCATAAGCAAGGGCCGCCCCGTAACCAACGTCGTTGGGAGTGTTTGCCATCAAAGTCCAGCTGTCAGCCGAGATATCGTAACGCCAGAAGATGTCCGTGCCGACGCAGTGGAAGGCATAGATATAGTTGCCGCCGTCGGTGGTAAGGGCGCCGCCCTCCTTAACGTAATCGCCGGCGTCCGCCATCGACGCCCAGGTGCCCCCTGAAATATCATACCGCCAGAAATTTTTAGTGTTATTGCCCTGTAAAGCGTATACATAGCCGTTGTTACAGGTAAGCGCCCCTCCCTGTTTTACCGTACCGGGGGCGCTGGTAAGAGTCGTCCATGAATCCAGCGAAATATCATACCGCCAGAAGCTGCTGGAATTACCCTTGAAGGCATAAATATAGTTGCCGCCGTCGCAGGCGAGGGAGCCGCCGTATTTCACATTACCGGGCGTAAGCGCCAGAGACGCCCACGAATCGGTGGAAACGTCATACCGCCAGAAATCCCTGGTGTTTTTCCCGCGCAGGGCGTAGGCATAATTGGCGCTGCCCGCCTCGGCCAGCTTAACGTCGCCGGGGCTGGAAGATGTATCCAGATGAAAGAGCGTCCCGGACTCGAAATCCGCCTGGCTGGTCTGCGTCCAGGTATCATCGGCCCGGGCCGCACCCGCGCTGATACACGCAAATAATAGAGCCACTACCACCACTCCCCTGAACAGGGACGGCGGTAGTTTCTTGCTATTTAACCGCATTACGTGCAGTCTATCCGGCAACCCGTAAAAAAGGCGTAAAGATACGGACACCGCAAATAAACAGAGCGTTAATATTAGAAGGCGGGGAGTTTGGGAAGAGATACCCCAGGGGGGTGGGGTTAAGACTTACGAGGGCTTATCCCTTGACAAACGCAGCCAGCTACGCCAGAATTAATACAGGTAATACGCAAACTAGATTGTGACCGGCATGACCGCGAAAAAACAGGACACCTCCAGCGAGGAACAGGAGCAGCACAAACAGGATACAAAGCATATTTTAAAAGGGTTCGGCAGGAAGAGGCTGAACCTTATTCCCATATTGCAGAAAGTACAGGGCAAACTCGGCTACCTGCCGCGCGAGGCCATGATGGAAATCGCCGAATACCTGAACATACCGGCGATAGACGTCTACGGCGTGGTCACCTTTTACAATCAATTCCGCCTCAATCCGCCGGGCAAGCATTCGATAAGAGTATGCCTGGGCACCGCCTGCCACATGAAAGGCGGGTACATCACGCTGGACGCCTGGAAACGCAGGCTGGGCATCAATCCACGCGAGACCACCGAAGACCGCGAGTTCGACCT
>CAYPDM010000073.1:0-7439 GCA_964409485.1 uncultured Dehalococcoidaceae bacterium | reverse complement strand
AGAGGATAAAGCCGGCGACCGTCTCATAGTCTTCCCCCTCCGGCAGGTCGAGCTCCATCTCTTCGTTGACCTCATCGATGCGCATGCTGCCGTCTATCTGAAAGGTATATTCGTTGATTATCTCGTAGTCCTTTTCCACCCCGGCCAGTTCATCTCCGACCTCCCCGACGATTTCTTCGACCAGGCGGGTAAGGGTGACAATACCCGCCGTGCCGCCGTATTCGTCGACGATTACCGCCATCCGGTAGTTTTCGTCACGCATTTCGGCAAAAAGCTCGTCGATGCGCTTGGACCCGGGGGCGAAATAAGGCGGACGAACAAGATCGTCTATGGTGCTTTCCTCGCCGGCGGTGCCCCTGGCCAGTGCCATGAGAACGTCTTTTACCGAAAGCACGCCCACGACGTTGTCCATGTTCTCGACATAGACCGGAAAGCGGGACATAGGGCTATCGGCGTAGAGCGCCAGAAGGTCGGACAGCCTGGAACCCTGCTCAATAGCGACAACCTCCGGACGGGGTACCATAACCTCGTCGGCGGGGCGGTCACCGAACTCAAAGACCTTGTGCAACAGCCTGGCCTCGGCTTCTTCCACGGTGCCTTCTTTGTGCCCCACCGATATCATGGTGCGGATTTCCTCCGGACTGGCCAGCGTCCTGGGGACGGGGATTCCACCGAATATCCCGGCGAATCCGGAGGCTATCCAGCTTAAGACCGCCACAAACGGCGTAAATACCCAGGATACAAATCCCAGGGGGCGGGCGTAAAACAGCGCCATCTTCTCCGAATGCCGGGCGGCGTACGACTTGGGAGTGGTTTCGGCGAAGATAAGGATAACCACAGTGATAATCAGGGTGGCGAAAAGGATACCCTGTTCGCCCCACATATCCACCGCCAGCGCGGTCACCAGGGCGGCGGCGGCGGTATTGCAGATATTGATACCCAGCAGGACGACGGAGAGGAGCTTCTCCGGCTTTTCAATCATTTTCGCCACGAGACCGGCGCCCTTTATCCGGGTGCTGACGAGGTGCTCCAGCCTGACCCTCTGCAGGGCAAGGAAGGCCGTCTCCGAACTGCAGAAGAAGGCAGTCAGCCCGATGAAGACGATAATCAGTATTAAATATATCAGTTCAGTGCCGCCCATATGATTATCCTTCTTTTTCCGCGGGTTTAGATCGCTTTTGTTTTTCGCGGGTGAGCAGGACTTTTTCTATTTTCTGGCCTTTCATATCGGTTATCACTATATTTAAGCCTTTATACCTTAATTGTTCGTTGCGACGGGGTATATGGCCGAGGAGGGAGAGGATAAAGCCGGCGACCGTTTCATAATCTTCCGCTTCCGGCAGGCCCAGTTCCATCTCTTTGTTCGCCTCGTCGATGCGCATGCTGCCGTCAATCTGGAAGGTGTATTCGTTGATTATCTCGTAGTCTTTTTCCACCCCGGCCAGTTCATCGCCGACCTCCCCGACAATCTCCTCGACGAGTCGACTCAAACTTACGATCCCCGCCGTGCCGCCGTATTCGTCGACGATTACCGCCATCCGGTAGCCGTTGTCGCGCATCTCGAAGAAGAGCTCGTTGATGCGTTTGGTCTCCGGGGTGAAATAGGCAGGGCGGACAAGGTCGTCGATGGCGCTCTCATTGCCGATGGTACCCCTGGCGCGCGCCATAAGCATGTCTTTCACCGAGAGGACGCCCACCACGTTGTCCATGTTCTCTTTGAAGACCAGGAAGCGGGATATGGGGGATTCCGTATAGAGCTTGAGGAAATCGGCGATGGTGGAGCCCTGCTCGAGGGCGACCACTTCAAGGCGGGGCACCATGACCTCGTGAACGGGGCGGTCTCCAAAGTCGAAAACCTTGTGTAAAAGTTTGGCCTCGCCTTCTTCTACGGTGCCTTCGTCGCGCCCGACGGATATCATGGTGCGGATTTCTTCATCGCTGATGATGGAGCGGGGTACCGGGGTGCCGCCGACAATCCTGGTGAATCCGGAACCTATCCAGCTAAGCACGAATACAAAGGGAGTGAATATCCAGGATATTACCTGTAAGGGACGGTAGAGTAATATCGACAGCCTTTCCGAGTGCCGGGCGGCCACGGTCTTGGGGGTGACCTCGCAGAAGATGAGGAGGATGACCGTCAGGGCAATGGTGGCGATGATAATACCGCGGTCTCCCCACCAGTAAACGGTCATAGTGGTGGCGAGGGCGGCGGCGGCGGCGTTGACCAGCGTATTCCCGAAGAGGACGACGGAGAGGAAACTCTCCGGACGCTCAATCATTTTAGAGACGTTTCTGGCGCCTTTTACATTGGTATTGACGAGGTATTCCAGGCGGAACCTTTGCAGTGATATAAAGGCTGTCTCCGAGCCGGAAAAGAAAGCGGAAAAAACCAGGCAGATTACCAGGAGGACAATATAAAGTTCAATATTTGGCATATATTACTGGCTAATTATGTAGAGCTACTCCAACTGAATAATGATAGCACTGGAATATGGGGGTGTCAAAGGGGGGCGGAGAATACCCGCGGGATAAGCAGGGAATGATACGAGGGTGGCTAGGGTGGGAATAGATAAGATAGAGGGGGGTAAGGAAAAGAGAGAAGGGAGAGGTGAGAGAGCCCCTCTCCGTAGGCTACTCCTTACCTTAATTTCGGCATTTTAGGTGATATTCTCGGTACTCGTGGCATAATGCGTGGAGTACGTGGTGAAATACGAGGTTGTTTAGGAGTTATTCGCGGGGTTCTGGGGGTTATTCTTAGTTCTCTAGTGTCAACCATATCAACTCGTTATTTTATTTTTCTTCCCTAACACTTGGTATACCCGCACGCCAGGCAGTGGTAGCAGCCTTCCTGATAGACGAGCATGTTGGTGCACTCGGGGCACTGGCCGGCCAGGTTCTTGGCGAGGCCGTAGTCCTCCAGCTTGGGCCTGGCGTCTTCGCCGACATGCTTTTCGAGGACGCTGGCGATGGCATCGGCGCAGGAGAGGATGGACTTACCGCTCTCCCAGGCCACGCTGGGGCAGCGGATGCCGCGGAGCTGTTTCACCACCGAGGCGACATCGACGCCGGAACGCAGGGCCAGGGTAATAAGCCGGCAGATGGCCTCGAGCTGGGCCGCCGCGCAGGCGCCGGACTTGCCCAGGGTGGCAAAGACCTCAAAAATACCGAGTTCATCATAGGCTACTGTGATGTAGAGAGAGCCGCAGCCGGTGCTGACCCGGGCGACCGTTGCCTGGGTTTCGGCGGGTCTTTTGCGGGGGGTCAGCTTGCCGGGGGCTACTTCCGCGGTTTTCTCCTTCTTTTTGCCGGTGGTCAAGACCTGGGTATCCCGGCTCCTGTCACGGTAGATGGTGATGCCTTTCAGTCCTTCGTCATAGGCCAGCGTGTACGCGTGGGCGACGTCCTTCCGCGTGGCTTCATGGGGGAAGTTGATGGTCTTGGAAACGGCGTTATTGGTCTGCTTCTGGAAGGCGGCCTGCATCCTGACGTGCCATTCCGGCGTAATTTCATGGGCGGTGACGAAGACCTTCTTAACTTCATCCGGCACGTCCTTAATATCGCCGAGGTGAGTGCCCTCGGCGAGCTTTTTCATGAGCTCATCGGAGTAAAAACCGCCGGTCCTGGCCGCTTCTTCGAAATACGGGTTGACCTCGACGAACGGCGTGCCGTCGAGGACGGTCTTGGTATAGCTCAAAGCAAAGAGGGGCTCGATGCCGCTGGAGCAGCCGGCAATCATGCTCAACGTGCCGGTGGGGGCGATGGTGGTGCGGGTGGCGTTACGCACCCTGGGGCCATCCGGGGTGTCAAAGACACTCCCCTCGAAGGCCGGGAAGACGCCGCGTTCCTGGCCGAGTTCCACCGAGGCTTTACTCGCTTCTATCTGTATAAAGGCCATAACTTCATTGGCTGTTGTTAAAGCCTCTTCGGAGTCGTAGGGTATGCCGAGCATCACCAGCAAATCGGCGAAGCCCATGATGCCGAGTCCGATTTTCCTTGTTTTCTTTGTCATCTCCTCGATTTGCGGGAGCGGGAACTCATTGACATCGATGACATTGTCCAGGAAACGTACGCCAGTCGCCACCACCTTTGCCAGTTTGGGGTAATCGATTTCATACCCGCCGTCCTTCTCAAGAACCATTTTGGCCAGATTTATCGAGGCCAAGTTGCACGATTCGTAGGGGAGGAGGGGCTGCTCGCCGCAGGGATTGGTGCTCTCAATCCTGCCGAGGTGTTTGGTTGGATTATCATCGTTGATGCGGTCGATAAAGACGATGCCGGGGTCGCCGGTCTTCCAGGCCATGTCTATAATCTTATCGAACACCTCTTTGGCGTTGAGCTTACGGGCAACCTCTTTGGTATGTGGGTTGACCAGGTCGTAGTCGGTCCCCGCCTTGACGGCTTCCATAAAGCCGGCGGTCAGGGCCACGGAGATATTGAAGTTGGTCAGGGCGGTCATATCTTCCTTGGCGGTAATGAACTTTAAAATATCGGGGTGGTCTATGTTCAGGATGCCCATATTGGCGCCCCGGCGCGTGCCCCCCTGCTTGGTGACATCGGTGACGGTATCAAACGCCCGCATGAAGGAAACGGGGCCGCTGGCGACGCCGCCGGTGGAGCCGACCATGTCATTTTCCGGGCGGAGGCGGGAAAAGGAAAAGCCGGTGCCGCCGCCGCTCTTGTGGATGAGGGCGGTGTACTTAACGGCATCGAAGATGGACTCCATGGAGTCGTCAACGGGGAGGACGAAGCAGGCGGAAAGCTGGCCGAGCTTCTTGCCGGCATTCATCAGCGTGGGAGAGTTGGGCAGGAACTCCAGGTCGGCCATCAACTCATAAAATTCGTCTTCCACGGCCTGCACATCCGCCTCGGGATTATAATTAAGCTCCGCCGCGGCAATGGCCTTCGCCACGCGGCGGAACATCTCTTCCGGCTTTTCAATAACTTTACCGTGCTTGTCCTTCTTGAGATACCGCTTTTCCAGCACATGAAGAGCCGTTTCGGTAAGGCCTATGCCGGACCTGATTTCCTGCTGAACTTCAACTTCCGTATCAATTTCCATGTCTGCTCTGACCTCCTCTTGTGGTGCCGGTTTCGGCTCTTTCTGCTGCGGTTTAGCCTCGTTGAGGACTTCCATGACCATGGCCTCTATTTCAGCCTCGGTGGGCAGGCGCTGCTGTCGACGCGCCCGCTTGTCCACCATGTCTTCCATACCGGGCAGGGTGGGGATGGGTTCCGACTGCGATTTTTCAAGTCGCTCGATGACCTGGGTAGTCAGCTTTTCAACGAGGCGGCGGTCCCGTATGCCCATAGACTCGGCGTTGGAGAAGACGATATTGGCTATCTGACTGCGGTTGACGGGTGCCGGCTGCCTTCTTCCCGATTGATTGCCCATACTCATCGCTTGAGCCTCCGCCGTTTCTCCGCCGGGTCGTTATGCTCATCAGGCGGGATAAGGGGCAGCTGGTCGGCGGTATTGATAATGGAGTGGCCAGCCAGGCTATCGACTTCCTCTTTAAGCGTGGTGATATCCTCAAATTCGCGGTAGACGCTAGCGAAGCGGATGTAGGCAATATGGTCCAGCTTTTTGAGTCGGGCCATGACCATGTCGCCGATAACGGCGCCGGGTGTTTCGGTACTTCCCATCCGGTAAAGCTCGGCCTCTATTTCATCGGCCTGCCTGTCCACGATATCCCCTTCGAGCGGTCTCTTTTCGCAGGCCTTGCGGATACCCGCCAGCAACTTATCACGGTCGAACTCCTCGCGCCTGCCGTCTTTTTTTATGACGAAAAGCCCGGCCGGCTGGAGTCGCTCGTAAGTGGTGAAGCGCTGTTCGCACTGCAGGCACTGGCGGCGGCGGCGTATGCCGTCGTTGACGTCACGCGAGTCGATAACCTTCGAGTCGTAGTATCCGCAGAAAGGACAGTTCAAACGTAAACCCCCACATTATATAGTGCAGAGGCTTATAAATTACCACAATATATAGTGTTTGTCAATACTACTTCACGTATTATTTTAACAATTTTTTAATAAAGTTTTTATAAACCGGCGAAAATATTTTTAACCTCACCCCCTGTATCCCCCTCTCTTGGCAAGGCTTTCAGCAGGAGAGGGGGAGGGTATGGAAGAGGGGCTTCGCCCCTCTTAAATGCCCCAGCATTCTCTTTACGTGATAATTGCCGTTAAGATATGATAGTCAGCAGGGAGTGAGATATGGACTATCAAGAGGCGCTCGATTACATATTACGGTTTGCGGACTACGAAAGGCTGCCGCGTTCCGGGATAGTGTGGGACATCAAGCGCATCGAGCGGCTGCTGGCAAGGGCGGGCAATCCGCAGCACGCCGCCAGGACGGTGCACGTGGCCGGTACGAAGGGCAAGGGGAGCACCGCGGCAATGATTGCATCGATGCTGACAGAGGCCGGCTACCGGACGGGGCTTTACACCTCCCCTCACCTGCTTGCCTTCACCGAGCGGATACAGGTAAACGGGGTAAACATTGCCGAGGACGACTGGGCGCGGCTGACCGATTTTATCAAACCGCAAGTCGAGGGGGATAACGCATTAGGCGATTTGGGGGAGTTGACGACCTACGAGATAATGACGGCGATGGCCTTTATTCACTTTAGTAACGTGAAAGCGGACTACCAGGTAATCGAGGTGGGGCTGGGGGGACGCATCGACGCTACGAACGTGGTGCGGCCGGAGGTATGCGTTATCACGTCCATCAGCTACGACCATACCGATGTGCTGGGGGATACGTTAACGAGCATAGCCGGCGAGAAGGCGGGCATCATCAAACCGGGGTCGGTGGTGGTGAGCGCGCCGCAGTTTGCGGAGTCGATGGCAGTCATCGAGGGGGTGTGCCGGGAGAGGGACGTTCGGCTGATAAGGGTCGGGGCCGATGTCACCTGGGAGAGGGGCAGCTTTAGCGAGGAAGGGCAGTCGTTCCGTGTAAAGGGGATGGCGGGGGAGTACGACTTGCGGATACCGCTGCTCGGCGGGCACCAGGTGGAAAACGCGGCGGTGGCCGTGGCGGCGGTCGAGGCGCTGGCGGATGAAAGGATAACGTCCGACAACATCATGGCGGGTCTGGAGAAGCTGCACTGGCCGGGTCGTCTGCAAATCCTGCGTCGCGAGCCGAGAGTGGTCGTCGACGGGGCGCATAACGCGTATTCCATGCAGCGACTCGGCGAGGCCTTGCGGGGGTATTTTAAGTACGACCGGCTGACGCTGGTGCTGGGGTTCGGGGGGGATAAGGACGTGGCCGGGATGGTAGAGGAGGCGGTGAAGATGACGGGGGACATCATCCTGGTGGCGTCGCGCCACCCGAGGTCGGTCAAGGTGGAACAGCTCGCGGGGGAGTTTCAGAAGCGGGGGGTGACGGCGCGGGTGGCAGAGGGCGTGGCGGCGGCGGTTAAGCTGGCGCTGGAGGGGGCGGG
>CAYPDM010000072.1:0-7507 GCA_964409485.1 uncultured Dehalococcoidaceae bacterium | reverse complement strand
CTCATCACCGACTCAAGATGGGGCCCGCCGCCGACCACTACATATTTGACTTTCTTGTCCACCATTCTCGTTACGGTATCAAGGAATTTCAGTATATCCAGTATGCCCCTGGCCTTATCCTGGAAATAAAAGTGGGTAACCGTCACCAGATTGATGGTATCTTTATCTGTGTGTTCGACCATCCTGAACCTGTCCGGGAAGATTGAGTTTGGGATTACGATGGCTTTATCCAGGTTGAGTCTCTCTTTCAAGAAAGCGCTGGACGACGTGACAATGTCCGCTTTCCTGATTGCCGCCGGATAAAAGAACCTCCAGATATTCTTTTCCGCGTGAAACGCCCCGTGAATAGTAATTATCACCGGTTTTTTCCACAATCGGTACGACAGCGGAAGGATTGTGTGAATAATGTCGGCATCCTGATAGATCGGGCTGCATAGCAGGGCCCCCAGCGTATGAACATGTTTAGCCTCTATACCACATTGACCTAATGTAGAGGCCAGATTCGCACCCCAAATACGTGGCCCGCCTCTGCGAATATCAGTTAAGACATTTACCCTCATTTTATATTTTTCAGCCCTTACTGCCTGTCCTTAGCTCTTTCTCCACATGAGCCCCCTGTCTGGAGTGAAAGAATACTTCTTCAATCAATTATGAGGCACTGTCCCAGTCGATGCCTACTTTCGAGATTACGGAGTGTATCTTCCCGGACTTGTCTCTGGGGATATCATCTACCGGCTCTATCAGAATATTGACTTCACTGCCTATAGACTGCGCAACATGCTTTACGAGAAGATTAGCGGTATCCCCGGTAAATTCCCCTTTGGGGACTATCTGAATCCTGATTTCCTCCAGCTTGTCCTGGATTACCCTGAATTTGGCTATACTGTCTCTCTCGGAGAACATACCCATAATAGACCAGAAGGACAACGACGGCAGCATTCTCCCGCCGGGTAGCCGGACGAGGGAGTTATTTCTACCTTCGATGACCTTCATCATGGGCAGTCCCCTGCCGCAAGAGCACTTCTCGTCACTGGGGATTCCGATATCGCCGACTGAATACCTGATAAACGGCATCGCGTAATTGTATAAATTAGTATAGGTAATTTCGCCTCTCTCACCCGGCTTAACGGGTTTGCCGTCTCTTAGAAACTCCATAATTCCCGATTCCGCATCCATGTGGTAGCCGTTGTGTGCGGGGCATTCCCAGGCCGTGCGGGAAAGTTCCACGCAACCGAACTGGTCGAACATCTTCACACCGAAGGCCGCGTTTATGGCCTCGCGCTCCTCTTTCGCCAGAAGCTCACCAGTCGAAAATACGAGCTTGGGACGAATTTCCAGACCTCTCCGGCTTACCTCCTGAGCGAGTATAAAAAGGGCCGACGAATATCCGTCTATCACATCGGGTTTTTCACGCGTGATTATCGAGATTTGCTCGTCCAGGTCCGCCATCATTGAAACGTCAATCGTGTGGAACAGACCGAAACGCTGGAACCACTTGGGTTTTCGCTCGATTATGTCAAGAGGAGAGGTGACAACAACCCATTTATCAAACAAGCCCTGACCGCAGGTCAGGTTCGGCCGGAGAGCCAGTGCCTTCTCATAGTCTTCCGTTACCTCGTCATAAACAACATACAGGGGCATACCGCTTGAGCCGCTGGTATGCGGCAGCCAGCATTTCTTCAGGTCGACCCCGCGCGCCACGATTTTACCGGGATAATTATCCCTGGCTTCCTGCTTGGTGGTGATGGGTATTTTAGGTAAATCGTCAACCGTTTTAATCTCGTCAGGATTAACCCCGAAAGAAGTAAATTTCTCACGGTAAAAGGGCACATTTTCGTATGCATGCTTTACGATAGCCCTTAGCTTCCTGTTTTGAATTTCCCGCAGTTCATCGTACGGTTTCCACTGGCTTTTCATCAAACTGTAGAGATTACGCGCTTTTCTAATGCTACTCATGAAGATTCCTCTCTAGAGAATAATTACATCCGTTATATTTAGTATCGCTTTTTTCTACACAGCTTTTCAAATTATTACGTTTCCCGTCCCTTATTGCTGTCCCTTCGCTGATAATTATTGATTACTTCCAGATAAAATCCTTCAAGTTTCTCACATATCGCATCCCAGGTAAACTCTTTCTCCATACGTTCCCTGGCCCTCTCTCCCATTCCCTTTATCAGAGAGGGGTCTTCTATCAATTGTATCAGCGCCTGCTTTATCTCCTCTGAACTCGACGGGCTGACGATAATCCCGGTCCTACCATCCTCGATAAGGTCGGGCACGGCGCCTACCCTGCTGGCAATTACCGGCGTTCCGCAGGCGCTGGCTTCCAGTACAACGTTGGGACAACCCTCACCCAGACTGGGAAGTACTAGAACGTCAGCCGCACTCATTAACCGATAGGTATCACTCCTGAAGCCGGTAAATATCACCCTGTCTTTAATACTCCGTACCCATTCCTCGTTCTTCGCCCTGCCGTTACCGTCGCCCACCAGGACCAGCTTCAGGTTCCCGTAGAGCGGCACCAGTTCTTTTACCGCCTCGATGAGATGCCTCGTACCCTTCATTTCAACCGGTTTGACCAGGCGTCCCACCCACAACACCACGAAATCTTCCTCTTTCAACCCGAGCTCCGCCCTTACCTCCATTTTGTCATAGCCGGGGTGAAAGACGCCGGTATCAATACCCCGGTGAATCACCTTCATTCTGTTCCTCTGTACCCCCATCCCGGCGAGCTCGTCAAATATCGGACTCTGGAGAAGCCTCACGCCGTCGGAGGACTTAATAATCCTCCTGCCTATCAGGTTCGTATATATCCATCCCATTTTATCGATAAGCCAGTTGCCGGTGAACCATGATATTCCCGGCAACCCGTTGACAACCACGACTACGGGAAGCCCGGTTCTTTTCCCGATATAGATGGCCGGTATCGAAGTCAGGAAATCCGAATTAACGAACTGGATGATATCCAGCTTATGACGTTTGCTGATATCGGCGATGAGACGATTCAGCCTGGGAAAATTGGGCAGTTCATATCTAAGCTGGCGTACCGCGCATGACGGGAAACGGTAGACCTGAATCCCGTCCATAACCTCAAATTCGGGCATACCCGGTCGCCGGACCGTGATGACAACGGCTTCATTACCCCTTTCTACCAGTCTCTTCAGTTCCCGGTAGACAAAAACGGCCAGAATAGACTCTCCCGCAGCGTGGGAAGGGAACCAGGGGAGTACGGTGCCTATATTCGTCATGCTTTACCTGTACTTAATATTATCATTTTTTCAGGACAAAAATCCCTTCTCTAATTTCGACTAAATCCGGATTGGAACATCCCCCGGGGCAATAAACGAGGGAAATCCCGTTTTCCTTTAAAAACGTGGTATTGCCGCACCCCCCGTCCAGAAATATACGCGCCTGAACATCCTTTTCCGTCGGCGCGGTATGTATCCGGCTGTAGCCCGGTATCCCGGTTATCACCGTAAAAGGGGTCACCTTCCACGGGTCCAGTATCGCTTTGTCGTAGCCCTCGTCCACGTTATCCCTTATCCAGACGAAATCCTCGTACTCTTTATCATCAATCATATGGTAATAGGGAAGTTCATGCCGGTCGGGGATGGCAATAAACAGGGTTACGCCCACCAGAATCACGCACAGGGACCAGCCTACATAGCGTGTGTATTTAGACACCCGTGCAATGGAATTAAGACTCTCCGGCAGGCGCAGGTTCTTTACAGCCATGAGTCCGGCGCCGGCGACGATGCCCACCATCAACATCATGAACATGAGCCCGCGCTCATACATAATAGATATTCCGTAATGAAAGGTAAAAAAGACCACCAGCATCAACAGCAGCAGCAACAGACCGAATATCAGGCTATAATTCTGCTTGCCGCCCTTTACAGCCAGCACCAGGGTGCCCAGCAGGCAAAGCCCGACGGGGTAATAACCATAGGTCCGGATGATACGCGGAAAATCAACATAATCGGGAAGGACCTGCGGTGTAAGTAACTTCTGCGCCGTCGGCAGTAACATGTCTAATATCCAGGGGAACGGCACCAGGAAGGGAATGGCTAACGCCAGAAATATACCCAGGCTGTGCAGGAAGCTACCTTTTAAGTTCAGGACAATATACGGCAGGAGGACGATAACCAGACAAATTGCGGACGGGGCGTGTATAGCTACCAAGAAACAGCTAAAGATAAAGAGTACCACGTAAGTCCAGAAACCGCGGAAGTTAAAAACAACAAACAGGGCAAGCGGTATAAAGAGCAGCCCCATGGCGACGGGTACGATAAAGGCGGGCCCCAAAATACCCACCGTGGTCGGTATCAGGCAGGTGAAAAAGGCGGCTTCCCAGCCGAACCCGTGCCGGTGAGCCATGATATATACGGCGAGCACGATGAAGACTAAAATAAGCCCCGGGAAAAATCGAAAGATGGTCAACCAGGAAATTCCGCTGACACTATGGAAAACACCCCAGAACAATTGAAAGCCCAGCTCCAGATTGGAACTGATACTTATGGTGCCTTCACCGATAAATGGTTTAACGTAATTAAGGCTGCCCGCTTCCAGTATTGCTTCCGAATGAGCCCAGTGTATCCAATCATCAATATGGACGGGGTAAGGGTAATCCTGGTGCGGTATAAAGGCGATATAGAACGCCAACGCCATTACCGGCAGCATTAAATATGCAGATTTGGGTATCCGCTCTTTAATCTTCGAAAACATGGGCTGCACCAACCCGCAATCCGGCTAGTCCCCGAGGTATTCAAGTATTTTCACTTCCGGTATCATGCCTACTTCCTGGTTTGATATACCGGACTCGGAACTGTAAACCAGCTTGAAGTCCTGCATCGCCTCCAGTGGCACCGGGCTGACGAGGGGGTTAACCCCCACGATAATGTGATTATCCGGCCCCTCACTTTCAACGTGGTTAAGCGCCTCCTGATAGCTGTCGTACTCATTTATTTCCGTCACCTGCCTGTAGCGATTACCGGCACGGTCAACTTTATTCTCGTATGTAATCACCAACGGGCTCTCGTCAGTAACAGCATTGCCGTTAAAATTATAGAGTTTTACCAGCGTAGTCCGGTAATATGCGGGATAGTAAAATTGTACCGGTACGAGTTGACCCTCGTGAGGCAAGTAATAGGCACCAGTAAATTCATCAACATCCCGACCCGACCAGGTAGCCACTGCCCAGAATTTGGACGTGGCCATCGCGTAGTCGAGTACTACGTAAGATGAGTCCCAACTCTGCATTATCTCCCCCGCTGCGGATTCTTCCTCAGACATAAAGAAGCGAGCTATCAGCGTTAACGCAGCCGGATTCTGACCGGGATTGGCGTTGGGCGAACGGTGGGCGATATATGTAATCCAGTACCCGTAATCCCACCAGGACAGCACCCCATAAGCGGACTCGGGGTAGTCAACCTGCTCTCTTAATAATCTCACCCATTCTAAAAGCTCTTCAGTGCTGGCTCCTTCATTCGGCCGGCTGCTCGTCAGGCCCGCCGGCACCTCGGAGATTTGATAGTAGGCATCGGAGTCGCCAAAGGGTTCCGGTGTATTATCTTTCATCCAGGAGAGGGAAGCCTGCCAGGCATCCGAGGGGGCGAAGCGTGCTTCCGAGGCAACCTCCTTCGCCTTGACGATGTTAGGGAAGAGCACAAAGAAGAAAATTATAATCACCGCTAAAGCACTATTGATGTAGTATATATTAACGCCCCAGATTTTCTTATGCTCCTCTTTCGTGCCGGCTTTTTTACCTTCCACACGGGGGCTTTCCGGCACCTGCCCGGACTTCAGCTCCAGTTTCTTGAGACCGGCCAGCCAGATTGCCTGCCAGGAAAGATAAGCGGAAAGCAGGGCAATGTTGACCACGAGGTAATAGGCAAAACGGCGCTGTACCAGTGTCGCCACCAGTATTATCAGGGTCCAGACGAAAAAGAACAGGAGGTGCTTTTCATCACTCCGCCGCTTGATATAAAGCCAGATTAAGGCGATGAATGCAATAAAGGCGAAACCGGGAACAGGCCACGAGGGAAACAGGAAAAAGCTGGTGGTATAGTTGCCCCAGGCAACGCCCGTGGAGAAGCTACCCTGCGGCGAAAGGAAAGGCTGCATTTCGAGCGTGGTGGCGGCTGAAGACCCTCCCGGGATGAAGACATCCCCGAATTTAGCTAGCATCGTCTCGAGGGTGTTAGGTGAGATAGCGTATAATACCGCTGTGAAAGCTACCCCGATTACTATCAGGAATAGCGGGTAATAAATCGCTTTAAATTTCCTTTTCGATATCAGGAATGAGACACCGCATAGAACCACAGGGATAAATACTGCAATGACCATGGCAATAGTGGAAAAGTCCAAGCGTGGCGAAAATGGCAGGTAAATAATGAAGGCAACCAGGAATAATATGACGCCCACAATGCCCAGATGGTCGGAAGACTTATGCCTCAGGTGGTCGATGATGAACTGAATTATAAAATAGAGAGAAATAATAAAAACAAAGAGCAAGGCACCCAGCCAGGTGATGAGATACATGCCCAGGAAAATACCGGCAAATAAACCATAGACCAGGGGCCGGGTAATTATTGCCCGGTCGCCGTGTATCAGGTGGCTGAGAGTCAGCTGCCTTTCGTGCGCCGTTTTCACCGCCAGGATTAGGAAAAGGGCGGCTACGGTACTGAACAAGGTCTCGGCAACATGCTGGTCGGTAAATCCGAGTATCGACCGCCCGATATATTCACCGGGTAACACAGCTACTAAAGCCGCCGCAATTACGCCAGCCCAGCGATTGAACAGCGCCTTGCCGATAAAGTAAACGGGGATAACCGTCAGTGCAGCCAGGATTGCCGGGAAATAGGCTCCAATCGTGTTTACGGTTTGCTGTGTCGGTGAACCGAGTCCAATCACCCAGATAATACCGGCCAGGAACCAGTCAAAGAAAGAAGTATTGCCCAGCACGACGCCTTGAGGATAAATATAGTAGGGGTCAAAGTTAGTGAGCATGGGGAAATTGTGTACCAGATTATCAACCAGACGCATATGGAAATAGGCGTCAATACTGGTAAACTTTATCCATTCACTGCTGAAAACCTGGTCGTAAGGGAGAAAAATCCGGAAGCTTAAAGCAACAAAAAAGAACACGGCGACGAGTAAGCCGATAAGAAGCTTCGGGGAAAATTTAAAATTATTCATTTACCCTGTTCCGATACCTTTAACAGTTGTTTTCCCCTCGGTACTTTGCTTGGAATTATAACACAAAGATACCCTATCTACAATTTGGCACGGCAGCGTGTGACCAGCCCCTGATATCGAGTACACCCGTTGAGTCAGGTTGTATCTTTTATTCCCGGTGAAACCATCGATAAATACTTTAATTGAAAATACACACAGAGTTCACGCAGGAGCGCCATACCCAGCCGGCCTAACCCCGAGACCGTCCATATAGAAGCAGGTTCTGGAATTGTTCAGGAGCCTGATTATACTATGGGGGAGACGGGGGAGA
>CAYPDM010000071.1:0-7562 GCA_964409485.1 uncultured Dehalococcoidaceae bacterium | reverse complement strand
GAGGGGGAGGGGGTTAAGTAACCACGGGTTAAGCCGCAGATGGTGCGAGGGCGGTATGGCTGGGAAAAGATAACCAACGAGGGGGTGAGGGAAGGTAGGGGAAAAAGGAAAGGGGGGCATCAGCCCCCCATTAAATACGTGAGATTTAGTCTTAATTACAGCAGGGAGGGTATATCTTTAGAAACATCATCAAGGGCTCTTAGCTTGTCCTCGGTCTCCTCCTGCCGTTTCTTGAACTCCGGAATAAGGTCGGTCGACCTCAAATAGTAGTCCCTGACCTTCTCTACGTCACTTAGCTCGGACAGGAGCACGGTAACGTCAATCAGGCCCCTCTCCCTGGGGTAATCGCCGTTCCTGATAATGGCCTCGGGGGCGATATCTCTCATGTAGTCGCCGATTTCCTTTACCATGTCCATGTTCATTTCCTTGGCGGGACCGGAGACCAGGTACAGGGCGCGGCGCGAATCGGCGGGGTTGCATTTGAGGGATAGCTCGCTGATGGCCTCGTCCATGGCCTGGATGCCTTTCTGAATTTCCGTGCCCTTCTTGCGGAAATCGCTTCTCCACTCGGAAGGCCACTTGAATAGCGGAGCCTGCGTCTTGCCGTAGCCGATAACGGTCCAGCCGACCACCGTCTGAATAATGTCACCGGCATCGAGCAGCTTGGCCCCGATATAGCGTGACTTTTTCTCTTCGCCGGCGCAGAGCATGTTATAAAACGGCTCGGCTATCATGCTGTTGATTTTAGACAGGTTGCTCTGGATGGACGAGTCTTTCCGCACATACCTTTGATTATCTACGAGGAAGACGGCATCGGCGATAGAATAGCATGACTTGAGGCAGGTGGCTACGTTGAAAACGGTCCTCTCCTCGGTCGATTCTTCATGCTCGAAGGGGAGGACAATCAGGTTCCAGATAGGTTTGTCAATATAGCGTTCTTTCAGGTGCTGTGTTATCACGGAAATAGCACCGGAGCCGGTGCCTCCCGCGGACCCGGCGATAAGCAGGAAGGCATCAGTTTCAAAGAACCTCTTGGTGGCCCTGACGGCGTCGATGATTTTATCGGCGTCTTCTTTGGCTATCTCGGCGCCGAGCTCGTTGATTTTGCCGACACCGTGGCCGCCCGTCTTGCGGCTGCCGATGAGGATTCGGTGGCGATGGTCATTACTGATGCTGGATAAACCGCTTAAATCGGCGGCATCCGTATTGACCGCAAAGCAACCTGTAATTATAGTCATTCCACGCCGGCTGCGGGCTCTACCGTTAAGCCGGGCGAACTCATCAGCAATCCTGCCGCCACATTGCCCTAGTCCAATAACCACTAATTTCATCTTACACCTCAATGATATAGAGTTATGTTATTTTTAACATAATGGCATAAGAATGTCAATCGTCCTTACAGTAGTCTGGATAATATATTTTAGTACTACCGGGGTATATTACATAATTGCTATATACTTAATAAAAGCCTGTATATTTATTGAAAAACTCATGAGTCTATAATAGAATATGCTATACTGGGAGTTGTATATCAGGATTACATAGAGAGGGTTGACGGATGTCTCCTGAATTGAAAGAAGATGTAGAGGGGAATATCGGCGACTTCGAGAGGGCGGTAGCCCGGGCCGAAACGTTAAGTCGGGCGGCCAGAGAAGCAGCCGGGAAATCAACGAAGACCGCCATGGAAGCGGCGCATCGCGCCGAGGAAATCGGCAAGGCGGCCCGGGAAGCGGCGGAGTCCGCATCCAGGGCGGCGCAGGAAGCGACCACGCGCGCCGCGAAGATAAGCCAGGAGGCCCGGGAGGCTGCCGAAGAGGCGATAAAGACGGCCAATGAGGCTATAGCCCAGGCGGAAGAAGTGGCCAGGAGGCCGAAAGAAACCGCTCAATCGATGTCCAAGGCTTTCGAGGAAGCTATAGCACGGGCCGAGAAGATAAGCGGCGAGGCAATGCACGCGGCAGAATCGGCCTTAATGCTGTCCCAGGATGGTTTGAGCCGCGTCGACGAGATGAGCCGTGAGGCCAAGAAGACGGCGGAGGCTGCCAGGGAAGCATCGGATGAAGCGGTGAGTACGGCCGAGGCATCGGTCAAGATGGCCAAGGAGGCCGCTGACGATTCGATTAAGGCCGCCAAGGAGGCTACCAGCCGGGCAGACAGGATGGCCAGGGAAACCAGAGAGGCGGCAGAAACAACCAATAAAGCGGCTAAAGAAACGGTAAGTCGGGCGGAAAAGACGAGTAAATCTACGCGTGAATCTGCCGAAGTGGCGACCAGAGCGGCCGAGGAAGTGGCTGCCAGGGCGGAGACAATCAGCAAGGTTGCCAGGGAAGTCGCCGAGGCCGCCCAGAGGGCGTCACAGGAAACCATGAAACGGGTGGAGGCGATTGGCCGGGAGGCCAAGCTGACTGGTGAAGCCTCGCAAAAGGCCTCTCAAGAGACGAAACGCAGGGCCGATGAGGTAGCCGAGGATGCCCGGTCGGCGGCTGATGCAGCCGTTAAAATAGCCAAAGAAGCCTCCGAAGCTGCAATAAAGGCGGCGCAGGAGGCTGCAGCCAGGGTTGACACGATAAGCAGAGAAGCCAGGGATAATGCTACGGCATCCGCGAAGGAGTTCTGGGACGCGCTGGCCAGAGTTGAGCAGGTTAGCCAGGAAACCAGGGAAACCACCGGAGAGGCGGTAAGTAAAATCCAGGAGGCGATAGTCCAGGCTGAAGAGGATGGCAGACAAGCCCGGGAGACGGTAGAAGCATCCGCCCGGGATGCCTGTGAAGCCGCTGCAGCGTCAGCGAGTTCTGCAAAGGAGGTCTCGGAAGCGGCGGCGAGTTCTGCAAAGGAAGTCTCGGAAGCGGCGGCTCAAAGCGCCCGCCAGGCCGCTGATGAATCGGTAGAAGAATCACGGGAAGTCCTTTCAAAAGTGGAAGAAATAGGCAAGGAAGCCAGGGATAGGGCTGAAGCTTCGGCGAATGAGTATCGGGAAGCTATTTCCAGAATTGAGGAAGTAAGTAACGCGGCTAAAGCGGCTGCGGATGAATCGGCCAGGGCAGCCCAGGAGGCTATCGAAACATCAAAGAAAGAGTCCGAAGCCGCGGTGGCTAAAGCCGGGGAGATGAGCAAGACGGCTAAAGAGACGGCCGAGGAGTCAACGAGAGTTGTCCGGGAAGCCATTGAAGCCGCCATCGCTACCGCCAGGGAAACAGCCGAGGCTTCAGAGAAGGAAATACAAGCAGCCATAGCCCGGGCTGAAGAGATAAGCCGGGAAACCAAAGAAGCGGCTGAAGCTGCGGTAAGAACCTCGAGAGAAGTGACGGAGACACTGATAAAGGCTGCCAGAGAATCGGCCGAGAGAACCGTAAAAGCCGTGAAGGAAGCCACAGAAGCGTCAGCCAGGGTGGCCAGGGAAGCGGCCGGAGTGTCTATATCTGCCTTCAAAGAAGCGATAAGCCGGGCTGAAGCCACCGGACAGGTTGCCAGGGATACCGCCGAGGCATCCTTTAAAGCCTATGATGAAGCTTTGAACAGGGGACAGGGAAAAGGGGGTGAAGAGGAGAGCGAAGAGACGAGCGAGGCTGCGGAAGAACCTTTGACTCAAGAGGCATTGACCGAAGTGTTAGAGAAAGCCGAGGACGAGAGGGAGGCGGCCTTTGAGGCTGCGGAGGCGGCGATAGACGGCGTACCGGAAGTGGTGGATAAGATAGAGGAAGAAGAGAAACCGGATAAAAAGGAAGAGCCGGATAAAGAGTTGGGAAGAGCGAGCAGAGAGCCCAAGGGTAAAATGGAAGCACGTCTGGAATCTCTGGCCAGGATGTATGAGAATAAGAAGCCTAAACAGGCAAAAAAAGATAACGAGGCTAAAGACACCGATAAAGACAAATAAGTAATCCATTGCCGTTTGGCTGTTTAGCATTACAAAATAAATACTAATGATTGCGGTATAGCTGTGTGAGAAGTAAAATAATGTGCTTGACTTTTTACAGGGCGAGCAATATACTTGGCACTAAGTGGTGGCCCAGTAATTATCACCTGTATCTTTCAAGATAATGAAGCTATGAAGCTAATAAGATAAATTAAAGGAGGTGCCTGGTGGCTAACCAGAAAGAGCGAATTAAGAAGTCCTCTATTCCAGCAGAGGGGGAAGCCGAAACGCCCACTGAAGCGGTCGTAGAAGCTCCGGGAGCAGTAGAAGAGAAACCGAAAAGCCCGCTTGACGAGGTAATGAGCCAAGCCGAAAAGGCTTATGCAGCCTATATGGATGCCGAGCGTCAGGTGGCTAAGGCTTACCACGAAAATGAAGTGCAGGTAGCCAAGGCTTACAAGCGTGCGGAACAGCAAGCTTACAGGGCTTATGAAGCTACTGTAGCTCAAGCTATGCAGGACCGTGATGAAGCTATTGCCAAAGCCGCCAAAGCCCGTGAAGGGGCGATAACACGGGCGGAGGAATCATTTAAAAATACCGAAGAAGCAGCCAGCAGGGCTTTCGAGTCGACTGTAGCCGAGGCTGCCAGGGTCCGTGAAGAAAATGGTACCAGGGCCTGGAAAGTCCGCGACGATACTATCGAGCAGGCCTGGCAAATCTATTCCAAGATAGCCAGATAATTATAATTTACGGATATCTTTAAGGAAAGTACTGTCTTTGGAAATGCCGGTAAAACTGTTCGTCAGGTGAAAACCGGCCGTATTAAATATAACAGGGTGAGGTATTAAGAAGTTGTAGAAGTGTTCTTAACTGAATAATCTGATTATAACAGCGAGGGAATGTCTTTTATCGTAATATCAATCCCTCGCTGTGTGCTTACTACACCTTCCTGGCGCTTCTTTTGTTCCGCAATGAGGTTCATAGCTTTGGAGAAATAGTTCCTGACCTTTTCCACATCGCTCATTTCAGAAAGTATCACGGTAACATCCATGCCGCCTTTTTCCCTGGGGTAATCGCCGCTTCTAATTACTGCTTCCGGGGCCATGTTTTTGATGTAAGTGCCCAGTTCTTTTATCAGGTCTACGTTGATTTCCCTGGAGGGAGCGGAAACGAGGTAGAGGGCCCTCTTGGAGTCCAGCGGGTTGCATTTAACGGACAGTCCGCTGACGGCTTCGTCCAGTGCCTGGGTCCCTTTCTGGGTTTCCGTGGCTTTGTTTCTGAAGTGGCGACTCGATGAGAAAAGCGATTTAAATACCGGGGTATTGGAATGACCGTAGCCCAGGGTTGTCCAGCCGACGAGTGTCTGTATTATATCACCGGCATCCAGTATCTTGGCGCCAATGTACCGGGACTTAATCTCCTCGCCGGCGCAGAGCAGGTTAAAAAACGGCTGAACGATGTTCGAGTTTATCTTGGCGAGATTGTGCCGGAGAGAGGTGTCTTTGCTAACGTACCTCTGGTTATCTACCAGGAATATAGCATCGGCAACCAGGTAACTGGATTTCAGGCAGGTGGCCACGTTATAGACCGTCCTGTCTTCGGTGGCTTCTTCGTGTTCAAAGGGAAGGACGATGAGATTGTAGACAGGCTTGTCCACGTAACGTTCTTTTATCTGCTGGGTCATGACCGATATGGCACCGGAGCCGGTGCCGCCGGCAGCCCCGGCACAGAGAAGGAAAGCATCGGTTTCCTGGAAATACCTGGAGTTCCTTATCGTCTCGATGACTTTATCGGAATCTTCCCGGGCAATCTCGGCGCCGAGCTCGTTGATTTTCCCGACACCGTGGCCGCCGGTCTTTCTGCCGCCGATAAGAATGCGGTGGTCATAATCAGATTTTATAGTAGTGAGACCGCTAAGGTCGGCGCGGTCGGTATTGACCGCATAGGCGCCGGTAACAATATTTAGTCCGCGTAAACCACGGGCTCTACGATTAAGTCGGGCAAACTCATCAGCGATTCTGCCGCCGCATTGTCCGAAGCCAACAACAACTAATTTCATAACCCACCTTAATTAGGCAGTTTTCCTATTTTACGCAATTCCGCAATAACTTGTCAATCAGTACTAAAGTACACCCGGCATCAATTATATCGTTGCCGGATAAAATTGACAATAGCTAGCCGTATGTAATTACCCTTTGTTTTTCAATGAGGGCACTGAGGGATTGCGCCAGAAGCGGGAAAGCCCAATAGAGGTCGTCCAGTTTCTGTCGGGTCTCTGGAGGTAGTTCCTCCCAGGGCGTTTTGTGAAGGATACGGCCGGTTTCTTCTTCGGAGAACGACGGGCCTTCTATAATGTTATGCAGATATGGCTTATTCACCGGACATACGAACTGGCAGGCCATGCAGCCGATGAGGGCATTAGGCCAGCCCGGCTGGAACTTGGCCCAGTAAGGGAGATCCGGCTCTTTCTCGTTGAGGGAACCCAGGCAGTTTTCCGCGTGAATCAGGAAACGGTCGGCTGGAATACTACCGGTCGGACAGTTCTCGCGGCACAGCGAACAGGAATCGCAGTCTTTCATTAATATGGGTTCCCGCCAGTTGTCTTCTTCGCAGGGACAGTCGGAATAAAAGGCAACCAATTGGCAGAGGCTCCCCATTCCCGGCACATAGCTGATGTTATTTTTACCGTATTCGGCCAGACTACTTCGGACGGCGAGCGTTTTCAGTGCCAGGTGAGCTTTTACTACGCTGTGCCTGCTGGTCTCCAGTATGCTTTTTAAAATACTTTCGGCGCAAGAATCGTCCACTTTGGTGAAATAAGTAGGCGGAATGTCTGCGGTAAAAATCCTTCCTTGCCACTCAAACTTGAGACGGGTAAGGGGTTGAGGCATTGCAAAGACAATGATTGTCTTCGCTTCCGGCAGTATATCATTGGTCTTTAAATAAAAATGCCATTTTTCGTATAATTGCTTATTGATTAATCCTTGCCTGACAAGTCTACCGACTGATTCTTGTACATCAGGCAGGTGCGCGATGGATACGGTTTTAAATTTGTAACCGTGCGGTTTTATCGCTTCCCGGATTTTATTACAGGTCCCATCCATCCCGCACCTTCACCGGTGATTCAAATTTACCTCTATAGTCCTCTGGAGGCCATGAAGACGGCTAAATCTCCCAAGCGGCAGCTGTAGCCCCATTCGTTATCGTACCAGGCCAGGATTTTGACCATGTTGCCGCCGATGACCATGGTGCCGGGGCCGTCGATGATGGAGCTGTGGGGATTGCCCTTGAAGTCCATGCTGACGAGCGGCTCCTCGCAGAACTCAAGGATGCCCTTCATCGGGCCGGAGGCGGCTTTCTTCAAAGCCTGGTTGACCTCCTCTACGGTCGCCTCTTTCTCAAGGTCGCAGACGAAATCGATAACCGAGACGGTGGGTGTCGGCACGCGGAAGGCGAGGCCGTGAATCCTGCCCTGAAGTGCCGGGATAACCTGGGTTACGGCCTTGGCGGCCCCAGTGGTGGTGGGTATCATGTTCAGGGCGGCGGCACGCGCCCGGCGCAGGTCCTTGTGGATGGTATCCAGCACCACCTGGTCGTTGGTATACGAGTGGATAGTGGTCATCAGTCCCTTGCTGACGCCGAAGTTATCGTTCAGCACCTTGACGGGTGGGGCGATGCCGTTGGTGGTGCAGGAAGCGTTGGAGACGAC
>CAYPDM010000070.1:0-7595 GCA_964409485.1 uncultured Dehalococcoidaceae bacterium | reverse complement strand
ATTAAAAAACACGTTGTCAACAATAAGGGTTTCGTCCGCTTAAGTGGAGCCGGGGGGATTCGAACCCCCTACCTCCTGCTTGCAAAGCAGGCGTTCTCCCGATTGAACTACGGCCCCGCGCTGACCTCAAAATTATAGCATATCACGGGCACACTTTATATACTTGCCGCCGCACCCTTCCTTGTCAGCCACGCCTATTGTTGTTATACTGGATATGTTGTTTTTCAGGATAGGGTAACTATGAATTACGAGACCATCATCGGGCTGGAAGTCCATGCCCAGCTGTTAACGAAGAGCAAGATGTTCTGCCGCTGCAGCGCGGACTATGCCAGCACGCTGCCTAATACGCACGTCTGCCCGGTGTGCATGGGTATGCCCGGCGTCCTCCCCGTTATCAACCGCCAGGCGGTGGAATACACCATGATGACGGCCCTCGCCCTCAATAGCCCCATCTCCGAATACACCAAGTTCGACCGTAAAAACTACCCCTATCCCGACCTTGTGAAAGGCTACCAGATTTCCCAGTACGATGCGCCCATCGGCCAGAAGGGATGGCTCACCATAGAAGTCGATGGACAGACAAAGAAAATAGGCATTACCCGCGTTCACCTGGAAGAAGATACCGCCAAGCTGCTGCACCGTGCCTCCCCGGATGGAGAAGGCTACAGCCTGGTGGATATCAACCGCTCCGGCTGTCCCCTCATGGAAATAGTCGGCGAGCCGGACCTGCGTTCCCCGGAAGAAGCCCGGCAGTACCTCATCAAGCTGCGCACCATTCTTCAGTACCTGGGGGTTTCTACCGGCAACATGGAGGAAGGCAGCTTCCGCTGCGATGCCAATATCAGCCTCCTCCCCGAAGGCGGTAAAGAGTTCACCCCCAAGGTGGAAGTTAAAAATATGAACAGCTTTAAGGCGGTTTACCTGGCCATGGAGTACGAAGCTAAACGCCAGAGGAAGGCCATGGCCGAGGGGAAGAAACTCGTGCAGGAAACGCGGGGCTGGGTGGAGGACAAGGTCAAGACCGTCTCCCAGCGCAGCAAGGAATACGCCCACGACTACCGTTACTTCCCCGAGCCGGACCTGCCTCCGCTGATTATCGGGCGCGACTGGGTGGAGGAGGTCAGAAAAAAGCTACCCGAGCTGCCCGAAGCCCGGCGTGACCGCTTTATGGCCGAATACGGACTGCCGCGTTACGATGCCGATTTACTCACCGGCTCGAAAGCCATGGCGGAATACTTCGAAGAAGGCGCCGGTGTCAGCCAGGAAATATCGCCGAAGGAGATGAGCAACTGGCTCCTCGGCGAAGTCAGCCGTATCATCAACGCCGATAATATAGATATTGACGGGTTCAGAAAAAAGGTAGCCCCGCCGATGCTTTCCGGGCTGATATTGAGCTCCCACGGCGCCGTTAACGCGGCCACGGCCAAAACGGTTCTTGAAGATATGTTCAAAACCGGCCGGACCGCCGATGAAATTATCAAAGAAAGCGGCTTAAGCCAGATTAGTGACACTCAAGAGCTTGAGAAAATAGTGCTTGAGGTGATAAACTCTAATGTACAGCCTGTTGCCGACTATAAAGCCGGGAAAGAAACGGCCCTGAAATTCCTGGTCGGTCAGGTAATGAAGGCAACCAGGGGTCGTGCTAACCCGCAGCTGGTTAATGAAGCGCTGAAGCAGAAGCTTGCTGAAGCCTGAAATCCGGCAACTGGAGAATAAAGAATGGCAACTTATTTATATATAGCGCAGATTGTCGTGGCCGTGGCCCTGATAATGGTCGCCATGCTTCAGGTGCGGGGCGGCGGCCTGGGTGGTATCTTCGGCCAGGCGGACACGGTATTTCGCACCAAGCGCGGCGTGGAAAAAACGCTCTTCCAGCTTACCATCGCCCTGGTGGTCATTTTCCTCGTCCTCTCCATAGTATCGCTCCGGGTAGGTCCCTGATTCGCGGTAGATGCCATGGATGCCGTCATAACTTTTACCTCCGATTTCGGTCTGGCTGATGCCTATGTCGCCGGCGCCTTTCTCAAGGCTAGCATAGGCAACGAGGTAAAAATAAAAGCCGTTAGTTGAGAAATAGTGTCGTTTTCAGGCTAACCGCTATTGACAAATACGAGCGGGTTTGCTACTCTGCTTGGCAGGATAACAAAGGAGGTGCGGAGATGCAGGCTTATTGTATGAAGTGCAGGAGAAAGGTAGAAATTAAAAATCCCAAGTCGGTTACCCTCAAGAATGGGCGCCCGGCAACTCAAGGGGTATGCCCCGGCTGCGGCACCAAGGTGTTTCGTATCGGCAAAGGCTAATACTCCTGCGTCGCTCCTTCGGTAATAATATTGTAACCGTAATCGGCATCTTTTTCGTGAATCCTGTATAGCAGGTTATCCGTCAGTAGGTCTGAAGTGAACCAAGGCTTACGTGATAATATCAGGTAATTTTGACAACACACGGATAACTGGCATGATTATTTGTGCGTAAAATTGAACAGGGAAGGCACGGGCAGTGCCTTCTTTTGCATAACGTCTGTATTAAATCAATAAACGCTTCTTGCGCCGCTTTCCACCGTTCGTAAAAATCCCTCGTTCGTTTTCCGGAGGCTATAATCATTGTCTGGACTGCCATAGCAGGGGAAACTTAAAACAGGAGAGATAAGTTGGAACAGGTTATACTGTTCAGGAAGGGGCTGCTTTCCTGGCTCACTCTTTTCCGTCTGGGGGCTACCGCTCGCGGCGTGCTTCCCTTTCTCTTGGGCGCCGTCATTGCCTGGAGTCAGGGTAGCCCTATCGACTGGTTAATACTGCTCCTCTCGTCAATAGCCGTCATCTGCATCATGTTGATGACTTTCCTCGTCAACGAGTATTACGACTATCCTACCGATTTAACTAATACGGACTATCATATGCTTTCCGGCGGCAGCCGCATCTTGACTATGGGGCTAATCCCCCGCCGCCACGCCATCATCGCTGCCTATATCTTTCTCGCCTTCGCTATGGCTATCGGTCTATCGCTTTATTTCTATTTCCATACCGGGCCTCTGACTGTACCTCTGGGGGCAGCGGCCATCATTATCGGCTGTTTCTACACTGCCGGGCCTCTCCAGCTGTCCTACCGCGGTCTGGGTGAAATCTGTATCGCGTTTACTTGCGGCTGGCTGGCCACCATCACCGGATATTATCTACAGGCCGGGCACCTCGATACCGTGGTCACGCTGGCATCACTCCCCGGGGCTATCAGTGTCTTTTTGGTCATCTTAATGAATGAAATCCCTGATATCAGGTCGGACAGGCTTTACGGCAAGAATAATCTGGCGGTCAGGCTGGGTGGGGAAAAGGCGGGTATTCTTTACGTCATCTTGCTCATAATGTGTTATGTGAACATCATTATTATCGTTTTCTTCGGTGTACCTGTAATCAGCGCTTACCTTTCGGTTATCCTGCTGCCGTTTATCATATGGAATATCTGGACTATCCGCAGGAAGGGGCTGGCAGTTAGAAAATTGCAGGAGTCGTTGAGCATACGAACCATGGTCTTCGACCACCTGATAACTATCATTTATGCCGTCAGTTTTGTTGTGGTCGGCCTCGGTTTGACAGAAGCAAGGCTAGATTACCTGGTAATGCTGGCGGCCGCTTTTATCATCGTTTTCGGTCTGGAAGGAGTGGGTATGGCCTGTTCTAGAAGGGTGCTGGCGGAGTAAGGCTTGATTATCTCTTCCGCTTCCAGACCGTGCCTTCCTGCTTGTCTTCCAGCGCTATACCGAGTTTATCGAGCTTATTGCGTATCTCGTCGGCAAGCTGCCAGTTTTTCTCCCTGCGGGCAGCGGTTCTTTCTCCGATGAGTTTATTAATCTGTTCCTGAAGCGCCGCTTCCAGCGGCGCTTCTTCCGGCGACTCGAAGGTCAGCCCCAGCAACCCGCCCAGTTCTTTAAGCGTTTCGCGGGCTTGCTGCGCGTTATGCCCCGCTTCGTCGGCGCGGTTTATCTCCCGTGCCAGGTCGAAAAGCGCCGCAATCGCCTGGGCGGTATTGAAGTCGTCATCCATCGCTTCGACGAACCTTGTTCGGTAGGGTTCGGCGTTTAACGCTTCCCCGGATGCCTTGCCTGTATCGTTGGCAGACATTACGTGGCGCAGCCTCTCCGCTCCCCGCTCCGCCGCCTCCAGCGCTTCTTCCGTATAGGTCAGCGGGCTGCGGTAGTAGGAGCCGAGCACAAAGATACGCAGGGCATCAGCGCTGTATCTCTCCAATGCCTCTTTTATCGTTATCAAATTCCCCAGTGACTTGCTCATCTTCTCGCTGCCCAGCTGCACCAGTCCATTGTGCAGCCAGTATCTGGCAAACGGCTTCTTGCCGGTAAAGCTCTCCGACTGGGCTATCTCATTCTCATGGTGCGGAAAGACCAGGTCCTGACCGCCGCCGTGGATGTCAATGGTCTGTCCCAGGTATTTCAGCGACATGGTGCTGCACTCGATGTGCCACCCCGGCCTTCCCTTGCCCCAGGGACTGTCCCACGAAGGTTCGCCCGGCTTGGCCGCCTTCCAGAGGACAAAGTCCATGTGGTCTTCCTTCTCCCCCCCGATTTCACAGGTTGTCCCGGACCTCATGGAGTCCAGGCTGCGGTGAGACAGCTTGCCGTAGTCGGGCACGTTTCTCACCCGGAAATAGACGCTGCCCCCGGCCGGGTAGGCATATCCCTTGTCTACTAAGCCCTGTATCACTTCAATCATGTCCGGTATTACATCGGTGGCGTAGGGGTTTTCGTCGGGCGGCTCGATATTCAGTGATTTCATGTCCTCTACATAGCTGGCGGTAAATTTCTCCGCCAGCTCTCGCGTGGACACACCGCGCTGGTTGGCCCTATCTATAATCTTGTCGTCAATGTCGGTAACATTCTGCACGTATCTGACGTTATATTTACGATATTTAAGATAGCGCCGGATAACATCAAAGATAATGTAGCTCATGGCGTGCCCGAGGTGGGCGTCATCATAGGGCGTCACGCCGCAGACGTACATCGTTACCGTATCGCCCTGGGGCTTGAACTCCTCTTTTTTGCCGGAGAGAGTGTTAAATACCTTCATCTTGACCGCCTTCTATCAGGGCTACGGCGTGTGCCGCGATGCCTTCTCCCCGCCCGATTGCCCCCAGCCCGTTGTTGCTGCTGGCCTTGACGCTGACGTTATCGATGCTGACGCCCAGCACCTGGCTCAAGTTCTGACGCATGGCGTCGATATACTCGCGAAGTCGGGGCCTTTCCGCCGCCACGGTGGCGTCGATATTGACGATTTTCCAGCCCTTTTCCGCCAGCTTTCCTATTACTTCTTCGAGCAGGGACAGGCTGGAAATATCTTTATAACGGGGGTCGCCGGATGGGAAATGACTGCCGATATCCCCCAGCGCCGCCGCCCCCAGCAGGGCGTCGATGACGGCGTGGGTGAGGGTATCGCCGTCGCTCCAGCCTTCCAGCCCTTCGTCGAAGGGTATGTGGACTCCCCCCAGCACCAGTTTCCGCCCCGGTGTTAGAGGGTGTGCGTCGTAGCCTGTTCCCGCTCTCATGTTATTTTTCACGTTTCTTTAATAAAATTTCCGCCAGCGCGAGGTCGTCCGGCGTGGTTATCTTTATATTATCATAAGACCCCGTGTAGAGCTTGACTTTGTGTCCCAGCCGCTCCACCAGGGAGGCATCGTCGGTAACGTCGCGGGCGTCCTGTTTGTGGGCTATCTGGATAACGTCGAAGCGGAAGACCTGCGGGGTCTGTACCGCCCGCAGATTTTGACGTGGCGGCGTCTGGCGCACTATCTCGTCCCTCCCCACGACCTTGATAGTGTCCGTCACCGGCACGGCCGCCGCGGCGGCCCCCGTTTCTTTAGCCGCCTCCAGCCCCCGCTCAATTAAGTCTGCCGTCACCAGCGGGCGGGCGCCGTCGTGGATGATGACCCAGTCGAAGTCGTCGAGTCTTTCGAGTCCCGCCGCCACCGAGTCCTGCCGGCGTTCCCCGCCGAGACATACGTCCGTTACCTTGGACCATTCCGGGCCGGTCACCAGCGCGCGGCACCGGTTTTCTTTTTCCCCGTTGACTACCACCACTATCTGGTCGACGAGGGGTGACTGCTGGAAGGGGCGTGTCGCCCGCAGCAGGACGGGCTGGCCCCCCAGCGGCGCGAACACCTTGTCCACGCCCCCCATCCTTTTCCCCTCCCCCGCCGCCACTATTATAGCGGCTACTTTCTGCTTTTTAGTGGTCATGGCTGTTAATTCTACCTCACCCCCTGTTTCCCCCTCTCCTTCGAAGGAGAGGGGGAGGTATTGGGAAGAGGGGCTGCGCCCCTCTTAGACGCCCCGTTCTACATTCGGGTAGCCTATCCCGTAATTTTCCCCTCACAGTTTCCCCCTTTGAAAAAGGGGGACTAAGGGGGATTTTCTCCTCTCCTCCTCCCCACCAGCCCCTTTGCCACCGCCTCCCGCAAGCTCCCCACCGCCACTATTTCAATATCCTTAGCGGACACGCTTTTAGCGCCCACTTCAGGTACTATACATCTTTTGAAACCCAGCCGCGCTGCTTCGTTGAGGCGGCGTTCCAGCTGATTTACCGACCTTAATTCCCCGCTCAAGCCCACCTCCCCCACCGCCGCCGTCTGCGGGGCCACTTCCATGTCGCGGTAGCTGGAGGCAATCGCCAGCGCCATGCCCAGGTCCGCCGCCGGCTCGCCTACCCGCAGTCCGCCGGTGACGTTGACCATGATATCCTGGTTGCCCAGCTTCAAGCCCGCCCGCTTGGTCAGCACCGCTGTCACCAGCAGCAGCCGGTTGAAGTCCACGCCGTTGGCGGTGCGCCGCGGCATCCCGAACGCGGTCACCGTCGTCAGCGCCTGTATCTCCACCAGCAAAGGTCGACTCCCCTCTATCGTGGGCACCACCGCCGAGCCTATCGACTCCGCCCCCCGCTGCGCCAGGAAAGCCCGCGAGGGGTTTTCCACCTCAATCATGCCCTGCTCTTTCATCTCGAACACGCCCACCTCGTTGGTGGAGCCGTACCTATTTTTCACGCACCGCAGCAGACGGTAGGCGCTGAAGGCCTCCCCCTCTAGGTACAGGACGACGTCGACGATGTGTTCCAGCACGCGCGGACCCGCGATGGCGCCCTCTTTGGTGACGTGCCCGGTGATAAAGACCGGCACGCCCTTGAATTTGGCCCACTGCATCAGCCGCATAGTGCACTCGCGCACCTGCCCGATGCTCCCCGCCGCGCTCTCCATGCCCGCGGCGTACACCGTCTGGATGGAATCTACCACGAGCAGCCCCGGCCCCACCTGCTCCGCCTGCTCCAGCACCGCCTCGAGGTCGGTCTCCGCCATGATGAAAAGCCCCGCGCCGTCCAGTCCGAGTCTCTCCGCCCGGAGCTTTATCTGGTGCACCGTTTCCTCGCCGGTGACGTACACCACCCGACTGTGCTCGCTGGCCATGGAAGCGGATGCCTGTAATAAAAGCGTCGATTTGCCGATTCCGGGGTCGCCGCTGATGAGCACCAGCGAGCCGGCCACCAGACCCCCGCCCAGCACCCGGTTGAATTCGGGCAGCGGCAGCGGTGAGCGGTCCGCCGACT
>CAYPDM010000069.1:0-7600 GCA_964409485.1 uncultured Dehalococcoidaceae bacterium | reverse complement strand
AAAGACCTGGTGGACTATATAATTTCCACGCCTATCGCGGCGGCCGTCTTCGAAGGCGAAAATGCCGTGGAGCGAATCAGGACGTTGATGGGGGCCACCGACCCCGCCAGGGCCGCCGCGGGAACAATCAGGAAGGACTTCGGCCTGGACGTCCAGCGCAACTCGACTCATGCCTCGGACTCGCCGGAAAACGCGGAGAAAGAGATTGGCATCTTTTTCAAGGAAAGTGAAATCTTCGACTAAACAGGCCGGCTGAAAGTCTATTGAATCCTCAATACCGTCCCGGCTTTATCCCACAGTTCGTCGAGCTTATAGAAATCACGCTGCGCGGTATCGAAGATATGCACGATAACATCGCCGTAGTCGATTAAAAGCCAGCCGGAATCGGGCGTGCCTTCGTGGTGATGAGGCCTGACGTTTTCCTTCTTCAGCTCCTGCTGGATTTCATCGTATATGGTGCGGACCTGCCGCTGGCTGTCACCGGCGCAGATAACAAAATAGTCCGCAAAGCCGCACAGCTCGCGAACGTCCAGTAAAACGATATTGCCGGCCTGCTTATCGCTGGCCACCTCGACGGCTTTTCGGGCTACTTCTATTCCTTCCAGCCTTGATATCTCCGGTACGGTATTTCTCATATTATACCACAGGCCGGTAGTAGGGACACTGCGGGTCGGGGCCCAGGAAATCCTCCCTGCCCTGCGACCTAGCGAAGGCCAGGGCGATGGCCCGGCAGCCGCGGCAGACCGCCCAGTAATAGCACGAACCGCAGTTCCCGTGATATTCCTCGCGATTGCGCAGCGACCATAATACCGGCGACTCCGCCCAGAGCTCACGGAAAGACGTCTCTCTGATATTGCCGATGGACAGGTCCATGCGGCGGCAGGGCATGACGCTGCCGTCGGCCGCGATGGTAATCCCGAAAACCCCCGCCGCACAGCCGCCCACCGGGAATTCTGTTTCCGGTATATCTTCCTTAAGTTCGCAAACCGTGAATAGGGGGTCGCGGGACGTAAACGTCACCTTGCCCCGGCCCTGCTGTTCGGATACACCCTGATAAAATTCAGCCAGCTCCTGCGGCGTCAGCATTTCATCGCTTATCTCGTTGCCCCTCCCGCAGGCGACCAGCCGCGAGAAAGTCACCGCCTCAACCCCCATCTCCCCGGCCAGCCCCACCAGGCCTTCCACCTCCCCGATATTAAGTCGGGACAGGGTCATATTTATGCTCGTGCCGACTCCACCCGCCAGCAGATTTTCAATACCGCCGAGAGCCTTCTTGAAAGTGCCTTTCCCCCTGATGCTGTCATGGACCTCCTGCATCCCCTCGATACTCACCTGCACCTCTTTTACCTGCGCCCGGCGCAGCTGGCGGACGGTATCTTCCGATATCAGCGTGCCGTTGCTCATCAGAGCCGTATCGCACCCGCGCCCTCTAACGTACTCCAGTATGTCCATGAGTCTGTCGTACAGGAACGGCTCGCCGCCGGTAAAATGAAAGCCGGGCGACATTTTTACCTGATAGTCCGTCACCCAGCTATCGAGCGTATCTATAACGTTACCAATCGCGTTAATAATCTCGTTAAATTTCATTGTCGGCACTGAAACGTCCTGATAACAGTGCCGACAATTTAGATTGCATCTCTCTGTTAGATGCCATTGTACGAAGAAATCGAATATTGTACCCTGCATTGACCGGATTTAGCTGCCTGACTGCCTCACGGGCAGTTTACTTGTTCTTTCAGCTCTTTCAAGCGAGGCAACTCCGGGAAATCACCCGGCTCTTCTCCAATGCAACCTTGAGCTTCAGGAAGAAACTTGCCTCTTTATCTTTCATGGCCCATCACCTCCCTGACTTTGATGCACGAATTTTAGTACCTTATTTCGTTTATGTCAAATAATATAAGTTATTTTTTTAGGCGGTTTAATATTCTCTTATAGATATTCGTACTGATAAAACGATTTTCATCATACCTACCAGCCCTGCTATAATAAGAAAAACCCGCAGAAAACCACGAGTTGATAGTGTTTATCTAAAAATAGAGGGGAGAACAATCTGCTATGTCTAAACCGGTAGAAGTAAAAGAGGGTATATGCTACATGTGCACAGACAGCTGCCCGACCAAAGTCCACGTACAGAATGGAAAAGCTATCAAGATTGATATTGTCAACGATAAGGTAGCCTACTGCCCCCGCTGGAAAGGCCAGCTTGATTTCGTTTACCACCCGGACCGCCTCCAGTACCCTGTGAAACGTAAAGGCGAGCGGGGAGAAGGTTCATGGCAACGCATCTCCTGGGACGAGGCCCTGGGCACCGTCGCCGAAAACCTACAATCGGCGAAAGATAAATACGGCCCGGAATCGGTGGTCTTCTGGGTTGCCTATACCAAGGAACCCCGCCCCTACTTCCACCGGCTGACGCACGCCTTTGGCTCGCCCAACTACTGCACCGAGAGCAGCAGCTGCTTCTCCGGCACGTGGATGGCAGCCGAGCTTACCTACGGCCCGGATTACGGCCTGCTCGCCGCGCAGAGCAACATACCCGACCCGGCATCCAGGTGTAATATGATATGGGGCTCCAGCATAGAGAACTCGCACCCTCAATCATGGCTGGGATATCTGGCAGCCCGTGATAAAGGAACCAAGCTCATCGTTATCGACCCCCGCGTCACTACTATTGCTTCCAGGGCCGATATACACCTTCAAGTGCGACCCGGCACGGATGGCGCCCTAGCGCTGGGCATGATAAACGTCATTATCAACGAAAACCTGCACGACAAAGAGTTCGTTGAAAAGTGGACAGTCGGCTTCGAGGGATTAAAAAAACTGGCGCAGGAATACACGCCGGAGCGCGCGGAGCAGATAACCCGGGTACCCGCTGCCAAAATCAGGGAAGCCGCCATACTGTACGCCACCCGGAAACCGGCGAAAATTATTACGGCTATCAACAGCACCACCCATCACGCCAACGGCGTGCAGAACCACCGGGCTATAATTTTAATCGCCGGCATAACCGGCAACATTGAAGTAGCCGGCGGCAACCGGTGGACGCCGCACGGTCAGCCGGTAAATGATATTACCCTGCACGAGCGGGTGGCCGATATGCCACCGGGCATCGGTTCAATACGTTTCCCGATATGGACAAAACGATACCGCGAGATGCAGTCCAACGCCATCGTCGACCAGATTGAGAGCGGAGACCCTTACCCCCTCAAAGCCCTTTTCTCGGCGGGACTCAATGTTCAGTTTTTCCCTAACTCCCGCCACATGGCGGAGACCTTTAAAAAGCTCGATTTCATCGCCGTGACAGAATACTTCCACACGCCCGGCACGCAGCTTGCCGACATAGTCCTCCCCATATCATCGTGGCTGGAGCGGCATATCCTCATAGCCGACCTCGGAGTCGAGAACATAAAGCTGATAGAACCGGCTATAGAACCGATAGGCGAGAGCCGTTCCGAATGGGATATTTACTCGGAACTGGCCGGGAGACTCGGGTTCGGCGATTTATTCTGGGACGGAGACTTTGAGAAATGCGTTAACTACAAGCTGGAACCGTTGAACATAACCTGCGCAGACCTGAAGCAGCATCCTGAAGGTATCAAACGTCCGTTGCCGGTAAGACCGGAAAAACACTATGAAAAAGCGGGTTTTGATACGCCATCCGGCAAGGTAGAAATCGCTTCTTCCGTACTGACCGAACACGGGCTTGACCCCCTCCCCGTATATAAAGAGCCCCCGGAAAGCCCCTTAAGCCGGCCCGACCTGGCCGAGGCTTATCCACTGGTGCTGACTTCAGGGGCCAGGGTATTAGCTTACACCCATTCTCAATTCCGTAACGTCCCGCCCCTGCGCCGGTTGATGCCGGAGCCTCTGGTGGATATCAACCCCTCCGATGCCGCACCCCGCGGCATCAACACGGGTGATACCGTATCGGTCAGTTCGCCGCGCGGCAGCATCAGGATAAAGGCCAGCGTTACAGATACCATAATGGCCGGTGTTGTTTCCATACCGCACCAATGGCCGGACGAAGCCAATGTAAACCTGCTCGTTGACGACCTCACGCTAGACCCGATTTCCGGGTTCCTCCCCTGCAAATCGCAGCTTTGCCAGGTTGTAAAAGACTGACGGGACAAACAGCATCACTCGACGAATGCACCGCCTATAGTTTACCGAGAACGCACCGTAAACTATCCGGTCGGGCTTTCGCCGTATGTCAATATCTTTAGATAAACTTTATGAAATCTTTATGAAACTTTACGCAACTTTAGGCGTTTCTTCATGACGCAAAGGTATCCTTAAATAGGGATAACCTTCAATAGAATTGGGTGTTAACCCTTACTTTTATGCGCAATGCAGGCTTAGCTGGTATGCGAGAATTAGTTATTTATTTAAACAGGATTATAATCAGGCTGGTACCACTTGCCCTGATAATTGTATTTGTCATCGGCGTTATCGGGCCCGTTCCCGCCAGGGCCGACCCCGGCTGGTACGATACCGACTGGCAATACCGCAAGAAAATAACCATCAACTCCGCCAATGTCAGCGGCAGCACCAACCTGACTGATTTCCCGGTGCTTATCAGCGTCGTCGATAGCGACCTTATCGGCAAGACCATGAGCAACGGCGATGACATCATCTTTACGGCGGGCGATGAGGTTACCAGACTCTCACACGAGATTGAGAGCTATAATAATACATCGGGCAACTTATCCGCCTGGGTAAGGATACCCAGCCTTTCACCCACAACTAATACCGATATCTACATGTATTACGACAATAACGGGGTCGGTAACTCGGAAAACGCCACCGATGTCTGGGACAGCAACTTCAAGATGGTTCAGCATCTTGATGAGACATCGGGCACTCATTACGATTCAACTATAGAATCGAATGACGGGACACCCAATATGACGCCTTCTTCCAATCAGGATGCGACCGGCAAGATAAACGGCTCGGATGAATTTGACGGGTCGGATGACTATATTGATTGTGGTGATGATATTACCCTGCAAATAAAGACAGACTTGACTGTTGAAGTCTGGGCAAAAAGAGATATCGTCGACGCCTATCAGACGCTGGCGTCTAAAAACAGCTTCAATGGGAAACGTGCCTGGTTTATCAGGCTTGAAAACAATGCCGGTAATAACAAGATACGGTTTTATTTAAGCAAAGATGGTACTGGCTCACAACTCCTTGACTCGGATACGGCTATAAATGACACGGGATGGCATCATATCGCTGCTACCTATCACTATGTCAATGATGGTACTTCACAGGTGCGGATATATGTAGATGGTAGTTTAGACAAGTCGGATAACACATTTCTCGGTGACATTTACGGTGAGTCCCCTGTAGACGTGCTGATTGGCGCACTTTATAGTAGCAGTGATTCTATCAACAACGTACATGATGGTCTCATTGATGAAGTCCGGATTTCTGATAATGCCAGAACCGCCGACTGGATTGAGACCAGCTATAACAACCAGAGCAGTCCTTCTATATTCCTCTCTTTTGATACCGAGGAAAGTGCTCCCTCAACCCCTTCGGTTACCACCAGTCCCGCCGCTCCGGTCGAGGAAGACACGGCCACCCTTAACGGTGCCATTACCGCCACCGGAGGCGAGAACGCCGATACGAGGGGCTTTGAGTGGGATACAGACTCGTCGGGGCCGCCCTACTCGTCCAACTGGACCGAGGCAGGCTCATTCGGCGCGGGGCCTTTTACAGACAACCTGACCGGACTTACCAAGGGTGAACTCTATTACTACCGGGCGATAGCCCATAATTCGGCGGGGTGGGACTACGGCGGCGAGCAGACCTTCCTGACCAAGCCGGACGGGCCTGCCGGCCTGACGGCCGTCATCCACGGGGCCGACTGGGTATATCTGACCTGGACGAACGGCACCGGCTTTGACAGCACGACGATACGTTACGATACCACCGGCTATCCCGGCAGTCCGACATCGGGCAGCCCCGGCTATTTCGGCTCCGGCACTTCCGCCAACATCACCGGCCTCAATCCCAACCAGCTATACTATTTCCGCGCCTGGTCCTACGCCACCGAGGGAGGCCTTGAGCAGTGGTCGGACCTGTCCAGCTCGGAATTCGAAACTACCGATAGCGGCGCGCCCGTAGCTATCGGCGGTAAAGTCCTCATCGTAAACAAGGCTATGGTGCTGGCGCCGTGGGTACTGGTGGGGATAGGATTTTTAATTGTCGTTATCCGGCTCATCCAGCGCCTCAAGAAAAGACTATCAACCCGCTCCCCGGACAAAGACGCCTTATAGCATCTACCGCTGGCCTTTATTCCCCGCAGGATTTATACTTAAGTAACCCTCTCTTTTTACGTTTATAGCTTACGGCAGGTTGTTATATGTCCACCAAACCGCTCCTCAAAGCGCTGACCGAAGCCGGCATCGGCTCACGCCGCCGCATGGCCGAAGCTATCAAGCGCGGCAATGTCGAGGTGAACGGGGAAACCGCCGAATCCTTCAATCATCCGGTCAACGTCATGAAAGACCGCGTCTCCCTCAACGGGCAGGTGTTAAACCTCAAGCCCGATGATATAATCTGCCTGGCGCTCAATAAGCCGGAAGGCGTCGTCTCCACCGTCAGCGACGAGAAGGGACGCCGTACGGTACTGGATGTCCTGCCCCCCAGATACCGCAAGCTAAGGCTTTACCCGGCAGGCCGACTCGACAGCGACACCACCGGCCTGCTCCTGCTCACCAACGACGGCGACCTTACCTACCGGCTGACCCATCCCCGCTTCGAACATGAAAAAGAGTATCTGGTGTATATCAGGGGCAGTCTGAAACCGGGCGAGATAAAACAGCTTGAGCGTGGCGTCCTGCTGGAAGACGGGATGACCCACCCGGCTATAATCAAGGCGGATTCCTCCTCTCCGCCGTTCAAATACAGCATCACCATCCATGAAGGCAGAAAGCGCCAGGTGCGCCGCATGTTTGAAAAACTAAAGCATCCCGTCCTGGCCCTTAAACGCGTACGCATCGGCAGGCTTACCCTGGGCAGTCTCCAAGAGGGAGAGGTGAGACGTCTGAACGCCCGCGAAATCAAGTCGCTCCTGGAGGGCTGAACCTCCGCTTTTCAAACCTGACCGCGGTCTGTTATACTGGATTATTCCACAATGAGAACTCCATTAAACATGCACGCAATAATCAAGCAAGCCAGAAATGAAGGCAGGTCTGTCCTGACCGAGATAGAGTCCAAGGAACTTCTCGGGCAGTCCGGCATAAACGTCAACGATACCAGGCCGGCAACATCACTCTCGGAGGCGGTATCCATCGCCGGGCAACTCGGCTTCCCGGTGGTCTTGAAAATAGCTTCTCCGGATATCGTCCATAAAACCGATTCCGGCGGCATCCGGCTGGGACTGGAAACCCCGGATCAGGTAGAACAGGCTTACAATGATATTATTAAAAACGCCGGTAAGAAAAACCCGGGGGCGCGCGTAAACGGAGTATCGGTGCAGCAGATGGCCGCCCCGGGCGTCGAGGTAATCATCGGCATGTCAAAAGACCCGCAGTTCGGCCCGGTGCTCATGTTCGGACTCGGCGGAGTCTGGGTGGAAATCCTCGAGGAC
>CAYPDM010000068.1:0-7690 GCA_964409485.1 uncultured Dehalococcoidaceae bacterium | reverse complement strand
GCGGGAATGACGAAACAAAAGCGGGAATGATACAGGGCTTCACCCTTCGACACGCTCATGATGAGCGGAGTTAAGGGGACGGATTGCTTCGCTGCGCTCGCAATGGCGCTAGGAACGCCCGAACTCCCTTTCCATCTGGCCGGAACTCAAATGGATGATGGTGGGTCGACCGTGCGGGCAGGTGTGGGGACTAACACACTGCTCCAGCTGACGCACCAGCGCCCGCATTTCATCGTCGGATAAAACCTGCCCGGCCTTAATCGCCCCGTGACAGGCAATCGACGCCACGATACGCTCTTCCCATCGACTCTTCGACTCTCCCGAAAGCCCGTCCAGCAGCTCCCGCAGCATGGCCGGCCAGTCGTCCCCGGCCACCAGCGCCGGCACCGCCCGCACCAGATAGGAACGGTCGCCGAACTCTTCAATCGAAAACCCGAACTCCGCCAGGCTATCCAGGCATCCCCTGATTACCGCGTCCTGTCGCGGCGTAACCTCGAGGGTCGCAGGCTCCAGCAGTCCCTGCACCTCCGGCTTCCTCTGCTCCCGCTGTCGCTGCACCGATTCGAACCTGACCCTTTCGTGGGCGGCATGCTGGTCGACGAGGTAGAGTCCGTCGGGTCCCTCGGCCACGATGTAGCTGCGCATGACCTGTCCCACGACCCTCAACACCGGCAGCGACGCCAGCAACGGCGGCGCGTCTTGGCGGTGAGGAGCCGTCGACTCCCCTTCACCGGACAGCGCCCAGACCTGCTGAAGTCCTGAAGGCGGCGCTTTATAAGGCGCCGCCACATCCTCGATTTTCGGCACGGGCATCTGCGCCACCAGGGCCTGCCGCACCGCCCTCTGGACGGCCCGGAAGACTTCAGAGTCGCTGCGGAACTTAACCTCGCTCTTGGCGGGGTGGATATTAACGTCGACGTCCTCCGGAGGTATCCGTATATTCAGCACCACCACCGGGTGCCTCCCCACCATGAGGAGTCCGTGATAGGCCTCCTCCACGGCATAAGAGAGCAATCTACTGCTCACCCAGCGTCGATTTATAAAAAAGCTCATGTATCCCCTGCCGGACCTTCCCATCTCCGGCGAGCCGGCCATCCCGGTTACCTTAACGCGGGAATTCGACTGCCCGTCCGACCACTCCCCTCCCGGATACTTAATCGGCAGCATCTTCTCGGCCGCCGCCGTCCCGTAAACATCGATGATACTCTCCAGCAGCCTGCCCCGTCCCGCGGTCCTCAACTTCTCCTTACCGTCGATATTCAGCCTGAAACCCACCTCGGGGAAGGCCAGGGCGTACTGGCTGACGATATTGGCGACGTGGCCGCTTTCCGTGGGCAGCGACTTCAAGAACTTGAGTCGGGCGGGCACCCGGCGGAAAAGCTGTCTCACGGTGACCGTCGTTCCCTTGTTGCGCGCCTGGCTCTTCTGCTGAACGATACCGCCGCCTTCAAGTCGTACAAACTTCCCCACCCGTTCGCCCCCTACTCCCGTAAGTACCTCCACCACGGCCACGGCGGCAATGCTGGGGAGGGCCTCGCCGCGAAATCCCAGGCTGCCGATTTTCTGTAAATCCGCCGGACTTTTTATCTTGCTGGTGGCATGTCGCTCGAAGGCGAGTGCCACTTCCCCGGGCGGAATCCCGGAACCGTCGTCGGTTACGCTGATGTAATTTATGCCCCCGCCCCTTATCTCCACCTCTATCCGCCCCGCCCCGGCGTCCAGGGCGTTTTCCACCAGCTCCTTGACCACCGAGGCCGGCCTCTCCACCACCTCACCGGCGGCAATCTGATTTATGGTGTTTTCGTCCAGTATCTTTATGGGCATCTTGATAATATCTTACACGGTATCGTGTAGTGTGTCAAGGGATTTAGTCGATTTCTTAAAGTTTAACCTTTTGGGGATGGTGAGTCAAAGGGGATTTGAATTCTACCCCTCCCCCTGTATTCTGGTGAACCTATCCCCCTGTGTCCCCCTCTCCTTACGAGGTTGCGGAACAGATAATCCGACCCACACAATACCATTCTTGGCCGAGATAAAAATAAAGCGAGACTAGAACATATTGATTGTGGGATTTATTAATTTTGTAGTTCAAATCCTGTATGGTGGGCGGTACTGTACGAAACGTGGAACCTTTAAACTGGCATTCGCGCTGAATGGACGGGGAGATGGGGGAGGGTCGGTCTCCACCTGAAACAATCTTTCATTGGCTAACTAGATCGGTTCCGATGTACAACCCATCCTTACTCACATACCCCTATTTTACGAGGTAATAAAATTTATCGTTCCAAGGGGGTTAGGTCGTATTAATTAAAAAAATATTTGTCAAAATACTAACAATTATGATAATAACATTCTATATATTGACATATTACAATAGCAGGATTATAATAAACCATAATCTTGATAATGAATTGATACCAAACACCTAACACTAGGAGGTGAAATGGACATTCACCCGAAGATTACAGCAATAGACGTTTCGGGGATGGGCGGAATCTTAATCTTCTTAGTTCGAGGCGAAAAAACAGCCCTTATCGATACGGGACCGAAACGCCCCTTCCCCTTTGCCATGGACAAGTTTCCTGATAAAAATGCCCCTCCGGTCCTGCAAGTCCTTCCTTTAGCCCTGGAAAAGTACGGTATGACCTTGGCGGATATAGACATCATCCTCAACACCCATATACATTTTGACCATACCGCGGGAAACGCGGCGATTAAAGCTGCTTCAAACGCCGAGATATTTATCCATGAAGACGAGGCCGTTTACTTCGAAAAACCGGAACTCCTTTTCGAACACGAGATAATGCCCATCATAGAAATCGTGCTGGGGAAGGAGTATCTCGACGAAGAAAAAAAGAACTACCTGGAAGAAGAAACCGGGCCGGGACCTTATGTAGCTATTGACGGTACGTTCCGGGACGGTGACGTAATCGAATTAGGAGGAGGCTGCGATTTCAAAGTCGTACACCTACCGGGGCACACCCAGGGTTCTGTTGGCTTTTTCTTGGAAGAAGAGGGTGTCTTGTTGGCCGGTGATGCAATGCAGAGTGTGTGCGGACATGGCGGCGGTCTGCCAATACTTGACGATCCGGCCGCGTTCGAGAACTCCTTGGAACGTGTCAAAGGCATGCCTGTAAAGACTCTGGTACACGCCCATCTTTTCCGGGGCTTGACCACTCCGCAAAAAGCTATCTTACGTGGAGCGGAAATAAACCAATACCTCGAAGAGTGCAGCGAGTTCATGAGTATCCTGAAGAGCGCAGCCAAGAAGGTCTCCCCTGATTTTTCGAAAAGACCGTTCCTGGAATTATATGATGAGGTTATTGACGAGCTTCCAGACGGGGTAGGATTTCGTAAATGGAACGAAATGCCAAAGCAGTTTTTCAGTCCAGCTACCCTATTGCACTGTATCAGGCAAATTGAAAAATAGCGGAACCGAACTTTTCGGAGGGGAACGAGATGAACCGAGTTAAAGATAAAGTTACCATCATTACCGGTGCGGCTACGGGAATCGGGCGGGCAGCTGCTCAACTTCTTGCTCAAGAGGGGGCAAAGGTAGTGGTCACGACAGATAAAAACATCACGGGAGCAGAAGAGACGGTAGCCAGCATCAAATCTGCCGGCGGAGAGTCCATTTTCATCCAGCAGGATATTACTAAAGAATCTGATTGGAAAAGAGTTATCAACAAGACGCTGGAAACCTACGGGCGACTTGATGTCCTCGTGAACAACGCCGGTATAATGATTGCTAAGGAAATTGAAAATACATCCCTGGAAGAATGGCGCCGCGTCATGAAAATTAACCTGGATGGCGTCTTCCTGGGTACAAAACACGGTATCCTGGCCATGAAAAAGAGTGGAGGTGGCTCGATTATCAACATGTCCTCGGTACTGGGACTGGTCGGTAATTTTGATCATACATCGGCCTATAGCGCCAGCAAAGGCGGCATCAGGCTATTTACCAAAGCGGCAGCGGTAGAATGCTCAAAAAGCGGACTGGATTATAATATCCGTGTGAACTCGGTCCATCCCGGCGTTATCGAAACGCCGATGGCAGCGCCTGTATTCACCGATGAAGAATTCAGGAAAGCGATGGAAAGTTATCATCCGATCGGTCGCCTGGGAAATCCCATGGACGTTGCCTACGGCATTCTCTATCTGGCATCGGACGAATCAAGTTTTATAACCGGTACTGAACTGATTATCGACGGCGGCTGTACGGCACACTAAAGCGGATTCGCTACGATGAATACTTATCATCGATGGCTGCCCATTTCGGCAGACCGAACATATCCGTCATTTCCTTAAACGTAAGATAGTAATCGTCCGGCTCGATTTCTCCTTTTTTGATTGCAGCAGCGGTTTCCTGCATAGCCCTAGCAGCTCGAAACAACATCGTACCGGCGTATATGACAATTGAGTACCCCATTGTGTCAAGCTCTTTAAGTGGCAAAATGGGAGTACGCCCCCCGGCCGCCATATTCACGACAAGGGGCGCATTAAAACTGCGCCCGATAATTTCCAGTTCTTCAATCGATTGTGGGGCTTCAATAAAAAGCCCATCCACACCTAACTTTAAAAACTCCTCGCCCCTCTTAAGTGCATCGTCGAGTCCATTAACAGCCCGAGCATCGGTACGGGCAATGATGAAAAGGTCGGGATTTTTCCGGGCCGCCAGAGCAGCCTCAAGTTTCCGCTTGGCCTGTTCAATACTTACAACACTTTTCCCGGCCATGTGACCGCATCGTTTCGGGTTAGTCTGGTCTTCAAAAACTATCCCGGCCACGCCCATTTCCTCGTACACTTCAACGGTTCGGATAACATTTTTGACATCACCGTATCCGTCATCACCATCCACAAGGACAGGGAGACTCGATCCGCGTATGGTATCGAGGATACCTTCGGCAATCTCTCCAAAACTAGCGATACCAATATCAGATAATAGATACCTGCAGCCAATCAGGCCGAATACGCCTATTGAGTAGGCCTTAAAACCGGCACGCTCCACCAGTTGAGCTGAAAGGGCATCATGAACCGCCACCAAAGGCAAAGGTTTTTCTTCCTGTATCAGTTGGCCGAACGACTTTCCTTTCATAGGACAATCTTCCTCTCTAACAATCAATATTGATAAATCCAGGGTCGGTTAACCCTGTCTTTCTCTTGAAAAGCGGCAATCTTAGACTCGTACCGGAGGGTTGCGTCTATGGGGTCTAGCCCCTGGAGCAGCATCTCCCGGTACAATTTGTTCACATCAAAATGGTAAATTTGCCCTTCAGGGCATGTAACCTTACATGATTCCAGGTCAACCGTTACCAAACCTCTTCCTTCGCTTTCCTCCGCCTGTCTGGCCAGTCCGTGCACCTGGCGGTCATGGAGAATAACTGGCAGTAGACCGTTTTTAAAGCAGTTATTAAAGAAGATAGGCGCAAAACTCGGTGCTATAATACAACGTATGCCAAAATCGGCCAGCGCCCATACCGCAACCTCACGTGAACTGCCACAGCCGAAATTAGCATCTGCCAGGAGGATAATAGCCTTCCGAAAGGGAGGCTGATTCAGTATGAAATCGGGATTTTCTTTCCGATTGCCGTCAATATAACGCCACTGTCCGAACAATCTATTACCGTAACTGGTTTTCTCAAACTTGGGCAGCTCCTTCCCGGGCATGATGGCGTCGGTATCTATGTTACGTCTCATTAACGGTGCGGCAATACCGGTAATTCTGGTGAACTTCTCCAAGATTTATCCCCCTATCTTACGCGGATCAGTAATGTGACCGGTTATGGCAGAAGCAGCAACCGTTACGGGGCTCGCCAGATGTGAGCGTACTCCCCTTCCCTGCCGGTCCTCGAAGTTACGGTTGGTTGTCGATAGCACATGCTGTCCGGGGCTGAACCCCTCACCCCCGGCGCCGCCGCTCATGCACATAGAACAGCCGGATTCACGCCACTCGAACCCGGATTCGCGGAAAATCCTGTCGATGCCTTCTGATTCGGCCCTAAGTTTGGTCTGGTGAGAGCCAGGTGAACAGACCGCGCATATCCCCGGAGCCACTTTACGCCCTTTTAGAATTCTCGCCGCTTCCCGGAGGTCGCTTAGTCTGGCATTGGTGCAGGAGCCGATGAATGCCGCATCTATTTTTACCTCCTCCAGAGCAGTTCCCGGTTCAAGTCCTATGTATGCAATCGCCCGTTCCATCGTCATCCGGGAATGAGAATCCGGGGCTTGAGCCGGGTTCGGTACCCGGCCATCCACGGCTACTGAATGTTCAGGACTGGTACCCCAGGTTACCTGGGGAGAAATTTCATTACAGTCGATGTCCACTTCTTTATCGAAATGCGCCTCCGGATCTGATGGCAGTGTCCGCCAGTAAGCTACTGCCTTTTTCCATATCTCGCCTTTTGGGGCAAAGCGCCGACCGCTAAGATATTCGAAGGTTGCATCGTCCGGTGCTACTATACCGGTGCGAGCTGAAAATTCGACGGCCATGTTACATATCGTAAGCCGCCCGTCAATCGGCAGGCTACTTATTACCGGGCCGGTGAATTCCACGGCGTGTTCAATACCTCCGGCTGCTCCGATACGCGCAATAAGAAAGAGTACCATGTCCTTGGCGAAAACCTCTTTCCCCAGTTTCCCATTAAAGGTTACCCGCATATTCTTGGGTTTAGTCTGGATTATGGTCTGGGTTGTAAAGACATGCTCGGCGTCACTGGAGCCGATACCAAACGCGAGGGCACCGATACCCCCGATAGTACAGGTATGGCTGTCACCACACACGTACGTACAGCCAGGCAGGGCAATGCCGAGTTCTGTAGAAATAACATGCGATATACCCTGGTCAGGGTCATCTATATCAAACAGCCGAATGCCGTGGCTGATAGCTCTCTGGCGGAACTCCCGGATAAATCCAGTGCCCCCGGGAATCGGCGTTTCGTCACCGCGCCCGGGATGTGTATCCAGAACATGGTCCATAACACCAAAAGCCAGCTCTACGTTACGGATTTTTCTTCCTGCCTTATCGATGCCGTTCAGAGAGGTGGCGCCCGTCAGTTCATGCTGAAAATTACGGTCAATGTGAATGAGGTACGTATTTTGCCCCATGTCCATGATGACATGGGAATCCCATATTTTATCGACCAACGTTGCTGGCTTTTTCACGATTGGTCATTCCTGCGGATATTGTCTACCAGATCGGATACGTGCTCCCGAAATTTCTTATTAATCGCTCTAAGTTCCTTGCGTTCTCTTTCATCCAGGCACGACACAGCCAGCTGGCTCATCTCCAACATCCCATCCATGCTATCTTTAATAAGATCCAATCCCTTTGTAGTTATGGTAACATTATTAACTCTGCGGTCACCTTCTACGGGCCGCCTCTCGACCCAGCCGTTTCCCTCCAGCATATCAACCGTTTTAGTGATGGTATATCTGGAGCGGTATACTCGCTTGCTTAATTCCGTTTGTATCATACTACCGCCGGCGCTGATCAGGATTTGCAGCATGTGAAACCCGGTTCGATTCAGCGGCGCGTATTGTCTGAAATAGATATCCAGGTAAGTGTCAATAACGTTTGCCGTGGAAGAAAACGAAGTTACAATAGTCTGGGTATAAAGCGACCTGTGGTAATTCTTCTCCGCTACTAAAGATTCAATGGTCTGCTTCCAATGCTCCGGGTCCTGAACCATAG
>CAYPDM010000067.1:0-7706 GCA_964409485.1 uncultured Dehalococcoidaceae bacterium | reverse complement strand
GAACCTTCGCTTACGGATCCAGAGTCCGCTGTCCTACCACTAGACGACTCCCCAGTTATAGTAAAATTATAGCATGAAGCCGTACGGGTGACAATAATCAGGCTGATTTGACACTCCAGAGATAACAGGCTATTTTAATTAGGTAAAGGAGTTATCCCTTGCCTGATATAGCCGATTTGCAGAAGAAGCTGGGAGTAAAGTTCAAGAAACCAGCCCTGCTGGAGCAGGCGCTGGTGCACAGCTCGTATATTAATGAGAACCCCGCCTATACCTCCGGCCATAACGAAAGGATGGAGTTTCTGGGGGATGCCGTGCTGGGCTTCATCGTAGCGGATAGGCTGTACCGGGACTTCCCGGATATCACCGAAGGGGAGATGACCAGACTGCGGGCGGCGGTGGTCCGGCGGGATGCACTGGCCCGCGTGGCGCGGTCGATTAAGCTGGGGGAGTATCTTTACATGGGCAGGGGGGAAGAGGCGAGTGGGGGAAGGAACAAGCCTCCCAACCTGGCAAGTGCCCTGGAGGCGGTTATCGCCGCGGTTTATCTCGACCGGGGCGTAAAAGTGACCGGTGATATGATAATGCGGTTGCTTGATGAAGAATGGAAAGAGGCCGTCAGTCGGGGTGCGGGAGCCGATTACAAGTCAAGGCTGCAGGAACTGACGCAGGTGAGATTACAGGTTACGCCTATTTACCGCCTCGCTACCGAGGCGGGGCCGGACCATGATAAGACGTTTACCGTCGAGGTGGTGGTTGGTGGGGAGGTGCTCGGCAGGGGCACCGGCCGGAGCAAGAAAGTGGCCGAAAAAGAGGCCGCCCGCGCGGCGCTGGGAAGGTTGGAGCGGGACTTTACGGGATAGATTTGATTTGCTAAACTTCTATAAGTACCTCTCCGGTACGTTAGCGAGGTGTTGTTATGGCAAGACGAGGAGATTACAGAAAAAGAGAAGTGAAAAAGACTAAGAAAGACACCAAGAAGCTACCCCAAATAACCGTTACGACGACACCGGCCAATGTAGAGGTAATCAGGAAGAAGAGGAAGAAGGAGGAGGAAGGGGAATAGCCTGATATCCGGAAGAGACGGGGATGGTTGATGATGGCTGACCTGGTCTCGCTTCAGGCGACAGTGCACGGTCGTGTGCAGGGAGTTTTCTTCCGTGCTTTCGTCGAAAGATGGGCGGAGGCTTTAGAGCTGACCGGTTATGTGCGAAACCTCCGCGACGGCACGGTGGAAGTGGGGGTGGAGGGTGAAAGACCACAGCTGGAGAAACTGCTGGAACACCTCAAAGAGGGTTACCGTCCCGCGAGGGTGGATAAAGTCGTCGCCAGCTGGGGTGAGTTTACCGGTCACTTTTCAGGATTCAGTATCAGATACTAGGGATTGTTGAACCTTTATATTGATTAAGCCTCCAGCTCCACCTTGGCCGATTTTATAAGGTCGAGATAGCCGATTTTCAGTCCCAGCGTATCGGCGACTTCCTGGTCGACTTCGTAAGGTTCGTTAACGAATATCTTATCATACTCTTCGATTTCCCCTTCGGAGGGGTCTTCCCTGACGGCGAATTTCTGTCTGGCTTCAACTATTCCCAGGTCGAACGGCAGCGTGAAATAGAGGTCCGCCAGGACTTTATCGATTCCCAGACTATAGAGGCTCTCCCAGCCGCCGCCGTTATCGGCGTTGTACTTGCTGCTCGGTAACAGGGAGAGCAGGTTCATAATGGTAAAACTGCCGGTGCCGTTGTAAGTTTTCAGCGGGGCGACCGTGATGAGGTAGTCGCTGGAGAGGATAACGTTGGGTACCCAGAATGTCGGCATGGTGAACGGCTTGGGGAGGGGATTATCAACCTCGACGAAGATGCAGTCCTTCACGTCCAGCGTGAGTACCCGGGGGAAGTTATACCCGAGCGCCTGGTATATGGGACGGGTGGGGACGCCGCCGGGCGTTCCTTCCAGTAGCAGGATATCGGCATCGCTGACCCGCCGGATACTGGCTATGATTGATGCCAGCATATCGGCGCTGGTGGTCACCGGATAAGGCAGCGGATAGGAGGCGGCGGGTTTGATGAGAACGCGCCGCGCCCTTGCCACTACCGAAGGCACTTTAAAAACAAAATCCGAGGTCTGAAATATCAATTCTTCCTCCGCAAAGAGATGTGCAGATTTTTAATCTCGCCATTGCCTTGAGGAACGGGCAACATTGCATACAGGGTACGCGCCAGCAGGTCCCGGAGAGACGGATTAACAGGTATGTTAGCTCCGTTAACAATCAGGTCGATATCATTTTCCTTCTGTCCGTTACTAACGGCATTATCAATCAAGTCGGCTATTCCGGTTATGTCGTCGCGGGAGAACTGCGGCACCTTAACGTCAAGCGGCTCATCGGTGACCACCGCGAGCAGCTGCTGTGTGTCGGTGAGGAGCTCCTTGCCCTGTTCGCCGCGGTGGACTTCAATTTTGGGGTAGTTGCTGCCTTTGAAGCCTTCGGTGAGGATGAGGTCGTAGTCCCAGAGAACGAAACTGGATATTTCACCGGGGTCGAAATAGCCGTCGGTCCGGCGGTAGATTGCCAGGTGGTCGAGGGAGTTGATGGCGGAAATTTCGCTGCCTGCTCTGGTGAAGCGCCAGGTGTCCTTGCTGGCCGTATCGAGGTCGTTGGCATGGTGCGAGTGCTTGACGATGGCCACTTTGTGGCCGCGCCGTTTCAGCTCGGCGATGAGACTCTCCAGCAAGGTTGTCTTGCCGGAATGAGATTTCCCTACGATAGAAATAATCGAATGCATATAATAATAACCGTTCGGCTAAATATTTACTTCTTCGTTCCAGTCCAGCATCAATGCCTGGACGGTCTCACCTTTATTTACGATTTTCCTGTCTTCTGATATAATTACCAGTCCGTTAGCCAGGCTCATGGAGGTCAGGATGCCGGAGCTCTGCGAGCCGGTGAGTTTTGCATAATAATGGCCGTTGCGCCGTTCGATAACAGCCCTGTCGTAGAGGCGGCGTCCGGCGTTGTTCTTCACGGTGTCTTCCATTATCGCTTCCACGGCGGGCTTGGCGAAGTTCTTTTTGCCCATCATCTTCATGAGGGCCGGCCGTACGAACAGCTCGAAGCTTACCATGCAGCTGACGGCATTTCCGGGCAAACCGAGGTGCGGTATGCTTTTATTTTTACCCTTAATCTTCCCGAAGGCCAGGGGCTTTCCTGGTTTGACCCGGACTTTCCAGAAGACCATTTCGCCGTCCCTGTCCAGGATATCCTTGACTATATCGTAATCGCCCATGGAGACACCGCCGGTAGTCAGCAGCATATCGGCGTCCTGCGCCTGTTTGAGCTTGCTTAACAGGGATTCTTCGTCGTCGCGGGCTATCCCCAGCATCCTGGGAATAAAGCCGTAGCGCCTGGCCAGACTGGCGATGCTGTAGCCGTTGCTATCGTGTATCTTGCCTTCCGGCAGGGGTTTATCCACCTCCACGAGTTCGTTGCCGGTAGAGATAATAGCCACCACCGGACGGCGGATGACTTTGACCTTGCTATATCCGAGCGAAGCCATCAGGCCGATTTCGGCGGGTCTGATAACGGTGCCTTTCTTTAGTGCCAAAGCGCCCCTGGCGATATCCTCCCCCGCTCTCCTGATATTGAGACCGGGGCTGGCTTCTGAAAGGATGCTTACACGGGTAATCGGCTCCTGACGAGCCGATTCCTTGCGCTTTGCATCGTCGGTATTCTCAAACTGAACGACGCTATCGGCGCCTTTTGGAACGGGTGCTCCGGTCATGATGCGTACCGCTGTGCCGGGAACGACTTCTTTTCTAGAGATAGAGCCGGCCATGACGGTATCGATGACGCGCAGCGATACGGGCGTTTTTTCACCGGCTCCGGCAGTATCCCGCGATATGACGGCATAGCCGTCCATGGCGGAATTATCCAGGGGGGGTACGTTAATATCTGATTTTATATCTTCGGCGAGGACCTGCCCCAGCGATTCCAGGATGGGGACGGTCTCTTCTTCAAGTATTTCAACTTCATCTAGTATTTTCTGCAGGGCTTCTTCAACGCTTAACATTAATCGGCAGTTCCTCCGGTAATCTTCCTGGCGAGGGCCAGGTCTTCTTTAGTATTTATATTAAAATAGCTAAGGCGCTGCGAATCGAACCTGTCGATTTCTCCGGCACCTATAAATTTCACCTTGACGTAATTGAATAGCTCGATAATTACCTTCTTACCCTGTCCGAGTATGGTCTCGATGGGGGCGATGCAGTTTTTTGAGTAAACGGCGTGCAGCGGTTCGTATAAACCATCGACGTTCGGCAGCGTAAAATCGTAACCATCCGAAACCTCTATCATATAACGCAGCAACGACTCGTTTAAGAAAGGCATATCCGCAGCGACCACAAGGTTGCAAAACGAATCTGATTTTTTTAGTCCGGTATAAATACCGCCCAGAGAACCCTGTCCGGGAAAGATATCTGATATTATTTTTATTTTAGGGTGGTCCGAAAGCGGTGCGAAGGTTCTCTCTTTCGCCGTGACGATGATGATTTCTCTACTCAAGGAATCAACGCGGGATATTACCTGTTCGAGTAGACTTTTATTACCAACCCTTTCTAAAACCTTGTCGTGACCGAGACGCAGGCTTTTCCCGCCTGCAAGTACAATTGAGCTAATTTCCAATCTAAGCGCCTGCTTGTGGTAAGACCTTACCCCCTATATAGTATTCTACCACAGGCAGTCAATATCCTCTAGGGGAACGGAGAAAATTTTAGGTATTATTAAAAAAATAGTCTGGTGGGGAGGGGTTGCGGGCAGTCAGCGCAGGAACGTGACGGACGGTTGTTCCCAGTCCGTGTTATCAATGATAATATCGCCCACCTTCTGCGGGGGGTATTCTTCAAGGTATCTGGCCTGCGCCGGCAGGTATTTATCATCGTACTTGCTATAAACTTCTTCAGGGTCTCTGGCTTTTGCCCGGTCCTTGCTTTCTTCGAAAGGTATATCCAGGAATATTTTAAGGTCCAGGTACCGCGCCAGTTCCTCCCTGAAGAGGAAAACGCCTTCGAAGAGGACAATCGTATCCGGGTCGAAGGAGTATTTCCTTTCGTTCGTATAGTAATTGGTGGCGAGGTCGAGCAGCTTGAGCGTGACGGAATGCCTTCCCTTTGCCCGGAGGGGAGCCAGCAGATTATCGATGACGGCCTGAATATTAAAACTCCGGCGGTAGTAGTTATCGGCCGGGTCGTCCCCGGCATACCTGACTTCCCGCGGGTTATGGAAATCGTCCAGGTTGATTACCTGTACCCTGCGGTTGCGAGCGGCCAGATATCCGGCGAGGGCTCCGGTAAATTCTGTCTTTCCTGAAGAATCGATGCCGGTTATCCCCACGACGAACGGTCGATTAGTCGATTTTTTACGGTCGATTTCCCCCGTTATCCTCTCGAATACGGGCAGCCTGCGGTCGAAGATAGCAAGCAGGTCTTCGAACTTTTTGATGGTGATATCCGCCTGCTCCGGTTCGTCGCCGCCGTAGCCGAAGAGACAACCGACGGATAGAGATTCTGTCTCGCGGGCAGCTTCGATATCGTGATGCCTGTCGCCGACCACGGCGGCGGTGAGGCCGCCGAATTTTTCCCTGATTTTCCGGATAAGCTCCGGTTTGGTCGTGTCGTTTTCCTGGACGCACTCGGTATAGTCGAAGCAATCACGGATATTTAATGTCGAGATAACAATATCGAAATACCTGGTGGCGGCATTGCTGTACAAGACCAGCTTATATCCCCGTTTCCGGAGTGCGGTAAGGGTCTCCCGGACTTCCGGATAAGTGTCTGACATTTCCGTGAACGTGTCATGCTCTTCGTCGCGCACCCTATCGCGGACTTCTTCCGTAGACAGATGACTGTGCGTGGGGGTAATGAAATCATACAGTCCGCTGCCATTAGCCGAGCCGGACGGCATCCCGAAGAACCGGTTGATATCTTCCGCGCTGAAATCGACGGGCCAGTCCAGCCTGGAAAAGGCGCGTTTGATGGCTTCGTACACGACCGGGAGGGAGGGAATAATCGTCCCGTCCGTATCGAAAATAATGAGGTCTACGTCGTTGGGATTTATCATCGGGGCATAACTCTCGTATAAATATACCGCAGGATATGAGTATGGGGGCCTCCGCCGTGGTCTTCACTGTCTTCCGTTAATCCTGTCTCCAGTATCTCCATAAAATCAAAGTGTTCGCGGAGGTCGGCCTCCGTAAAGTAGTGCGCCGGCCTGCCCGGTTTGCTTTCAAACGTGTTTTTCTCCACCTCTCTGCCTTTACCGCGGCTTTCTTCTTTTTCGGAGAAGACGGTGAAATACGCCAGTCCGTTGTCCTTTAACCTGGCAGCGCACTGACGTACCAGTACCTTTCTGTCTCTCTCGAGGAACAAGTGCAATGTATTGAAGCAGTAAACGGCGTCGTATTTATCGTCGAGGAACGACATATCCAGGACAGAAGCGTGGTAAACCCGGGTAAGCGGGTCGAACTCCTGGGCCATTTCGCAGGCTACGCCGGATATTTCGATTCCGGTTACTGTGAAGCCCGATGTCGAGTATAATTTCGTATTTCTTCCGTAACCCGAGCCGGGAACCAGGACCTTTTTAACATTGTTACGCCGAAAAAACTCCAGAGCGTGCTCGGCCGTTGGACTTGGCGTTTCGCCCCATATCTTGCCTTCGCCCCGGAACCTCCCGTCCCAGTAATCACTCATGTTTAGAGCGCCGGTTTCAAGACCATAATCCGGGGGCCGGCGGGCAGGTCGGCCACCGTAAACTCGACTTCGCTGCCGTCAACTTGGACAACGTCTACCTTGTTCTTGATGAATTCCTCCACGCCACCGATGGGGAAGGCGCACTTGTCGTTCTTATAGTGCATGGGGATGATTACCCGGGTCCTGACCTGTTCGCAGACCTCCCACGCGGTCTTGGCATCCACGGTGAATAAACCGCCCACGGGGACGAGCAGCACGTGCACTTTGCCTACTTCCACGACCTGGTTATCCGTTAGCAGGTGGCCGAGGTCGCCGAGGTGAACCACGCGTACGCCGTCCACCTGGAAGCAGAATACCATATTCGCGCCCCTCTCGCTGCCGCCTTTGTCATCGTGGGCGGTGGGGATAGCCTTGAAGGATATGCCTTTTACTTCGGTGGCGCCCCTGACGACCTGCGGGTTCCCCTTGACTGCTTTTACGTTATTATGGTCGCCGTGGTCGTGGCTGACCGTCACGATATCCGCCGTCTCGTTTATCTTGCCGTATTTCAGGCCCTCGCTGGTCTCATACGGGTCGGTTAAGATTTTCGTACCGTTATCGGCCGTGATAAGAAAGGCGGCATGTCCCAGCCATTTAATTTTCATGTTAGTCCTCCTTACAGAAATAGCGTTATTTATGTTTTACCATACCAAGGATTAGCGTTACAAGCGTCCGCACGGGCACACCGGTGCCTCCCTTAACGATGTACCCTTTTTCTTTATCGGCAAAATAGGTCCCGGCGATATCCAGGTGCACCCAGTGGCTCCCGTTAATGAATTCTTCCAGGAACTTGGCGGCGGTAATGGCCCCCCCGTACCTGCCGCCGATATTTTTAACATCCGCTATATCGCTTTTCAGCTGTTCTTTGTAATCGTCGTACATCGGCAGCTGCCAGATACGCTCGCCGGTCTTATTACCGGCGGCGATTACCT
>CAYPDM010000066.1:0-7861 GCA_964409485.1 uncultured Dehalococcoidaceae bacterium | reverse complement strand
GGCTCGGATACCACGGCGGTAGCGCTGGCGGCCGGCCTTAAGGCGGAAAGATGTGAAAGGTACACCGATGTTGACGGGATTTATACCACCGACCCGCATCTTTTCCCGGAGGCGCGGAAACTGACGGAGATAAGCTATGAGGAAATGCTGGAGATGGTAACCTACGGGTTCAAGGCGATACACCCCCGCGCGGTTGAGCTGGGCGAACTGTTCAGCGTCCCTATCCTGGTGGCATCCAGCTATAATGATAACCCCGGTACGTTAATTCACAAAGAGGTGTCTATGGAAATACGAAACAAAGTAAGAGGTATAGCCCATGACCTTGATGTGGCCAAAATAACCGTAGTCGGCGTACCCGACCGGCCGGGCATCGCCGCGGCAATCTTCGTTCCCCTGGCGGAGGCCGGTATCAGCATCGATACCATCGTTCAGAACGCCAGCATTGAGAATATTACCGATCTTACCTTCACCGTGGCGAAGAGCCAGTTGAAAGGGGCGATGGCGGTGGTCGAATCGGCAGCCGGGACTATCGGCGCCAGGGAGTGCGTCAGCGATTCCAAACTGGGAAAAGTCAGCATCATCGGGACCGGCATGCAGTACGCCCCCGGTTACGCCGCGCGCATGTTCGATACGCTTAAAAAGGAAAATATCAATATACAGCTAATCGCTACGTCGGAAATAAGGATAACCTGTATCATCGAGGAGACAAGAGTTAAAGACGCGGTACGAGCTTTGCACCGCGCCTTCGAACTGGAAACAGAGGACTAAGAAAAGCCGCGGGGAGGTCTCTAGACCGACACCACCTCTTTGACTTCCGGAATTTCCTGTTTGAGTATCCGTTCAATCCCGTTCTTCAGGGTTAGCTGTGATAACGGGCAACCGGCGCAGGCGCCGACCAATTTTACTTTTACGGTGCCGTTCTCGACTCCGATAAGCTCTACGTTGCCGCCATCCCTCTCCAGAACCGGGCGTACTTTATCGAGTACTTCTTCCACCTTATCTTGCATTTTAGACCTGTCTCCTTTAGAATTTAACTGTACCCCTGATTAAATTCTATCTGCCGGGGGGCAATTTGTCAAACGGTGTTTTTATTTGAACAAAAACCCCTTGTATGATGTATCTCGTTAGTGTAGAATAAATTACTTTAAAAATTATACCGGTCCCGGGGAAGTCAATGACGCGTGACGACGAAAGATTAATCAGGCTCAAACAGCAGCGCAGCAAAGAGGCTATCGACCTGGCGATGCAGGCCCGCTGGCAGGAGGCCGTCGGCATCAATAAGGAAATCATTGAAAGTTACCCGGATGATGTCGACGCCTGCAACCGCCTGGGAAGGGCTTACATGGAACTGGGGCAGTACACGCTGGCCCGGGAGGCATACAATCGCACGGCGCAGCTGGACCCCTATAACGCTATCGCCGCCAGGAATTTGCGGCGCCTTAGCGACCTGGGGGAATCGGATAACGAAGGGGTGGAGACCGATACGGTTGACCCCCACCACTTTATCGAAGAAATAGGCAAAGCCGGGGTGGTTGCGCTTTACGAACTGTCACCTAAAGAAGCGCGTGCCAGAATGGTGGCGGGCGATAAGGTAAACCTGAAAGCGGAAGGCCCCGTTCTTTCGGTGGAAAACAGCCGCGGTATCTATATGGGTAAGGTGGAGCCCAAGTACGCCCAGCGGCTCATCCGGCTGATGCTGGGGGGCAACCAGTACACGACATCGGTAGTCAGGTCCAACATGGACATGATGACTATAATTATCAGGGAAACGTACCAGCACCCGAGCCAGGTCGGGAAGCTGTCCTTCCCCCCTAAGGGAATGGACGAGTTCCGTCCCTATGTCGGCGATAAGCTGTTGAAAGTGGAAGAGGATGAGGAGGAGGACGAGTCCGGTTATACGATAATCGGCGGTGATGAGATAGAGGTACTGCCCGAGGAATCCGAGGGCGTTGACGATGGCGAGAATAGCGATGACGAATAGGAGGTCGGGTTGATATGGTTTCGGGCATAGTGAAGCCGGTAAACATAGAAGATGAAATGAGGAGTTCCTATATCGATTACGCGATGAGCGTCATCGTCTCCCGCGCCCTGCCGGATGTGCGCGACGGTTTGAAACCGGTTCACCGGCGTATCCTGTACGCCATGAACGATATGGGACTGCGGCCCAGCAGTCCCCATCGCAAGAGTGTCCGTATCGTGGGTGAAGTGCTGGGTAAGTACCATCCGCATGGAGACACCTCGGTCTATGACGCCATGGTGCGCATGGCGCAGGACTTTTCTATGCGCTATCCCATGGTTGACGGTCAGGGTAATTTCGGCAGTGTCGATGCCGACCCTCCCGCCGCCATGCGCTATACCGAGGCGCGCCTGGCGAAGATAGCGGAAGAGATGCTGGTCGATATCGAGAAAGACACTGTGGACTTCATCCCGAACTTCGATGACAGCCAGCAGGAGCCGACGGTGCTGCCCACCGTACTGCCTAATCTTTTACTGAACGGCAGTTCCGGAATCGCCGTGGGCATGGCCACCAATATCCCCCCGCACAACCTGGGAGAGGTGTGCGGCGCCATTGACTACCTCATCGATAACCCCGGGGCTACCATCGAGGAACTTACAAAATTCGTACAGGGTCCGGACTTTCCGACAGCCGGCATCATCCAGGGGCGGGAGGGCATCATAAATGCCTATACCACCGGGCACGGCAAGCTGGTGGTCCGCGCCAAAGCACATATCAGCAGCCCCACGGCGGCCGGCCGGAGCCAGATAATCGTCAGCGAACTTCCCTACCAGACCAACAAGGCCGCCCTCGTGGAGAATATCGCCGAACTGGTCAGGAACAAGAAAGTCGAGGGCATCGCCGACCTGCGTGACGAGTCCGACCGACAGGGAATGCGTGTCGTCATCGAGTTGAAAAAGGAAGCCCAGCCGCAGAAAGTACTCAATAATCTCTATAAATATACCTCCATGCAGTCCTCCTTCTTTGTTAATATGCTGGCGCTGGTAGACGGGCAGCCGAAGGTAATCAGCTTGAGGGAGGCGCTGCAGCATTTCGTAGATTTCCGCCGCGAGGTAATTAAGAGGCGTTCCCGCTTTGAACTCAAACAGGCCAGGGCGAGGGCCCACATACTGGAAGGCTTGAGAATCGCGCTGGATAAGATCGACGCGATAATCAGTACCATCCGGAAGTCGGAGACGGCCGAGGCGGCCCGTAAAAACCTGATGGAAGGCTTCGGCCTGACCCAGATTCAGGCACAGGCAATCCTCGATATGCAGCTGCGCCGCCTGGCTAATCTGGAAAGGCAGAAGATACTCGATGAGTTCGCCGAGGTTGTCAAGACTATCGCCTACCTGGAAGACCTGCTGGCCAATCCCAGGAGAATTCTCGTCCTGATAAAAGAGGATGTGGAAGGTATTAAGTCGAAATACGGGGACGAGCGCCGCACCTCCATCGTTGAGCAGGGGGCGCTGGAATTCACCGAGGAAGACCTTATCCCCCACGAAAGAGTGGCGGTAACGTTGAGCAGTCGCGGCTTCGTCAAGAGAATTCCTTCGAAGACCTACCCGACGCAGCATCGTGGTGGCGTTGGCAGAATAGGCCAGGTGACCAGGGACACCGATGCCGTCATGCTGCTGGTCGTGGCCGATACCCACGACGACCTCTTTTTCTTCACCGACCGGGGTAAAGTATTTTACCTAAAGTGCCACGAAGTCCCCGCCGCCTCCCGTACGTCCAAGGGTCTGGCCATCATTAATTTGTTGTCCATCGCCGAAGGCGAAAGAGTCACGTCCATGGCGGCGACAACGGGCCTGATGCCGGACGCTTACCTGGTGATGGCTACCAAACTCGGCGAGATAAAGAAAACATCGCTGGACAAGTTCGCCGCCGTGCGAAGCAGCGGGCTTATTTCCATGGACCTGGAGCCGGGAGATGAGCTGATATCGACCTGTATTGCCAGGGATGAGGACGACGTAGTCCTGGTAACGCGTAAGGGACAATCAATATGTTTCGGCGTTTCCAGCTTGAGGGCCGCGTCCAGGACCAGCGGCGGCGTGCGCGCTATACGCCTGGCCGGGGGCGATGAGGTGGTCAGCATGGACCGGGTAGACCAGGAAGCCTTTCTGCTGGTAGTGTCAGAGGGGGGCTACGGAAAGATTACCCCGCTGGACAGGTATCCCCGGCAGCACCGCGCCGGGATGGGCGTGAGGACGTTCAAGATAGTCGATAAAACGGGTGACGTGACGGCGGCCAGGGTAGTAACGCCCAAGCAGCAGGTCATGTTGATATCGGCCGAAGGCATGGTAACGCTGACGCCGATAAAGGAGAAAGACCCGCGGCAGGGTATCAGCACGCAGGGCAGGAGCACGCAGGGCGTCAGGGTGATGACCCTGGATGAGGGCGACCGTCTGGTAGCCATTACCGCCGTCGAGTATTAACTGCGCAACTGCGCAGGTGCGAACTATTTTCTATCCGCGCAATTTTCTGTGTCTTCCAGGCCGCAGGTGTTGCAGGGATTATTCCGGCAATCCGGCGTATCCAGTCCCTCCCGGGCGCGCTGGAATTCCCGCTTTAAAAAGTCATCGGTTATGCCTGTGTCGATATGAGACCAGGGGAGCAATTCGTCCGGCGGGCGCTCGCGATGGGCGTAAAAAGCCGGGTCAAGGCCGGTATCGGCGAAGGCGCGCATCCAGCTATCGAAATTGAAGCTCTCGGTCCAGGCATCGAATTTGCAGCCGAGCTCCCAGGCGCGGTGAATTACCCGTCCGATACGCCGGTCTCCCCGCGACATTGCAGCTTCCAGCAGGCTGGTCTTGGGGTCGTGCCAGGACAGGCGGATACCCTTGCGCTGCAGTCCCTGCTGAAGGATTTCATGCCGGGCGGTCAGGTCCGGCTCTTCTATCTGGGCGGACCACTGGAAGGGCGTATGCGGCTTGGGGATGAAGGTAGCGACGCTTACCCGTATCATCGGCTTCTTGCCGCTGGCTTTCTTGCCCTCGGCGCGGACTTTATTCACCAGGGTTACGATGTCTTCAACGTCTTCGTCGGTTTCGGTGGGGAGGCCGACCATGAAGTAGAGCTTGAGGCCGGTCCAGCCGCGCTCGAAGGCGGTGGCGGCCGTCGCCAGCAGGCTTTCTTCCGCGAGATTTTTATTGATGGCTTTTCTTAACCTTTCGCTGCCGGCTTCCGGGGCGAAGGTGAGCCCGGTGCGGCTGCGGGTGGGGAGGGAGCCGACGAGTTTGATGGAGAAATCGTCCAGGCGCAGGCTGGGCAGCGACAGCGTAAGGTTCGGGTAGAGCCGGGACAACCCGGCTACCAGCTCGTCGATGCCGGAATAGTCGGTAGTATTCAGCGAGACCAGGGAGACCTCATCATAACCGCAGTTGCCGATTAGTTCCCCGGCTGCCTGAAGCACTTCTTCATGGGGGCGTTCACGCACGGGACGGTAAATCATGCCGGCCTGGCAGAAACGGCAGCCGCGACTGCACCCGCGCTGGACTTCGATGGCGGCGCGGTCGTGGATGACCTCGATAAAAGGCACAACGGGACGGGTTGGAGGCGGGGGGAGCTTGGTAACGATACGCCGCTGAATCCTCGGTTTGGCTTCCGTGGCGGTAGGGTTAATGCTTTTTGGCAGGCCGGCGGAATCGTACTCTACCTGGTAGAGACCGGGGACGTAAATGCCGGAGATAGCAGCCAGACGCTTGAGCAGCTTTTCCTTGCCCGAGCCTTTGTGTTCTCGATACACATCGAGGAACTCAAAAAGCACCTCCTCGCCGTCGCCGATAATGAAAACGTCGATGAAGTCGGACATCGGCTCCGGGTTCAGGCAGCAGCTGCCGCCGGCGATTATCAGCGGGTGGGAATCGTCCCTGTCTGCAGCGAGTACCGGAATTTGCGATAGGTCCAGAATATTCAGGACGTTGGTATAAGAAAGCTCGTAGCCGAGGGAGAAACCGATAATATCGTAGTCCTTGAGGGGGCGCCGGCTTTCCAGGCTGAAAAGGGGGATATTGCTTTCGCGCAGGCGCGCTTCCATGTCCACCCAGGGGGCGTAAACCCTCTCGGCGAGGGTGTCCGGCTGTGTGTTGAGCAATTCGTACAGTATGGGCACGGCCAGGTTGGACATGCCGATTTCGTACGTATCCGGGTAGGCCAGCGCTATTTTGACGGGGATTTTATCCCAGTCTTTAATGACGCTGTTCCACTCGCCGCCGGTATAACGGGCGGGGCGGTTGACCTGATGAAGAATCTCGTTATCGAGCACGTTACGCCTCCAGACTTTCAATTATAGGGGTTGGGTGTATGAAGGCGCAAATAAGTGGAATTACGAACTGCGAATCTGCGCAGTTGCGCAAAAACGTAATTATCTTACGCTTAACATAACTCTGAATACAATTCATTCCTGATAGTCCCTTCCCACCCTCGAATTGTTTCCCGTCATAAATTTCCCCTTTTTATTCTTTTATTATTGTTGTATATTAGGGTGTATTTGAAAAATCATGTATGAGGAGGAGAAATGAATGTCATCTGGGTAATTTCCGATTCTTTACGGCGCGACCACGTGGGAGCTTACGGCAACAAGGATATTATTACTCCGTCAATCGATGCTTTCGCGGAGAAGTCCGTGCGCTTCGACCGGCATTATATAGCCGGCTTCCCCACCATGCCCACCCGCGCCGATTACCTGACCGGCCGCTGGACGATGTCTTACATGCAGTGGGAGCCGTTATTCAAAGACGAAATATTACTCCCCGAACTCCTCGCAAATAACGGTATAAATACAGCCGCGATTGTTGACACACCGTTCTATATCCGCGTCAATATGAATTATGACCAGGGATTCAGGACTTTTTGCGAAATTCCCGGACAGTTGAACCTGCAGTGGCATGAGGACAACAAGGGTAAGAAGGGGCATGTTGTCCACAGCATATTCGGAGGTGACGTCAGGAGTGACTGGCGCTATGAATCCGATTACTTTGCCCCCAGAACGTTCACGAAAGCGATGGAGTGGCTGGAGCGCCATTATCAGGAAGACTTCTTTCTTTATGTAGATACCTGGGACCCGCACGAACCCTGGGACCCGCCGCAGTACTACCGGGAGCTGTACTGGCCGGGGCATGACGGCGACCAGGCCATGCCCATCTACGGGTACTGGCCCAAAACGCCCGGCGTTACCGAGGAGCAGGTCAAAAAGGCCCACGCCTCCTACTGCGGCGAGGTCACCATGGTAGATACCTGGTTCGGGTACTTGATGAGGAAAATAGAGAACCTCGGATTGCTGGATAACACGGCTATCATATTCACCAGTGACCACGGTTACTATTTCGGCGAGCACGGCGGACTGCTGGGGAAGATGGTCTTTGCCAGGGACAAGAAAACCGGCATGCCGTTAAACGGGGTCTGGTCACACTCGCCGTTCTACGAGGAAGTCACCCATACGCCCCTCCTCATTTATATGCCCGGAGTTGTTCCTACAGCTTATAAAGGTCTGACCTCGGCGGTCGACCTCATGCCAACCGTTCTCGATATTATGGGGCAGGGAATACCGTCCCGCGTCCAGGGCAAGTCGCTGCTGCCGATGATAAAAGACAATAGCATGCCCGGGAGGGACTATCTGATTAGTGCGCACCCCTTCCTAAATGTTAACGATACCCTGCGGTCGGTTGACGGTACGTTGAGGACGACGGAGAAGGATTCTACCGCCACGGTGACCACCGAGGAGTGGACGCTGCTTTACAACACCGAGCGTGGCATGTCGGAATTATACCACCTGAAGACGGACCCGGGTCAGGAGAAGAACCTTATCAAGGAGCAGCCGGACAAGGCTCACGAGCTGCATCAGCTGCTGGTCAAGTACATGAA
>CAYPDM010000065.1:0-7892 GCA_964409485.1 uncultured Dehalococcoidaceae bacterium | reverse complement strand
TGAAAATGCAGGAGCTCAAGGCCACGGCCATGGGGGCCACGCCGACCTACGTGCTGGGCATGGCGGAGACGGCCAGGAAAATGGGCATAAACCCGCCCAAAGACCTGTTCATCAGGAAAATCACGGTGGCGGGTGAACCCGGGGGCAGCATACCGGCTACACGCAAGAGGATGGAGGACGCCTGGGGAGCCAAGGTGTACGACCAGGTAGGCAGCACGGAAATCGGCCACTGGGGCTGGGAATGCCGGTACCAATCCGGCCTGCACGTCAACGAGGCGTTCTACCTGGTGGAGATAGAGGACGCCGATACGGGCGAACCTATCGATGAGCCGGGCAGGAGAGGCAAGATGGTGGTGACGACCTTCAATCGCATGGCCCAGCCGTGCATCAGGTTCGACGTGAAGGACCTGATACAGTGGAACTCCCGGCAGTGCGACTGCGGTCGTACCTTCCGTCTGCTGGACGGCGGCATCATGGGCCGCGCCGATGACATCACCAAGGTCAAGGGCGTGCTGCTTTCGCCGACGGCTATCGAAGAGGTGGTCAGGGACATTCCGCAACTAAGCAACGAATACCTGGTGGTCGTTACAAAAAAAGGCGACATCGATAATATTACGCTTAAAGTAGAGATACTACCGGAATACAAGAACGACGAGGCCGCCATCAGGACGGTGCTGGTCGACCAGTTGCGTGTGAAGACCAACCTGGGCTATAACATAGAATTTCACGAATACGAGAGCCTGCCGAGGTCCCAGTCCAAGAGCCGCCGTTTCCAGGACCAGCGGCCCAAGCAGCATTAGGAGTAATACAATGGCAGAAAACTACGATATCAAGGGAATGGTGGAAAAAATCAAAGCCCTCCGGAAGAACGCCGAGGAGCTTAAGAAAATCTCCGGCGGGATACCGGCCGTGGAAAGCAACGCCGACCGCATCCTGGCGAACGTGAAGATGCTGGAAATAGACATCAGCGACGCGGCGGAAATACTGGACGAATAATACAGAGGTCATGCTCAAGGGTTAAACGCCACCGCGCCCCAATTAAAAAAATTCTTTCACCACAGCGAAGGAGGGAGAGATGAATCCGCTTTCATTAGACCTTTCTATCTTCAATAAATTCAACTTCGAGAAACCGCCCGTAGGCGTCAAGTTCCTGCTGGAGAAACCGGAAGGCATCGAGAGGCTGGATAAAAACCTGGCTTTCTGCGCCATGGTCGGAGAAGCCCAGGAAAGAGGCGCCCCTTTCTACGTCGATATTAAAAACCACGCCTGCCCGCCGGGCACTTACACGCTGGGACACGACCTCCCCCCGGAGGTTGAATCGGGGAATTTCGGGGTGGCTTTACAGGCTTTTAAAGAGCCTTATGCCAACCGCAGAGTTTACGATATCCTCCCCAGGTTCGCCAAGGAAACCGTCAACTGCATCGCCTTCTCGCCGCTGGAGACGCTATCGTTTAACCCGGACGTTCTCATTATCCTCACCGACGATGTCAGCCAGACGGAAATCATCACGAGGGCAATCAGCTATACCACCGGCAAAGTACTGACGAGCAAGATGACCAACGTGCTGGGCTGCGCCTGGCTCTACGCGTACCCGTATATAGCCGGGGAAATCAACTACATAACCACCGGCATCGGCTTCGGCATGAAAATGCAGAAGGCCTTCCCAGAAGGCCGGCAGGTTGTGTCAATACCCTTCGACTGGCTCCCGCTGGTTATCCGCAACCTAGAGGAGATACCGTGGGTCCCAATATCGTACACGGACGAGGGCGAGGAACACGATATGAAGCTGTTCGAAGAATTCGGGATACCTTTTAAGTTCTGATAAACCGGGAAAGCACAGAAATAAAGTCATAGAAACTCCCCAGCGGGTAGCAATTCGTGCCATCTATCCCGGGCTTCATCGCCATGCTGTCTATGAAGCACTGACCGTAATTATACCGGTTATTTAATGAGATTAAGAAAGAAGCGATGCAGGAATATACCGAAAGATTAGGTTACGCGCCCCTGGGCAGACTGTTAATAAGTTTGAGTCTGCCCGGTATAGCCGCGACGATAACCACGAGCCTTTATAATATTGTTGACACATTCTGGGTTGCCCGGCTGGGTCACGAAGCTATCGCGGCATTGACGATAGTATTTCCCTACCAGATTCTGTTTATTGCCGTAGGGGTAGGCACCGGTGTCGGTATCGGCGCTCTCGTTTCCCGGCGATTCGGTGAGAATAATATCGAAGCCACCAACCACGTGGCCGGCCAGATATTCTTTTTAAGCGTTCTCTGGGGTGTACTATTCGTGGTGGCGGGCGTTTTCTTCTCAAAAAGCATCCTTACGGCATTCGGGGCTACGCCGGACATCATGGAATACAGCACCCAATATCTGGTAATTATTTCTTACGGAGCACCCCAGATAATATTCGCCCTGATGGTGAGCAGCCTTATCCGCGGTTCCGGCGACGCCGTAAAGCCGATGATTATCATGATTACCGCGAGCGTTATAAATATTATCCTGGACCCGGTGTTGATTATCGGCCTCGGTCCTTTCCCGGAAATGGGTGTTCGCGGCGCGGCGCTGGCGACCATCATCGCTCAATCGATAGGGGCCGCGCTCGCCCTCTATTACTTCCTGGCCCACAAAACGGCCTTCCGGATACGGGTAAGCCACCTCCTCCCCAATATGCCCATCCTGCGTGATATTTACCGCGTCGGTGCCCCTTCAACAATACTGGAAGTTACCGAGAGCCTGTCCTTCGTCCTGTTCAATAACGTGGTATCTGCCTACGGGTCGGTGGCAATCGCCGCCGTCGGCATCGTCATCCGCATCTCCGACCTTGCCTTTATGCCGATTATCGGCGTCTCCAACGGGCTGCTCCCCATCGTCGGCTTCAATTTCGGCGCGCAATCCTTCAAACGTTTATGGAAGGCGGTAAAACTGGCCTCGGTCGGTATCGCGGCGTTCCTGGTGGCCGCCACAATATTGATAGAAATTTTTACTCCCCAGATTATCGGCATCTTCAGCAAAGACGCGGAACTGCTGGAGATAACCATACCCTCGATGCGTATCATGCTGGCCACGATGATGTTTATCGGCCCTAATATCATGTTTATTACCGCGTTTCAGGGGCTTTCCAGGGGGACGATGGCCCTGGTTCTTTCTCTGGTGCGTCAGTTTATCCTGTTTGTGCCGCTATTGTATCTGTTCTCCCATCTATTCGGCATGTACGGGATCTGGTATTCGTTACCGGCCTCGGATATCTTGAGCTTTATCGTGACATACGTGATTATTTACCTGGTATACAGGCGACAGAAGAGGGGCGGTAACCGGACGGATGTTTCTCTACAGGAGAGCGTATAATTGCCTGATCAAGCTATCCCAAACATCCTGACCGCATTTTCCGTGGTCGCTTCGGCAATCCCCTCTTCGCTGACGCCCTTTAGAGTCGCCGCGCCGCGTAAGGACCGCAGCACATCGGCAGGACTGGACGTAAACTCGCCGGGGCTGCCCCGCTGGTACACCACCGGGGAGTCCGTCTCCAGGAGCATCCTCTCCAGGGGGACCTCTTTCACCGCGCGCCGGTGCTCTTCATGATACTCGACGGCGGGGGTCACCGAGATATAGTAGCCGGAACTGATGATATCCCGCCGCACGCTGGAAGTCCCCGTGTACCAGTGGAATACCGCTTTTTCAAGTCCGGCTTCCAGCACCGCATCCAGGGCGTCCCGCCAGGCGTAGCGTGAATGAATCAGCGCCGGCTTATCATGGTCTCCGGCTATTTTTAGTATTTCCCCCAGCACCTGCTTCTGCAGGGCTTTATCAGCCCCCGCCCTTACCCGTTTATGATAATCCAGACCCACCTCGCCGACAGCCGCCGCTTCATCGACATGGGCCTCGATGAACTCCAGGTTGGCGGCAATATCCGCCTCCCTGATGAACCAGGGGTGCCAGCCCAGCGCCGGGTAAATAAATCCCTTGTGAAGTCTGGCAAGCTCCAGCACTTTCACATTCGATGCTAAATCGGAGCCGACGGCCACTATCGCCGCCAGGCCGGCCTCTTTAGCGGCGATAAGGACCGACTCTATATCTTCTATTTCGTCCAGGTGGGCATGCGTGTCGATCAGCCGGTACATTTACCCCCCCTACGCAATCACCGCCGAGGGTTTCTCCTGGAAGGGGTGTGTCCTCAAGACCAGGGAAAAGAGGAACGGGTAGTTGGCCTTCAGGTGCTGAACGTAGTCCAGCCATTCGCTGGTAAGGTGGTCGTACATCCGCTCGATGTCAACGGCCAGGTGCTCCAGGTCTTCCTGCGGCAGATTCTTCAAAGACGGACGGGCTTCAAGTTCTTCGTCGAGATGGGTGGTCGCCCAGAGTAAATCGGTAAAGCGGTCGTGCTCAAGCAGGTTGGGGTTTTCCAGCAGCGTCAGCAGGTACGTCCTCTTCCCGGAGAGGTACTTCTTCAGTTCTTCCAGGTCTAGTCTTTTAATGTCGACATCGGCCTTCAGGTTATAAGCATAATCGCCGGCCTGCTTGAAGTCCTTCGGCGTCCAGTCCTTGTTGATGCCCAGGTGACGCGAAATTTCCTCCCGGTTATCGAAATATTCGATGAGGTCGGCCAGCAGGCGATTGCCGATTTCGCTGAAAAAGGCCCCGATGACCATATTGAGCTTGTAAAGCATGGCCTGCTTTTCCCGGCGGGTAAGGATGCGCTCGATGACGATGACAACGATGAAAACCTCGAGCGGCAGGAAAGCGAAATCGCCGAGCAGGTAGATAAAGATATGGTGCGGGTCATGGAATATCAGGTAGTGGATACCATAGAACAGGGCGGAAGCCGCCAGAAAAAAGGCGGCGGTGAATACAAAGATACGATAACCTTTCATTATCAACCCCCTGATTAATTACACTCTACTTTAATAGTATCATATCAACTGGCAGAGTTATCACCGACGAAATGTAAGACTTACGTTTTTGTGATATAATGCAGCGTTTAACAGGAGTACCATAGAAAAGGAGGGAGCGATGGAAAAATCGATTATCATCATCGGGGGAGGACTCACCGGCCTGGCGGTGGGCTGCTACGGTCGTATGAACGGATATAAAACGTATATATTCGAGATGCATAAAATACCCGGCGGCGTCTGCACCGGCTGGAAACGCAAGGGCTATACCATTGATGGCGCGATGAACTGGCTGGTGGGCACCAATCCGCGTACGGCATATTACAAATTCTGGGAGGAGTTGGGGGCAGCGCAGGAATGGAAAATCTACAACCACGACCGGTATTCAAGCTTTGAAGATAAAGATGGTAAAGCCTTCACTCTTTATTGCGATGCCGACCGCTTTGAGCAGTACCTGCTGGAGTTAGCTCCGGAGGATAAAGATGTTATCAGGGAATTCACTAAAGGGATACGTTCTTTCTCCCGCTCGGATATGCCCGCTGATAAACCCTCCGAGCTTTACAATTTGCTGGATAAAATCAAAGCAGTAAAAATGTTGCCCATGCTGATGCTTATGAAAAAATGGATGAAGATATCCACGGGCGATTTCTGCAAACGCTTCAAGAACCCCTATCTGCGCCAGACGCTAACGTCCGCTTTCGGTGACGATCAGTGGCCGATGATGATAATCTTATGGATGCTCGGCTTTCAGCACAATAAAGCAGCCGGTTATGTCATGGGCGGCGCCCTTGAGCTTGTCCGCTTCCTTGAAGAACGCTACCGCGCCCTGGGTGGGGAAATCCATCTCAAAGCAAGGGTGGACAAAATATTAGTTGAAAACGATAAAGCGGTTGGCATAAAACTGGCTGACGGCACGGAGCATCGCGCCGATTGGGTCGTCTCCGCCGCTGACGGCCGTACGACCATTTTTAATATGCTCGAGGGGAAATATGTCGATGATGCTATAAAAAATCGGTATGATAATCCCAAGCTCTTCTCGCCTCTGGTATACATCGGAATGGGCGTGGCAGGCCGCGTTGAAGAAATTCCCCCTTCCGTATCCGGCCTGTCCTTCCCGCTTGAGACTCCCATCACCATTGCCGGCAAGGAACACCACAGGCTGGGGGTGCTTACTTACAGCTACGACCCCGCTCTGGCGCCGGAAGGGAAAACCGTGTTAAAAGTCCAGTTCGAGACCGACTATGACTACTGGGAAAAACTATATCAAGAACCGGAACGCTATAAAGCGGAAAAAGAACGGATTGCCGATGATGTAATCGCCGCGCTTGATAAGCGTTTTCCCGGACTTGCCTCGCAGGTGGAAATGCGGGATGTTGCCACTCCCATGACCTGGGTGCGCTATACCGGCAACTGGCGCGGCAGCTATGAGGGATGGATGTTCAGCGCCGAGACTTTCACTTCATCAATGCGTAAAACCCTCCCCGGACTGGACAATTTTTACATGGCGGGGCAGTGGGTCAATCCGGGCGGCGGCATGCCCACGGCGGCGATGTCGGGTCGCAACACGATACAGGTTATCTGTAAAAAAGATAAGAAAAAGTTCGTCACCACCAGACCATAGCGCGGAAATGCCAGTTGCGAATGTAAGCACGATTGTTGTTCAATATTAGCGTGACCAGCATCACCATGTTTACCGGCAAGGGTGGGGTGGGCAAGACGACCTGCTCCGCCGCCACGGCCCTGCATTATGCAGCCGCGGGGCCGACACTGGCACTCTCCACCGACGCCACGCCTTCGCTATCCCACATCTTCGAGGTAACCGATGAGCAAAAGCCGACCCCGGTACTGCCGAATCTCTTTATCAGCGAAATCGGCGAGGACGAAATCAGGGAGATGTGGGACAGGAAATTCGGCCGGGAGGTGTACGAGGTCTTCTCGGCTTTCGTGGATATCGACTACGAAAGCTTCGTGGAGTTCATGACCTCGGTGCTGCCGGGGCTGGGCGAGGAATTCATGGTGGACTATATCCGGGAAATGGTAGTGAAAGGCATTTACGAAAATGTCGTCTGGGACACGGCGCCGCTGGGGCAGACACTCGGCCTGCTGGGTACGCCCGCGCTGCTGGCCGACCACTTGAGGATGGCGCCGCGTATTTATTCAAAATTAAGGCTCGGCAGGAAGAGCCGCGAGCCGGTGCTGGACATCCTGAAACGCTGGGAGGAGCTTTCCGCCGTCAACATGGGATTTTTAAGGAACAAGGTGAATTTCACCATGGTAACCATACCGGAGGCCCTGGCGGTGGAGCAGCTTGAGGGGACTTTCCGGGAGATGAACAAATACGGCCTTAAAGTAAAGCAGGTTATAATCAACAACGTGGTAAAGACCGATGAATCGGGGTTTCTGCAAATAAAAGTAAAGCAGCAGAAACAATACCTGAAGCATATCCGCGAAAAATACTCTCATCTGAAGATTACCGAGCTGCCGATGTTTCCGCGGGAGGTCAAGGGGCTGAAAAGGCTTAGAGACGTAGAAAAAATACTTTTTTCACAATAATATTACGTAAAAAAGGAGGATTTTACAGATGGCTGAATCAAAATACGGTAAATACGTGGTAAGGCATCCCGTGGCAATTGGGGGATTCGGCCCCGAGTTTGTATACACGGGTGAAAACGATTATAAATCCGATTTTACAATTATGTTCCTGCGCATTACGGAACCCACCCTCATGGAGGACGCCCCGCATTCACACGACTTCGATATGTACCTGTATTTCATAGCACTTGACCCGGACGACATGGACGACCTGAACGCGGATATCGAAATCGGGTTAGGGGAAGAACGCGAAATACACAAAATCACCCATACCACCAGCGTCTATATTCCCGCCGGGATGATACACTGTCCCCTTCACTTCAAGAGGGTCGATAAACCCATCCTGCTGGTGCACTGCACGCTGGCGTCGAAATACGTTAAGGACCCGGATAAAATCATACGGGATTA
>CAYPDM010000064.1:0-7995 GCA_964409485.1 uncultured Dehalococcoidaceae bacterium | reverse complement strand
AGCACGTAGGTCGGCGTGGCCCCCATGGCCGTGGCCTTGAGCTCCTGCATTTTCAATATGCGCGCCTCGGTGTTCAAAACGCCGCCCGGGATCACCTCGCAGCCCAGCTTCTCGCCGGCATAATGGTAGGCCCAGAAAGCGATGAAGATGTTATAACCGAAAGGCAGGAATATCCGGTCGCTGGCACGGTAGCCCTGGGCGTATAAAGCGTAGGCGTAGGCCTCGGTGCTGTACTCCCAGTCCTGCCAGGTATCGGCCTGGTACACCGGCTGCCCCGTCGTGCCGCTGGTCTGGCGGTATGCCGTCACCTTCTCCAGGGGCACGCTTAAGATATCCCCGTAGGGAAAGGGGTCTTTGCCCTCTCCCTGTGCCGTTCTCATCATGGCTTTTTCCATCTTGGGGACTTTTCTAATATCTTCGTAGGTTTTAAGGTCGCCCGGCTCCATGCCGGCATCGCTGTAGAGCTTGTGGTAAAATCTGGATTTTTCGTATGCCCAGGTAAATATTTCCTTAAATTTCTTGAATTGCAGTTGCCGGAGCTTTTCCCGGGGCAAAGTTTCCAGAATGGGATTCCAGTACTCGCTGCTGTTCATTTGACTGCCTCTCCTTTCTATCGCCTATCGGCTAGATATAATATACCCAATATCAGCCTGAATACGCAAATAACTTTCATTCTATATGGAACAAAACCACAGCGTTATATACGCCCGGTAATAACGCTATTAAGGAATATTGATTGTAATATTTTGTTGACAAAGACCGGGAAACGTTATAAAATAATTCTGCATGGAACTTTATTCTCATTATGCCTCTACCCGGTAGGCTTATGACCATAAGTGAAGCAAACAGGAGAACCGATAAAACCCCGCTGGGCACATTGCTGTCCATCCTCATGTCTTTCGAGGTGCTGGCAAGACTTTTCGAAGTTGAGCTTAGGCGCTACGACGCAACCCTTATTAGATTCAACATCATGAGCACTCTCTTCAAGAACGGCGGCGAGATGACGCCATCGGAAATCGCGGAGAGCGTTTTCCGGGAAAAGAATTCCATCACCGCGGCTATCAACACTATGGAGAGACAGGGAGTCGTCCGCCGCGAGCCTTCACCTAACGACCGCCGGTCCGTAAAAGTCGTCATCACCGATAAAGGCTGGAAAGAGGCCAACCAGCTTAATCCGGTTGCCCAGGAGATAAGCCGCGGGGTTTTATCCTGTATGGACAAAGACCAGATTGAAAACCTGGTGGAAACTATGAGGACGCTTAGGGAGAGCCTGTTGCCCCGCCTCGCCAGGACCGCCGGAAACGGAAAAATTCACGAATAGTGTCAATTAAAATCGCGGTTTCACAGCGCAACCGGAGCCTGTCTGCGCTGAATATAAATAAAGGGGGGATTATGTAACTGTGAAAGAGATAAGGATTCATGGACGTGGCGGCCAGGGAGCCGTCATGGCGGCCAGGATGCTGGCCAGTGCCTTCGTCAGAGAAGGCAAGTCGGTAGCCAGCTTTCCCATGTACGGTTTTGAGAGGCGCGGTGCGCCGGTGGTGGCTTTCACCCGCGTTGACGACAAGCCCATACGGGAAAAGACACAAATTTATACGCCTGACTGCCTGATAGTGATTGACCCCGGTCTGTTAACCCTGCCCACGCTGTTCACGGGGTTGAAGCCGGGAAGTGCATTCATTCTGAACAGCTCAAAAGAAATGGTCGCAAAGCCCAACGAAAACCTCAAGATAGGCGCTGTGGTCAACGCCACCCAGATAGCCGTTGACGAAATCGGCCGTGATATCCCCAACACGTGCCTTATCGCTGCCGTTGCCGCCGCCACCGGCTGGCTGAAACTGCAATCCATCCTGGACAGCCTGCCGGACTATCTAAGCGGCGATATTCTTGAGAGAAATCTGAAGAGTGCCGAGAGAGGCTATCGCGAAGTGGAGGTAACCAAATGGTAATAAAGCATAAGAATATTTTTAAAACGGAAAGCGCCTGGTCCAATACCGACGAGTTGATGCTGTGCCTGGATACCGGCGGCTGGCGGACGGAGAGGCCGGTGCTGGACAAGGAAAAATGTAACTACTGCGGGCTCTGCGCTCTCTACTGTCCCCCGCAGTGCATGAAAGACATGGGTGACCATTTCGAGGCTGACCTTGCCTACTGCAAGGGATGCGGCATCTGCGCTACGGAATGTCCGCGTGATGCCATCGCCATGGTTCCGGAAGGAGAGTTCGCCGATGGTTAAAGCGCAAAAGGGTCAGGTAAGGGTAATAACAGGTAACGCCGTCGGCGCTTATGGAGCCATGCTCTGCCGACCGGAAGTGGTGGCGGCATATCCTATCACTCCTCAAAGCGAGATAGCGGAGCTGCTTTCCCAGTTCAAGGCCGATGGCGTTCTGGACGCCGAATATGTGGAAGTCGAGGGTGAAAACTCGGCGATGAATGTCGTCCTGGCCGCCAGCGTAGCCGGCGCCCGGGTTTTCACGGCCACTTCGTCTTACGGCCTCGTATTCATGTATGACGCCCTCCAGGAAGCCTCCGGCTTCAGGGTACCGGTGGTAATGGTAAACGCCAACCGGGAGACGCCCGGCATCCACGCCGTTTCCTCCGGTCAGCAGGACATGATTTCCGCCAGGGACACGGGATGGATCCAGATAATCGTGGAGAACGACCAGGAAATTCTTGACCAGATTATCATGGCCTACCGGCTGGCGGAGGACTATGACATACAGCTCCCGATAATGGTCAACTACGATGGTTTCTATCTCTCCTACCTTGCCGAAGCAGTGGAAATCCCCAATATTGAAGACGTAGACGCCTTCCTGGCGCCGCTTAAAGAGCAGCCGAAACGCCAGGTCCTGGTTCCCGGAGTTTCAAAAGGTTGCGGGACTCACGGCATGGAAATGGGCTACGTCGAGGCCCGCTACAAGCACTGCCAGGCCCTCGAAAGGGTAAAAAATAAGGTCGATGAGATAGATAAAGCCTTCGGCGATTATTTCGGGCGCAGCTACGGCGGCCAGCTCGAGGAGTACCGCACCGGGGATGCCGATATCATTATCGTTGCTTCCGGCAGCGCCGCCGGCACCGTAAAAACGGTCATAGATACCAAACGGGAAGAGGGAGTGAAAGTGGGCATGGTCAAACTAAGATTGTTCCGTCCCTTCCCCGCCGAACGGATAGTCGAGGCCCTCAAAGGGAAGAAGGCGATAGGCGTTATCGACCGCAGCCTCTGTTTCGGCTGGAAATACGGCCCCATATGTATGGAGTTAAGAGCCCTTTCTCCGGAAATAGGCCCGGCACCCCTATTGAGCTATATCGACGGTCTGGCAAATCTGGATATCACCATAGACCACATAGGAAGGGTGATAGACGAAGTCGGCGCCGCCGCACAGGGCAAGTCTTACCAGGAAGTAACCTGGATTCCGATGGAGGAATGAGGAAATAAAGATGACAGAAAAAACGAAGAAGAAATCAAGGGTTTTTGACTATTTCTGCGAAGGCGAGCAATTTGCCGGCGGCGTCGCCTGGTGCGCCGGCTGTCCCCTGGAACTGACCGCCAGGTTCGTCCCGAAAGTCCTGGGGAAGAATATGGTGTTCGTCGGTACCCCCGGCTGCGCGGCGCCGGTATTGCACGGGCAGAACATAGGGGCATGGCACAGACTGGCTTATTTGGCCTCTGTCATGACCGGGGTGCCCTCCAAGGCTACCGGACTTTCCCGGTACTTCAACAGGACGGGACAGGATGCCACGGTAGTCTGCTTCACCGGCGACGGCTGCGCCACCGATGTCGGCTTCCAGCCCCTTAGCGGCGCCGCCGAGAGAGGTGAAAAATTCATCTACCTGGCCTATGACAATGAGGGCTACATGAACACCGGCAACCAGAGAAGCAGCGCCACGCCGCTGGGGGCGGCTACCACGACGACTCCCGTTGGGAAAATAGGCCGCGGCAAGTCGCAAAACGCTAAGAATATGCCAATGATTATGCTCATGCACCGCCCGGCATATATGGCTACGGCTACCTTGAGCCACCTGGAGGACTTTGCTAAAAAGCTGCAAAAGGCCAAGGAGAAGATAAAGGAGGGATTTGTCTATCTTCACGTCTTCTCTCCCTGCCCCGTCGGCTGGCGTATTAATTCCAATATGTCAATCGAGGTCTGCCGCACCGCCGTGCGCACCAATTACTTCCCGCTCTGGGAGGCGGAAGACGGAAAACCCAGGTTTACGCTGGAGGTAGCCAACCCCAAACCCATTGCGGAATTCACCAAATTAATGCGCAAATTCTCCCATCTTAAAGAAGATGGCCTGGCAGAACTGCAAAAGGCGGTCGATGAGCGCTTTGCGCTTATTAAGAGCCTTTGCGATGCCAATAAATAATCCCGGTGATAAACCGTAAAGGAGGTATGTCTATACACAATAAGCGTAAGAATATCACGAATTGGTGTAGAAGATTCGCTTAACGGGTTACACCGTTCTTTAAATATCTCGTCGAGTGAATACTATCAACTACAAAGTTGTATAACTAAGGAGGTGGATTATTTAGATGGTTACACCAACCAAAGACAAAAAGCCGATAAATAAGCCGATAAAGGGTATGTCGGTAAAGGGTAACCCGGAAATCTGGGACGATACTTGGGTTAATACCACCTGCGGCGGTTGCTATGGTCAGTGCGCGATACGCGCCCACCGTGTTAACGGTGTCATCATAAAAATAGATGGCGACCCGGATAGCGACTTCGGCCCCAGGGGTGGTATCTGCGCCAAGGGCGAAGCCATGATACAGGCCCTTTACGACCCCAATCGCTACAATTACCCCTTGAGAAGGACCAATCCCAAGAAAGGGCTCTTCGAAGACCCCAAGTGGGAGAGGATTTCCTGGGACGAGGCCCTTGACGAAATCGCCAAGCGTCTCAAAAAGATTCGCGCCGAGAACCCCCATAAGCTCCTTCACGGCGGCACGCCCGGGCCGGGCAGCGGACCGGACCTGCCCCTCGGCTTCGGCGTTTTCGGGGCTGTCTTCGGCACCAAGAACTGGTACGTCGGCGGCGCCGGCCTTCACTGCGGCAGCGGCTCCCACATGGGCGCCGGCCTCTACCATGCCTCGTGGTCTATCGTGCCCGACTTCAAGTACTGCAACTATGCCATTCAGATGGGTTCCAACAAAGGGACCGGCTCGGGGCACTCCATGGGCTTTAACATGAGGCTCGCGGCCGATGCCCGTTCCAGGGGCATGAAGAATGTCGTCTTCGACCCCATCTGCAACTTCGGCGGGGGCAAGGCCACCGAGTGGGTGCCCATCCTCCCCGGGACGGACGGAATCGTCGCCCTGGCGATGGTCAATATCATTCTCAACGAACTCAACGTCTATGACGCCGAGTTCATCAAAATGAAGACCAACGGCCCTTATCTCATCGGCCCGGACGGCAAATATGTACGTGATAAAGAGACCGATAAGCCGCTTGTCTGGGACGCCAAAGACAATAAAGCCAAGGTCTTTAACGATGAGACAATCGGTGATTTCGCTCTATTCGGTGAGTACGATGTCAACGGCGTCAAATGCCAGCCGTCGTTCCAGCTTCTAAAAGAACATATTAAGGTTTACACCCCGGAGCAGGCGGAGAAAGAAAGCACCGTTCCCGCTTCGACCGTCCGGCGTATCGCCCAGGAGTGGGCTGATGCGGCCATGATAGGCGCTACTATTGAAATCGAAGGTGAGAAGCTTCCCTTCCGGCCGGTAGCCGCCATCATGTTCCGCGGCGGACAGGGGCATACTAATTCAGCACACAGCTATATTGCCATGTGTCTCCTCAATGCTATCGTCGGCGCTATGGATGTCCCTGGCGGCACGCTCGGCTGGCCGGCTTACGTAGAAGGATATCCGGAAACCGGGCGTTTCCGGATGATACCCTATCCCTGCAAAGACGGCATGCTCACGGCAGGGTCTTTCATGGAACACCGCCCCTGGCCGATTGAAGATTCCCAGGTGCCCTATACATATCTCATGAAGGAGCTCACCCCGACGGCATCGTTCTCTCCTCACCCGGTGACTTCGGATTTCGATAAGTACTGGGATAAGCTGGGCCGCCCCTACGAGGTAGAGATGGCCATGATTTTTGGCGCTAACATGATTCGCAGCACCCAGAGCCGGGAAATAGCCGAGAAGTTCTGGGGGAAACTACCGTTCATCGTCACCTTTAATATCCTTCCCAACGAGTTTTGCGAGGGCTTCGCCGATATCGTGCTGCCCGACCTGCATCCTCTGGAGGCCTACTGTCTCTTCGGGACGCATGGCCCCTTCTTCAACCACCCCATAGGCATGGAAGGCTGGGACTTCCCGGTACGCCAGCCTGTTGTTCAACCTGCCTATGAACGTAGGAACAAGCTCGAGGTCCTCTGGGACCTGGCTGATAGATTAGGCATGAGAGAAGAGATGAACAACTACTACAATGTCTACTTTACCAGCTTCGGCGGCGAGGCGCTGATTGGCGGCGATATAGACAGCATCAGGCACCTGGGCGATATCGACCCCAAGAAAGTAGTCCAGCTGATAAAACCCAATGAGAAAATTACCTATGACGTGATGATGGACCGCGCCTTGAAATTCTACTTCGGTGATGAACACGGCTTGGAATACACACTCAACAACGGTCCCGTTAAATGGCCTAAGAAACCTAAGGAGGCTTACTGGCGCTGGTATGTGGATGTGAGGATACCCCTCTACATGGAGCATATCGCCGAGCTGAAAGAAAACGTCATGAAGAATGCCGAGAAGGCTGGGATAGAACTCGATTGGGAGCAGTTTACGCCTCTCACCAGTTACTTTACCCCGCAGGTAGGCAAGGAAATCAGCGATGAATACGACCTCTACAGCTTCTCCTATCGCGATATTCTCCACAATGGCACCTATACCATGGAGATGCCCTGGCTCGACGAGGTCAGCCGGCTCAATCCCTATACCTACAATATCACCATGAACACGGCTATGGCCGAGAAGAAGGGACTGAAAGACGGCGACCTTATCTGCCTTGAATCGCCGTACGGCCGCAAGACCACCGGTACCCTCAAGACGATGCAGGGCCAGCACCCCCAGACGGTGGCGATATCCGCCTGCTCCGGCGCCTGGGCAAAGGGTGCCCCCATTGCCTACGGCAAGGGTACCAACTTCAACATTCTACTTGAATCGGACTTCAAGCACGCCTGCCCGGTATGCTGGAGCCAGGAAACGGCAGCTACGGTCAAGGTCTATAAGATTGACCACAGAATAGAATTCGACGGAGCAGGAGGTGACAAGCTATGAGATGGGGAATGGCGATAGAACTAAAGAGATGCGTCGGCTGCTACGAGTGCGTCCTTGCCTGCAAGGCGGAGCACTTCCTGCCGCCGGATATATTCTGGAACAGGGTGCTGATAGGAGAGAGCGGAAAGTACCCCACCGTAACCAAGCTCATCTATAACGTGCGTTGTAATCAGTGCGGAGACCCTGCCTGCGTCAAGGTCTGCCCCACCGGCGCCACCCAGCAGAGGGAAGACGGCATTGTCTGGGTCGACGAGGATAAATGCGTGGGCTGCCGCTACTGCATGATTGCCTGTCCCTACCAGATGCGCTCGATGTACGAAGACGGCAACGCGCAGTATTTCCCGGGTCAGGAACTGACCGAGCATGAGAAGGTAGGTAAGGACCTTTATCCTCACCAGACCGGTGTCGTGCAGAAATGCGTCTTCTGCAAGGAGAGGATTGATTCCGGTATGGCGGCGGGATTAACCCCCGGCGTCGACCGTGAAGCGACCCCCGCCTGCGTTAACAGCTGCCCGACCAAGGCGATACACTTTGGCGACCTGGATGACCCCAGCAGCGAGATTAACCGCGTTATCAAGGAAATGCACGGTCATCCTTTCCATCCTGAATTTGACACGGACCCGTCGATATACTACATTGACTAACCGAGAAATTAAAGGGGAGGCATACGGAAATGATTCAGATGAAACCATATGAATTTATGGTGAAGT
>CAYPDM010000063.1:0-8022 GCA_964409485.1 uncultured Dehalococcoidaceae bacterium | reverse complement strand
TCTTCTCGTCGATGAGGGGCGGGTTCCAGAAAACGAAGTCCTTCCAGCCGCGCGGGGAGCCGTCTTTATCGACGACCTCACAGGGGAGGCCGGTCAACCCTGCGGCATGCTCGCCGGGGTTGGCGATGGTCGCCGTGCAGAGGATAAACTGCGGGTCTGAACCGTAGAGTCGGCACAGCCGGCGCAGTCGGCGCAGCACGCCGGCGACATGAGAGCCGAAGACGCCGCGGTAGATATGGGCTTCGTCGACGACAACGTAGCGCAGGCGACGCAGCAGGCTCGCCCAGTTCTGGTGATTGGGCATGATGCCGACATGCAGCATGTCCGGGTTGGTGAGTATTACCCGTCCGAATTTCCTGACGTCCGCCCTATCCGGGCGCGGGGTATCGCCGTCGAACGTGGCCAGGGCTTCCGGCGGTACAATCGAGGGGGAGAAAAGCTCGTGCAGCTTGCGCAGCTGGTCCTGGGCGAGGGCCTTGGTAGGGAAAAGATAGATGGCGCGGGTGGCGGGGTCGGTAAGAATCGACTGCATTACGGCGATGTTATAGCAGAGGGTTTTGCCGCTGGCGCTGGAAGTAGCGATGATAACGTTCCTGCCGTTTCGGATGTGGTTCACCGCCTCCGCCTGGTGGGAATACAGTCGCGAAAACCCGTGCTCATCGAGGGTATCCTGAAGGACTCCGTTCAGCGGTTCATCGAGCTTGCCATAGGAGGCGCGACGGGGAGCGATGTGCTCAATGTGAGCAATCTGATTATCGTAGGCGCTCTGCGACCGGAGATGATTGAGGAAGGCCTGGATTTCCATGAAAATTCCGTACCTACACGTCTATAATTTCGATTTCATAGTCGAGAATTTCCGCTTCGAACCGGGCGCCTTCGATGAAGTTAACCACACGTGACAGTACCTGGTTGGTATGACGCTTGTTATTGCTTATGCAGCAGATACCGATGGTAGCCCGCTGCCAGGCATCGTTATCGTCGACCTCGGCGACGGCAACATCAAACTTATTACGCACCCGGCTCGTGATAGACTTAAGAACCTGCCGCTTACCCTTGAGAGACAGATTTTCCGGCAGGCGCAGGCTGACTTTAGCTACACCGACATTCATATAACCATTTACAACAACAGGAATAAAACAGGGAAAACGTTGTCACCACTAATCTACCATCCGCTCCCGTGAGTGTCAAACGGGCACCGGGTATTAAGGCTTCCTGATGAACCAGAGAAAAACAAGGAGACCGAGAAGGGTTAACACCGACGCACTGTAGAAAGTCGAGGCCAGGCCTAAGACATTGGCAAGACCCCCCAGGGCTATCGGCCCCACCCCGTTGCCTATCTGCATGGCCATCATAAACATCGTCATGGAAGCGCCCATGCCGTAGGTGCGGCCCACCTCGACGACGTAGGCGTTGGAGGCCGGCATACTGACTGCCTGACCCAGGGCGATAAACATATAGGTAAAAAGCAGCGGCCAGAAGTGCCCGACCGAAGGCAGCAGCGCCATCGCTATCATGGTGATACCGGCCCCGATAACCACCATAATCCGGCGGCTGTGCCTATCGGCGAGGCGGCCGGTAAACGACTGCACTAAAGATACCGGGGTGCGGGTCGCCAGTAAAATACCTATAAGGCTCGTGCTAAGACCGAGCTTGATATCGGCAAAGAGCGGCAGGAAAGCCATCAGGCTGGAGGTGCCGAAGCCGGCGGTGATGCGGTAAGCAACCACCCCCCGCATTATCTGACTCTTGAGGGGCGAAAGCGGCGAGCTGTGCTCCTGGGGAGCAGCCTTACGCGAGACTTCCGGGAGAAATATAAGCGTCGCGACTAGTCCGATAAAATTGGCGATTGCCATGACGAGAAAAGTGGTGGTGATGGAAAACACGTCGGCCAGGACGCCTCCCACCAGCGGGCCCATGCCAATGCCTCCGAAAAGTACAGCGTTGAAATATCCCATCCATTTCCCCTCATCGCCTTCCGGCGTAATATCACCCAGGTACGCCTGGGCAATGGGCAGGTGCGCCGATGCCCCCAGGCCCTGGAAGAGGCGGATAATGATAAGATGAAGCGGATTTTGAGCCCAGATAAACGCCACTGACGCCAGCGTCATTACCGTCAGTCCCGCCAGGAGAAATTTCTTGCGTCCGAAGCGGTCGGACATGCGGCCGACAAACAGGAGCGTAGTCAGACCGCTGATGCTGAAGGAAGCCTGCACCACGCCAATTTCCAGCGTTGAAGCCCCCAGCTGGTCGGCATATATCGGTAAAAAAGGCGTAACTATCCCCATGCCCAGCATGGATACGAACATGGTGCTGACGATTACGAAGAAAGCTTTTTTATTCATGGGGAATTATTATATAGTATACGTGAATCTACCCACCCTACAAACCGGCAGCGGCACGATAAAAACAAATATACCCTGTCGGGCCGAAAGACTGCTTACGGGTTCGGTTACATTATACACCCGGAGTACGGCGGCACTCCATCCAGAGTGTTTACGGCGGTTTAACACGAATTATACCGGCATTTTTACAGATAACTATTTGTCTGACATAATAGCATGTGATAATATGAGGTAGGGCTGTAGAGGACAGTCCCGAAGCCGTGCACCCTGCACGGCAGGAGGTTCAGATGCCCAAGATTTATCTTTTAGATGTGACCAATCGTGACGGTGTGCAGACAGCCAGACTCGGTCTATCCAAGCTGGAAAAGACCATGATAAATATATACCTGAACGACATGGGGGTCTTTCAATCGGAGTTCGGCTTTCCGACCACCAGGCACGAAATAAACTATCTTAAGGCCAACCTGGAGCTGGCGGAGATAGGCGTGATAAAAACGCTCCGCCTGGGAGGGTGGATAAGAGCCATACCCTCCGACGTCGAGCAGACCTTCCACAACGTGCCCAATATCAATCACCTCAATCTCTCCATATCAACATCCGACCAGATGATTGAACACAAGTTCAGGGGACGTAAAACACATGACGATATCATCAAGGACATGACCGAGGCCGTCGATGCCGCCCGCGCGGCCGGCGCCGAGTCCATCGGCGCTAATGCCGAAGACGCCTCCCGGACGGATATCAGTTACCTCGTCGAGTTCGGCCTGGCCGCCAAGGAACACGGCGCGGATAGAGTGAGGTACTGCGATACGCTGGGCTACGACAATCCCTTCACTATCTACGACAACGGCAGGAATATGGCGGAGAAAATAGGGCTGCCCATCGAGCTGCACTGTCATAACGACCTGGGCATGGCCGTAGCCAATTCCATCGCCGGGGCCATGGGGGTTATCGACGGCGGGCAGGACGCTTATATCAACACCACCATCAACGGCATCGGCGAAAGGGCCGGCAATGCCGACCTCATAGCGGTAATACTGGCTGCTAAAAAATCTAAGGATTTCGCCCAAAGATACGAGCTGGGCGGGGCTATTAAGCTTTCCATGGCGTACAAAATATCCAAGTTCGCCAGCTACGCTTTCGAAGTACCCATACCCCTCAACCAGCCGGGGGTCGGCTCAAACGCCTTCGCCCACGAATCGGGCATCCACGCCGACGGCGTGCTCAAAGACCCGGAAAACTACGAACTGTACGATTTTGAAGAGCTGGGGCGGGGAGAGACCGAACTCGTGGAAACCGGACGTGAAATCTGTACTGGCGAATACGGCGGCATATCCGGTTTCAGCCACGTAATGGGCAAGCTGGAAGTACCGGTCAAGTTCCCGGACAGGGAGAAAGCCAACGAGATTCTGGAGCTGGTACGTTACGCCAATGTAGAATCGCAAAAGCCTCTTACCGAAGACCAGCTGCTGTTTATCGCTAAATACCCGGGTATCGCCAAGAAGCTGCTGACGCTGACGCCGCTGGCCTAGATAAACGCAGACGATAAGCGGAGGCGAACCTCCGTAATAGTATCTCTATCTTTAATAATCGTGTTTTTAATATGGTCAGTGAACTGCCGGAAATAACGCTGAAAGCAATCGGCACCGTCCGTAATGAGATAAAGGAGCCGGTAAGGCATCCCGCCAAGGACGTTGTCTCTGAAATCGTCGTGGACAGCGGTCTTACAGAGGCGCTGGATAACCTTGATGAATTCTCCCATATCATCGTCCTTTACTGGATACACAAGTCGCCGCGCCGGGCGCCCAAGAAAGTGCGTCCCCGGGGCAATCCCGACCTTGAATTGATGGGGGTCTTCGCCACGCGCTCCCCGGACCGCCCCAACCCGATAGGGAAATCAACCGCCAGGCTGCTGGAACGCCGGGGTAACGTACTTAAAGTGCAGGGGCTGGATGCCATCGACGGGACGCCGGTACTCGATATCAAGCCTTACATTCCGGGGTACGACTCGGCGGATAACGCCAGAACGCCATCGTGGGTGATAAAACGATAAACGAAATTTTACTCGATATCTATCACCGGCTCATGGCGCGGTACGGTCCGCAGCACTGGTGGCCGGCGCGCGAACCCTTCGAGATAATTATCGGCGCGATACTTACGCAGTCGACCGCCTGGACCAACGTGGAGAAGGCCATCGATAACCTTAAAAAGTCCGGAAAACTGTCCCCGGAAACGCTACGCCGATTGCCCGACGAAGAACTCGCCGGGCTTATTCATCCCTGCGGCTATTACAACGTCAAGTCGCGCCGACTCAAGTCTTTCGTACACTGGTTCGGGGAGGAATACGGCGACGACCTGCACAGCCTGTTCGCGCAGGATATCGACGCGCTGCGGCGTCAGTTGCTCGGCATCTACGGTATCGGCGAGGAGACCGCCGATTCCATAATACTCTATGCCGGCAACAAGCCCGTCTTCGTTATCGACGCCTACACACGCCGCTTCATGAACCGCGCGGAACTGGCGCCGGTCGCCGATAGCTACTCCGCCTGGCAGGCGCTCTTCATGGATAATCTGCCGGCAGACGTTCATATGTTCAATGAATACCACGCCCTGCTGGTACGGCTGGGTAAAGAGGCATGCAGGACCCGCCCGCTCTGCCGCGAGTGCTGTTTTAATCCGGAAAGTAAAGAGATATCAAGCGACGGATTCCCCTGTTCGGCAATCAGCAACCGGGATTCATAACACCTGAATTCGTTTTCTACCCCGCCCCCTTTGTCCCCCTCTCCTGACGAGGTTTCACAGGAGGAGGGGGATTTTTTTATAGAGGGGATTCGCCCCCCTTAGATACCCCCTCTGCAGGGGTGGGGTTAAAGTCTAAGGGATAGGCTATAGATGATACGAGGGCGGCGCGGGTGGTAATTCTTCGACAGGCTCAGAATGAGCGGAGGGGGCGGGGCAAATTAGACAGCCGGCCGTTAAGAATAAACTGTAACGGAATGTTTACATACGTGCCGGGGATATTTATGTTTTAGTTACCATATCACTGATATTCTGATAAAGCTGAATGATATACAGGAACACACAGGCAACAACTAAAAAAGAGAAATATAAAAGCAACGCCGGGAAACAGCGTTGTTACTTATTTAACTGAAAGAGGAGGGCATTACAATGCAAAGATTTTGTGAGAGGTTGATGAAAAGAATACACGGTAAAGAAGAAGGCATTACGGGCCTGGAAACGGCCATTATTCTGATTGCCTTTGTTATCGTAGCTTCGGTGTTCGCTTACGTGGTCCTTTCCGCCGGGCTATATTCCTCGCAGAAGGCGAAGGAAGCCGTTAACGCCGGTCTGCAATCGACCATGGCCACGGTAGAAATCAAGGGTAACATAGTCGTCAAGATGGTAGACAGCGAAGTAACGGATGTCTACTTCTGCGTGGGTATACCCCAGGCCGGCAGTGCGGTCGATTTCAGCCCTTCAACGGAGAATATAAGCCCTCTGGTCATCTCCTACAGCGATGCCGATAACCTGCTTCCAACGGTAAACTGGACGATTGAAAAGCTCAGCACGATTAATAGCGACAACCTGCTCGACCCGAACGAGCTGTTCCGAGTTATCGTAGCCATACCGTCTACGGGTAATGTCAGCATCGGGCCTTACGATAGTTTCTCTCTGGAGGTCAAGCCGGCGGACGGGCCGGTACTGGTCATCGAGCGCACTATTCCGGGCAGGGTGAGTCAGTACGTGAACCTGCATTGAGGAAGGTTGAAGGATAATGAAACACCGCTTGTGTAGATGAAAAGAGTGCAAGCGGTAAGAAAAGCAAAAGAAGACCGTCTGCCTTAAGGGCATCCGGCTAGAGAATCGAACCAAGAAGTGGCGTAATATGCGTCACTTCTTGCTTTTTCTGGCCCAGAGTTCCTTGAGTATCCGGCGTTTGCTATCCAGCGGCAGGGGTAAATCATGCTCGAAGAAGCCTACCTGCTCGAAAGGAACACCGGCCAGGTCGGCCAGTTCCTGCCCGGACAGGTGAAGGTGAACACGAAGTCGATGTGCTATCGAGCCGGGTGTAGATTTTTTTCTTAACGTCAGCGTTGCCGTCATTACTTATGCCTCTACGGGCAAGGATACATTCCACCGGGTGCGGGAACAACCAAGCGTATACCTCGTTCAAATGGGGGTTCACACCCAATTAGCCGATTATCACCGTTGTGACCGCGGAAGAAAGGCAACAACGGTAACAAAGGTTAATACTGGAGAGAACCCCCACCAGAAATCAGGGGAGACACGGTGGCGATGCGATAACGATGGGTGATAGGTTAGGAGAGATATACCCTATCAGGGAAAAGGAGGGACCAGGAATGAGCTGGCTTGCGGCATTTATGATGCTGCTTTTTCAGGGACTGGCCGTCTGCACGATAGGTATCATGATGACGAGCGGGCTGGGTTTCGGCGCGGCCATGCTGACGGCGGTCTCCGAGGTAATTCTCGGCGTTATCATCATCAGGATGATGCTCCGGGACGGGCACCGTGCGCGACAATCCATCTGATAACTTGCAATAACGGCGTGCCGTCTGGTAAGCTTTCAGCCAGAAGCTAAACCAGACAGGATGTCAAAGTGTGTCCAGACCTATCAGTCCAGTTAGCCCCCGGGAATAAGAACGGCCTGCTCCTGGCCAACCCGGTAATGACGGCCTCCGGCACGTTCGGGTACGGGACGGAGTACAGCCAGATATTCGATATTCAAAGGCTGGGGGCTATCGTCTGCAAGGGGACCACCCTCGAACCCAGGGAGGGCAACCCGCAGCCCCGCCTTTTTGAGACCGCCTCCGGACTGCTCAACTCAATCGGGTGGCAGAACATCGGCGTCAAGGCCCTCATTAAAGAAAAGGCGCCCGTATGGGCGGACTGGCAGGTGCCGGTTATCGTTAACATCGGCGGCGATACCGTCGATGATTACGCCCGACTGGCCCAAGAGCTGGACGGTGTCAGGGGAATCAGCGGCATCGAGGTAAACATAAGCTGCCCCAACGTAAAGGTAGGCGGCGCCGCCTTCGGGGTCGACCCCGATTCCGCTTCTCAAGTAACCGCCGCCGTAAGGGCGGCCACCTCCCTGCCGGTAATCGTTAAACTCACCCCCAACACGTCCGATATCGCCGGCGTGGCGTCAGCCGCGGCGGGAGCCGGCGCCGATGCCGTATCCCTCATCAATACTCTCAAAGCCACCGCTATCGATATTAAAAAGCGGCGCCCGGCCATCGGGAGCATCATCTGCGGGCTTTCCGGCCCGGCGATAAAGCCGGTAGCGCTGGCCATGGTTTACGAAGTTGCGGGGGCAGTTAAAGTGCCGGTTATCGGCTGCGGGGGAATCGCCAGCGCCGAGGATGCCATCGAATTTATCATGGCGGGGGCCAGCGCCGTGCAGGTGGGCACGGCGACATTCGGCAATCCGCGCGCTTCCCTGGACGTGCTGGAGGGAATCGAGCGGTTCATGGAGGAGGAGGGTATAAAGAGCCTGGGGGAGATTACCGGGGCGGCGAGGGGATAATCCAGCCTGCATTGAGCATCTTTCCCTGATGTAATATAATTAATATGTTGTAACAGTCCGCGTATATGTGCAGTTACGGAGGGGTCGCATAGTGGCCTAGTGCGGGCGCCTGCTAAGCGCTTACCCTGGGAA
>CAYPDM010000062.1:5499-8320 GCA_964409485.1 uncultured Dehalococcoidaceae bacterium | reverse complement strand
ATGCAGAACTCGTCGATGCCCTGGGCTGATGTGGTAATCCCGGTAGCCACCATGTACGAGTGCGACCACCCGTTTGAAGTACCGATGACAGGCAACTGGATCATGGCGCGAAATAAGGTGATTGAGCCGCTTGGAGATTATAAGTCGGACTATGAATTCTGGCTTGACCTTGCCGTCAGGATGGGATACGGGGAGGACTTCTGGCACGGCAGCATCGAGGAGTGCATGAACTATCAGCTGGAAAATTTCGGCATGACGATGGAGGAATTGAGGGCATATCCTGCCGGTATTATTTATGAACCGAAGCCGATGGTCTTCGAGAAGTTTGAGCAAATATTCGCAACGCCCAGTCCCCGGCTTTCGGGCGCCCCGTATCTTCCCCAGGGTAAAGTGGCCATATATAACACCAGCTTCGAAGAGAATGGATTTAGTCCTCTGCCGGAGTGGGTAGAACCACCCGAGAGTCCGGCGGGCACTCCCGAGCTTCTCACGGAATATCCCCTGGTCTTTTTTGATACACACACCTCGGACGTATACAATCACGGGTGGTTGCGTAACGTGCCTTATCTGCGCGAGATTCAACCCGAGCCCTGGATACACATTCATCCCGATACAGCTAAAGCGCGCGGGATTGAGGATGGTGACCGGGTAATTGTCGAGTCACCACATGGCTGGATAAAGGTAAAGGCCCTGTATTTCCCCGGGATTCGGCCGGACACAATCATGGGCCTTCACGGGTGGTGGCAGGGCTGCGATGAGCTTGGTCTGCCGGGGTATCGGATACTCGATGGAGGCGCGAACGTAAATGTTCTGTATAGTACTGACCCGGCTAAAGCCTTTGACCCATTGGTAACGGCCATGCCCAAGCAGACCCTTGTAGAAGTAAGAAAAGCCGATGGTGATGGATAACAGGCGGGAGAAAGCAGGAGTGTTCAGGAAAGGTGTATATGGACAATGGTAAAACAATACGGTTTTTCCTATGATGAAAGCAGGTGTATACGCTGTCGCACCTGTGAAGTAGCTTGTCAGAGCACCCGCCGCGTCGAACCGCACTTGAAATGGAGGAGGGTCGTTGATAACTGGAGCGGCCAGTTCCCCGATGTTACCTGTACTTACTTCTCACTGGCCTGTATGCACTGCAGTCACCCGGCCTGCGTCGCAGCTTGTCCTACCGGAGCTATCAGCAAACGGGCCGAGGATGGCATCGTCGTGGTTGATAAGGTTAAGTGCAACGGTTGCCGGGAATGCTTATCTGCCTGCCCGTATGATGTGCCTAAGTTTGACCGGGACGGCATCATGCAGAAGTGTGATGGCTGTGTAGATAGAGTCGGAGGGCCTGCCTGTGTGGCGTCCTGTCCTGCTGAAGCTCTTCATTACGGCCCTCTTGACGAGCTGATGGCCGCGGCAGCCGGGAAGGCCGCCGGGAGAATGGACGGGCCTACGGAACCATCCGTGATTATCATAAGGTAAATAAAAGCCTGCCGGTCTGGTTTCTTGCTCATCCTTACTGGTGGATTTGTCACCACCTCAAGCGTGTTCTCCCTGGAACCACCCGGTGCAGCGTGCCGGAGCTACTTCATCTCGTACTTCTTGAGGGCATCGGGGTCAAGTTCAAACCCCAGGCCGGCTTTTTCGGGGATTTTTATATAGCCGTCTTTTACGTGGGGAGGCTCCCGGTAGATTAAGTCCCACCATGGCATATATTCAACCATAAAACCATTGGGAACGGCTGCAATCAGGTGCGCGGAGAATTCATCAAACAGGTGGCTGGCAACGGGCACCTTCCAGGCTTCAGCCATAGCAGCCACTTTCATCCATTCGGTTACCCCGCCCACGCGCTGCAAATCGACTATTAGTACATTTGCGGCCTGCTTTTCCAGCAACCGGCGAAATTCGTACTTCGTGCAATACGTCTCCCCCGCGGCGATGGGAATATCAATGGCATCGGCTACCCGGCGCAGGTCTTCAGCGTCATCACTGGCGACGGGGTCTTCCAGCCACTTAACGTTATACGGCTCAAGGGCGTGGCCCATCTTGATGGCCTGTGGTATCGTCCATGACCAGTTGGCATCAATCATTATATCAATGTCCTCGCCGACCGCCTCGCGAATAACCTTTATTCTTTCTATTTCTGCGCTTAAAGGTTTATCTCCCATATTCATTTTCATGCATCGGAAACCCTGCTCCACCAGAGACGCCGCATCTTTTTGCAGTTCATCCAGGCTCCAGTTTCGGAACAGCAGGTGGCTGGCATAAGCGGGGGCGCTTTCCCGGTAACCGCCGAGGAGACGCGCTAAAGGCATCCCCAGTGCCTTTGCCTGTATAACCCAGAGCGCGCTGTCGATTGCGGAAAGGGCATATATGCCGTATCCCCGGTGCCCCATGTGACCGGTTGCCTCAAAGAGCTTTTCCCAAGCCTCCGCCCACCGGAACACATCCTGCCCTATCATTACTTCCCCTAATTCGTCAATAGCTACTTTAAGAGATTTGACCCGCGTATCTTCCTCGGCGAAGGCTAATCCGAATCCTTCTATGCCATCATCGGTCGTTATTTGCACTACTATCGGGTTAAATCTGGCGAACAGATGAGACTTGTTGCCGACAAACATCGGCCTTTCTAACGGTATTGAAAGGGCCGTACTGCGTATTTGAGCTACTTTCATGTCAATGCAAAATACTTTCCACGCGTCATCTAAACTCCTCCTTAAAGATATTTACTGCCAGGTTATTGCAGTACTTATATTATCTCAACTTTCACCTCGCCTTTAATGTTTGGGGGGATAGTCAACGGTGAAAAGGTATATAAGGAATGAAAGTAAAT
>CAYPDM010000062.1:0-5399 GCA_964409485.1 uncultured Dehalococcoidaceae bacterium | reverse complement strand
GTGTTGTGGATGGATGGTTATTCTCGCGCTATGCGGTCAAATGATTATACTATTTCTGCCGCAATTAAATCAATTTATTGAGGAATTCTCGGTCAATCTATATATATAGACGGCAAAATGTCACAGAAATCATATCGGCCTGTGACTTAACGTAGTCTTTTACCTTTCATAGAAAATAAAGTATCACCTAGCAAAAATGGGCATTAACCCCCATCATTTTTATGCTTCTACTTTAATACAATATCAAGTATGTATAAGGGATACAACTTTGCGTATACGGTATTTTATGCGCTATTGGTATAAATGAATGAGCGGATGTTGCCCTGGGGAATAATATGTGGCGTCGATACGCTATAAGACTGCTAAAAATTACGGTATCTACAGTGCTTTTAATCTTCGTGGGAATAATGGGATTTTTCTACTTCTCTGATGACTACGATGCTTACATCGTTTTAAGTGACAGTATGCAGCCGGCAATTAATAGCGGCGACCTTGTGCTCGTCGGAAGCCCCAACCACCTGTTTGCCGATAAGATTGAGCCGGGAAGCATCATTACTTACCGGCATAACGAAGCGCTGGTTACCCATCGCGTCGTTTCTGTTACGGGAGACACACTGGTCACTAAAGGTGACGCCATGGAGGATCCGGATCCCTGGCCGGTATCCCGCTTATCGGATGTTGAAGGTTGCTATATTTCATATATTCCATACGTAGGTAAGCTGAATATGTTTATCAGAACTAAAATAGGCTGGTTTATTACAATTATTTTACCGGCGATATTTCTTTTAGCACTGATTATTAAAGAAATCATTAAAGAAGCATTTAAAGATGACCGGAAAATCCATCAAAAAGGAGGTTTAATCGGGAAAAAGCAAAAACCTGCACCTGATATTGAAAACTTACATACATCAGTAGTGCACACGAAAGGAGAATGATAGGATGAAAAAGATACTTGGTTTAACCATAACCGCGCTTTTGGTCATAGGAGTTATCGGTGCCGGTACTTACGCCTACTTCAGTGATACCGAATCCAGCACGGACAACATCCTGACGGCGGGTACTCTGGACCTGAACATTAACGCTGGTAATATCGCGGTGACCACGCTAAGCGTAAGTAATGTTGCACCGGGCGATTTCGGATCGGATAACAGCACACTGAAAAATGTCGGCAGCCTGGAAGGCGAACTGGATATCTCTACTTCTGCGGTGACCAACACGCCGGGAGCGGGCGGTACCGAATATGAGGGTGGTAGCGGTGAGTTGGGCGCTAATGCCGAGATAGCCATGTATATCGATGTGGACCAGAGCAGCGACTGGAGTGCCGGGGATGTTGGCCTCAAGTCCGATAATACCACCTACAGTTTCGGTACTCCCCTGAACTATGCTGTCGTTGACAATTATGGCAGTAAGAGCTGGAATGCAAGCGAGAACATGACTGCTACGGCAGAGGATGACTTCTTAGTGCTGTGGCAGGTGCCGATTGGCGCCGGAAATGACATCCAGGGAGATAGTGTCAGCGTTAACATCACCTTCGTTCTGGAACAGGGCGCCGCAGACTAAAACCACACGCACTGTAAGCACCTGAAGTACCCCTGTATATTGTATATTGGTGGGTAAGTTCAGTATGTTCTTGAATCGCTATAATTCTATATTTGGTGAGTAACTCTATGGTAATTATGAGAAGCATTGTCGTCATTTTTATATTGGCGCTCTTAGGTACGGCTTTTTCCGCAGGTACCTGGGCTTTGTTCAATGATGACGAGGCCTCTACCGCAGACCATGTGGTTTCTGGCACACTGGACCTGAAGACCGACGATACCGATGGAGTCACCCAGACTCTGTATAATACCGCCATAGTGCCTGGAGGTAACGTTGGTCCGAATACAATAGTGCTTAAAAATAACGGGAATGTCGCCGGCTCAAGCCTGGATATATCTTTCTCGTACCTGGAAAGTGACGGCTCCCCAAACACAATTGACATGTCCGCAAACCAGACCGCGGCCCTTTTTGAGGTTACTACCTTAAGTTATGATAGTACCGACCTGCTTGCTCTCGTTAACGACGATAACGACAACACTTACATAGACATACAGGATGTGACCTACACCGACCTGTCCGGGCAGAGCGGCCTGGCCACCGGAGCCACCAAGGACTTTACCATTGAGATTACAACGGATAGCGGAATCTGGTGGGGGTATTACAACGATGGCATCGTGATAACCATGAATTTCATACTGAACCAGTAAGTATATACTTTTATGATACACAGGAAAACTTGAATCCGGAAACGGATGATGACATCCGATAAAAGCTAAAATACGGGAAGGATGAATGAGTCTAAAACGTTTAATACTCATTATCACGGTTTATCTACTGCTCGGGCTTATCTTCCATTGCGCCGGACCCGCGCTGGGATACTTCGCCGATACGGAGAGTTCTGCGGATAATATTATACGCTTCGCTGCAAGTTGGTAGCTGTATTATTAACCGGGGCTGTCCTTTGATGTTAAATCTGTTTTCAGGGCATTAAAAAACATGTTAACTACACTATACAAATTGGTCGTGGTTTGTGCTGTGCTGGTCTTACACCTTGCGGCTGTAAGTCCGGTAAAAGCCGACGAAGGCCTTGACCTGGTGATAGATGAGGGCCTGATAGTTCCCTGGGAGATTAACAATATCGCGCCCGGGTCTAGTGGAGTGGTACCTGTTGATATACGCAATGCCGGTATCGTTAGCGGTTACTTGGCTGTATGGATAGATGGCATAACAGACCTGGAAGGGGAAAATCCGGAAGCCGAGACAGGCAATACCGAAGAACCGGGTGAACTTAGTCAGTACTTAACACTGGATATCCTGGGGGGGAACATCTCACCATATACGGCATCGCCCGGCTTTGAACTCCCGGTAGCTTTAAACTCATTTCCCGGAAGTATCAGTTACCCGCTTCAGCTTAGTGACCAGGAGTTACAGGTTGGAGGAGCTATCCAGATACAATGGAGATGGGCTATCCCGCCGCAGACTTCGAATAATATTCAAGGAGACAGTGTTTCTTTCAACATACATTACGTACTCACGCAAAATTTACTCGTGGAAAGGCCATCTGCTTCAACACCCGCGATACCCGGGGGAGGCTATTTACCGGGAGATACCGCCGTTAGTTATACGCAAGGTAATGAGGAAGTAATAGAAGATATAACTGATTCCGGTACGGCAGCCGGCGAGCAGCACACCGCAGATACCAGTGGTAATACCACAATAATCCACTCATCGGAAACAGACACGGCTGATGATTCCGGAGAGGTTATACCACCCTCCGCAGATGATAATCTCAAGCCAGACCTGCCGGGTTCTAAAGATTCCCTGACAAAAACGGCTCTTGGGAACATTTCCTCGATAATAAGCTCATCTGCCCGGGAAATGCTAAGCCGGATTAGTCTTATTATAGCGGTATGTGGAACACTGGTAATGATAATACTTGCTTATTTTGAGCGCAAACGGCGGGATAGAAGGCGTGTAGTGAAAGGCTGATAAAATTAAATCCTGGACTTTAGGCGATTGTTCCAGGAATGAGCTGATTCAACGATTTTTAGTTTCAAGCAGGCCGCGCATTACACAAGGTAGAACTTTCCCCCGCGTATTTACTTTCATCTAGCTTTAATATTTTCATATTCTGGGGAATCCCCGTACATTATTCGCTCGGATAATAGTCCTGTATTTACTGCCGGGCCATTGAGGAAATGGCTTAACCGACTGTGAATGAAACCCTCTTTATTTAACGCGGCAGCCCCTGTCGGAACGATTTTATTGAGTCATTTAGCGGGAAACTGCGGGATGAATTACTGGACCGGGAAATGTTCACGGCACTAAAAGAAGCCAGGATATTGATTGAGTAGTGGAGAAAGAGTTATAATCACATTTGACCGCTTAGTTCTATTAGTTTCGACTGACCCAGAAGCTGTTATACAGAAAAAGCTTGGTTACCGGGCGGGACGTATTATCGGGGCAGGTCAACTATAATCCTTATTTGACAAAGGAGTGTAATTCAAATGGCGAACAGAAAGTACGAACATCTGGTTAAACCCTTGAGTATCGGCGGCATGGATACGAATGTAATGAAGGACCTCAAAGTGCCGAAAGGCGCTTTTGCCAACGGACCGGGAAATGCCGATAGCATCGTGTGGCTGAACGGTAGAGACCACCTGGAAGGGCTGAATCTAAATTTTACCTGGGGATTCTATAGCGGTATCGGTGACTGGCACACCGGTCAGGACCCTCACACGCACCCCTACCCGGAATGTCTCGTTTTTGTCGGTCTCGATTCGGCCAACCTTAATTACCTGGGGGCGGAAATCGAGATATGCCTGGGTGAGGAACAGGAAGCGTACACGTTCGACGAGCCCACCATCGTCGTCGTCCCCGCCGGTATGCCCCATTGTCCGTTAACCACCAGGAGGGTGTGGAGTCCCAAGGGTTTCGGTTTCTACCTGGCATCCCTGGGCAACGTACCCACGACAACCTGGATGGGTGACGGCGTATCGGAGGAGGCGATGAAGGCGATGCAGGAAGCGGCGGCCAAAAGCGGAAGACAGGTAGGGATGACCTCTTATGTTTCGGAGAAGCGGCTGAAGAAAAACCCGACCAAACCGACCGGTAAATATGCCCACCTGATTAAACCGCTTAAAACGCGCATGATAACGCAGCGGGGACAGAGGGTCCTGGACGGGTTGACGCCGGAGCAGAGAGAACAAATGGCTGCCAGTGCACCGCAACTGGGACCGGGCAACGCCGACCACCTGGCGTGGTTTTACGGTAAGGACCTGGAAGGACTGGAAATGAGTATCAACTGGGGCTTCTTTAGTAAACCCGGCATCTGGCACCGCGGCGTCGGCGCGCATGTACATCCCACCGATGAAGTCCTGGTTTTCGCCGGCCTCGACCCCGCTGATATTAATTACCTGGGGGCGAAGATTGAGATAGATTTGGGTGAAGAGCATGAAAGGTATATCTTTGATAAACCCACCGTCGTTGTTTGCCCTAAAGGATTGCCGCATAACCCGGTGGTAGTCAGGTGGGTCGATAGACCCTACGCATTCTACCTGATATCCCTGGGCGGCGAGCATAAAACCACCGCTGTAGATTAATCATTATTACCGACCGTATATCAATTAATTTTAATTATTAAATATCCAAGGAGGTTAACTAAAAATGGCAAAGCGAAAATACGAGCATCTGTTAAAAACTCTGAACATAGCCACGGTACCCCAGATGATGAGGGATGGCGCCGGTTTTAAAAACACGGGAAACGCCGACAGCATCTACTGGCTGAACGGTAAAGAGCACCTGGAAGGGCTGCCGCTTAATTTTTCCTGGGGATTCTATACCGGCCTGGGTGACTGGCA
>CAYPDM010000061.1:0-8729 GCA_964409485.1 uncultured Dehalococcoidaceae bacterium | reverse complement strand
CGCTCTATCCAACTGAGCTACAGGGACGGGAACCCGTTTCCTTAAGTAAAAATGTAACACGAATAGGGGTTGAGGTCAATACAGCGCTCTTAAAAATGTTACGCCGGGTGGCTGCCGGAGTGCTTAACGTGCCGGTAAATATAAAACACAATAAGAGCCAATACTATCGCAATAAATAACGGGTCGAAAGGACGCATGCCGTCCCGCAGTTGTTCCCAGTGTTCTCCCATCCGGTAACCGCCGTAAGCAAGCCCAGCGCTCCAGATAAAGGAGCCGGCGAAGGTATATATCAGGAATTTATATATATTCATCCTGGCAATACCGGCAGGCAGACTGATATACGTGCGTATTACCGGCAGCAGGCGGGAGACAAAGACCGTCCAGCTGCCGCTTTTTAAAAACCATCTATCCGCCATGTCGAGGTCACGCTGCGATATGAGGATATAACGTCCGTATTTATTCAGAAGAGGCCGGCCGGCCCATATACCGACGACATAAGCGATAACCGAGCCGATAGTGTTGCCCAGGGCCCCGTAGGCACCGGCTATAAAAATTTGGTAAACGGTTAGCCCCTGCTCCCGGATGAGCATCCAGCCTGCCAGAGGCATGATAAGTTCGCTTGGGAAGGGGATACAGGCGCTTTCTACAGCCATGAGAATGACTACCCCCGGCCATTGCATCAGGTTATAGGTGGCCGCTATAAAGTCGAGTATCTGTTGTTCGAGGGATGTCATGTTGCGAGTGTAGCAAACGTATGCCGATAGCGTCAAGCGTAACGGAGAAAGCGACTTCAAACGGATAACCAGCTTGACAATTACTCATCCGGATTGATAGTATTGAGGTTAGTGCCCCATACATACCCAATTAAAAGCTATGCCTAGATTGCTAGATAAAATCGATAGTCCCGCTGCTCTTAAAGGATTATCGCTGGCGGAGCTGGATGAACTGGCTGCCGAGCTCAGGCATGAAGTCATTACCACGGTAACCAATACTGGCGGGCATCTAGCCTCAAACCTCGGCGTCGTCGAGCTTACCATCGCTCTGCATCGTGTCTTCAACAGCCCCACGGATAAAATCATCTGGGACGTAGGTCACCAGAGCTATGTGCATAAGCTGCTTACGGGGCGGAGGCGGGAGTTCAATTCCCTGCGTCAATATGGCGGGTTATCCGGCTTCACCTGCCGTGATGAAAGCGAGCATGACCCCTTCGGCGCCGGCCATGCCAGCACCTCGATTTCAGCCGCCCTGGGCATGGTCGTAGCACGAGACCTCGCCGGTGACGATTATCATGTCGTGGCGGTTATCGGCGATGGCGCTATTACGGCGGGAATGGCCTTTGAGGCGCTTAACCATGCCGGACACCTGGGCTCCAGGCTGATTGTAATTCTCAATGATAACGGCATGTCCATTTCTCCTACCGTGGGCGCCCTGGCTAAAATACTAAGCCGCGTGCGGTTCGACCAGCGTTTACGCAAGGCCAAGACGAGGGGCAAGAAAATGATTTCCGCCCTCCCCAAAGGCGAAAACCTGTGGCGACTTGGCCAAAAGCTGGAAGACAGGTTCAAGGAATTATTTATGCCGACTCCCATCTGGGAGGAGCTGGGCTTTACCTATATCGGTCCGATTGACGGGCATAATATTCATGACCTTGATTCCGTTCTTACCCAGGTAAGGGACTCTGCAAACAAGCCGACTCTCGTCCACGTGGTAACCACAAAAGGTAAGGGCTACAGGCCCGCCGAAAGTAACGCCGTTTACTTCCACGGCGTTCCCGCTAAAGGTGGCGGTAAAAGGGAAGTGCCGACCTACAGCGAGGTCTTTGCCCAGACAATGCTGCGGCTGGCCAGGGAAGAGCCCAGGCTGGTGATAGTTACGCCGGCCATGCCGGAAGGAAATTGTCTGAACGTCGTTGAGGCCGAGTTCCCGGAGCGTGTCTTTGACGTGGGCATCTGTGAACAACATGCCGTCACGTTTGCCGCCGGTATGGCGGCGCAGGGATTTATACCGGTGGTGGCGATATATTCGACATTCCTCCAGCGCGCCTTCGACCAGATAATCCATGACGTTTGTCTTCAGAACCTGCCCGTCGTCTTTGCCATCGACCGGGGAGGGATAGTCGGCGATGATGGTAAAACGCACCAGGGCACGTTCGATATTTCTTACCTCACCCTGATTCCCAACATCGCTGTCGCGGCTCCCAGGGATGAAAACGAGCTTCAGCACCTGTTGTATACCGCGATAAAGGCGGGGAGGCCCATGGCGGTACGTTATCCCCGCAGTGCGGGACTGGGCGTGACGATGGATGAAAAATTACATGAAATCCCCTTAGGCAGCGGCGAAGTAATACGGTACGGAGAAGATGTGGCTATCTTCGCTCTGGGGGCTTCGGTGGCGCCATCACTGGATGCAGCCGATAAACTGGCCGCGAAGGGTATCGAGGCTGCGGTGGTAGATGCGCGCTTTGCCAAGCCGCTGGATACATCGCTGATAAACGACCTGTCCGGTCGCATCGGACGTATCGTCACGGTGGAAGAGAACGTGCTGACCGGCGGCTTCGGCAGCAGTGTTAACAGGCTGTTGCAGGAGTCCGGTCAATGTAATGTACAGGTAAGGAATATCGGTATTCCGGATGAGTTCGTCGAGCACGGCACCCAGGCCATTTTACGCTCCAAGTACGGTCTGGATGCCAAAGGAATAGAAAAACAGGTATTAAATTTATTGCCTGGTTCCGTGGAGGATTTATCTTTAAAGGTTAAAGGTAAGGCCGGGACGACGCAGACATGAGCGATATTTTATACCTCCTGAAAAGGGTGGGGGAGTGCAGTTAAAACTGATACTTAAGTTAGCTGGATATCCTTCGGTTGCGTGCAACCGATTTTACAGATATAAGCAGCGTTATTACTCATCAGGCGTTCGAATCGGCGCCTGATTATTATTTTAAATTAATGATATTCGGGAGTGATGCATGAACAAGATGACCGTCAGGGACATCGAGGTTGCCGGTAAAAGGGTTCTGGTCCGGGTGGACTTTAATGTCCCTGTTGATGCCGCGACGGGGGAAATTGTTGATGATAACCGCATCAGGGCGGCCCTGCCGACGATTAAATATCTTACCGAGCGTAACGCGAGGGTCATTCTGATTTCTCATCTGGGCCGACCCAGGGGCAAGGTGGTCGACTCTCTGCGGCTGACTCCGGTAGCCCAGCGACTTTCCCAGATTCTGGGACAGCAGGTAGGCGTTGCCGTTAACTGCGTCGGGCCGGAAGTGGAAAAATCCGTGGAGACACTGCAGGCCGGTGATGTCCTGCTGCTGGAGAATCTACGGTTTCATTCCGACGAGGAAACGGGCAGTTCCGATTTTGCCAAAGCTTTAGCTCGCCTGGGCGATATCTTTGTCAATGATGCCTTCGGCACCTCGCACCGGGCACACGCCTCGATAGCCGGCATCGGACAGTATCTGCCGGCGGTAGCCGGTCTGCTGCTGGAGAAGGAAATCAATACTCTCGGCGGTCTCCTGGAGCACCCCGTTCACCCATTCGTATCGATTTTAGGAGGGGCCAAGGTAAGCGATAAGGTGGGAATGCTGAAAAATATCATGGCGAAGGTGGACTGCCTGTTAATCGGCGGCAGTATGGCGACTACGTTCCTGAAAGCCATGTCTTACGAGGTGGGGACTTCGCTGATTGAGGCCAACTGGGTGGATGCGGCGGCGGAGTTGATTAAAGAAGCCGAGATGAGCGGCGTCAGGCTGATACTGCCGATTGACGTGGTGATAACCGATGAAATTAGCAGCGAGGCCGAAGGGACGGTTGTGTCCGTTGACGCCATACCCGCCGATAAGAAAATCGTCGATATAGGCCCGCAGACTATCGAGAGTTTCAGTAATGAGCTAAAAAAGAGCTGGACGGTATTCTGGAACGGTCCCATGGGCGTGGAGGAAATACCGCAATTTGCCGTGGGGACCAGGGCGCTGGCAAAACTTCTCCCCGAGCTTCACGGCAAGACCATCGTGGGTGGTGGTTCAACGGCGGAGGTTATAGATGCCATGGGGCTGGCTGGCGGAGTCTCCTTTGTTTCCACCGGCGGGGGGGCTTCATTGAAATTCCTGGGTGGCGAAGAGCTGCCGGGTGTGGTAGCATTACGGGATAAAGGAACGCTTTAGGTGAAAAACGGTACGGACTTAATAAAAGACCTATCGATATCTTCACCGTCGAAGATTGTAATGCTGGTAATCGACGGACTGGGCGGATTACCCGATCCGCATACGGGAAGGACGGAGCTGGAGACGGCCCGAACCCCCAATCTTGACGCTCTGGCTGCCGGCGGAATATGCGGTCTGGCCGACCCCGTAGCCCCGGGTGTTACGCCCGGCAGCGGACCGGGCCACCTGGCGCTGTTCGGGTACGACCCTGTCAGCAGCAATATAGGGCGCGGTGCGCTGGAGGCGGTCGGCATCGATATCGAACTGCAGCCGGGGGACGTGGCCGCCCGCGGTAATTTCTGCACCATCGATAGTAAGGGTATTATCACCGATAGGCGAGCCGGGCGTATCTCCACCGAGAAATGCGCCGAACTGTGTAAAATACTCGATGGTATATCAATTGACGGTGTAAAAATTATGGTCTATCCCGTCAGGGAGCACCGTTTTGTGACCGTCTTTCGGGGCAAGGAACTGAACCCTGAACTTACCGAGTCCGACCCTTCACGAACGGGAGTCGCCCCTGAATCAATCACAGCGGAACACCCGGAAGCTGCCGGGACGGCAAATATCGCCAACAAGTTTGTTGACGAGGCGAAATCGAGGCTGGCCGAGCATAAACCGGCGAACATGATATTATTGCGCGGCTTCGCTAAAAAACCACGGTTCCCCACCATGCAGGAGATATATAAGTTAAACCCGCTGGCTATCGCCGTTTACCCGATGTACCGGGGACTCGCCAGGCTGGTCGGGATGGAAGTAGCCCGCACCGGCACGACCCTCGAAGAAGAGATTAAAACACTGCGGGATAATTATAATAAATACGACTTCTTCTTCCTGCACGTAAAGTGGACGGACAGCGCCGGTGAGGACGGCGATTTTGCCCGCAAGGTGAAAGTCCTGGAACAGGTCGATGAGGCTCTACCCGACCTGACATCTCTGGGGCCGGAAGTGCTGGCGGTAACCGGAGACCACTCAACGCCGGCGGTGCTCAAGGGCCACAGCTGGCACCCGGTTCCGGTCCTCCTCTGCTCGAAGTACTGCCGCACGGATGCTGTAAAGGCGTTTTCGGAGTCGGCTTGTGTAGCCGGCGGACTGGGCAGAATTCAGTCCGCGGATATCATGCCCCTGGCTATGGCTAATGCTTTAAAACTGACCAAATTTGGTGCGTAGGAGTTAAAAATGGCGCGTGTACCGATGATTGCCGGTAACTGGAAGATGAATACGACGGTAGATGAAGCCGTCAAGCTGGTAAAGGCAATGCTGCCCGGGCTCGATGAGATAAGCGGTGTGGATAAAGTGGTCTGCCCGCCCTTCGTGTCTCTGGCGGCGGTAAAAGAAGTAATTGAAGGAAGCTCGATTATGCTGGGGGCGCAGAATGTCTATTACAAAGAAAAGGGAGCCTATACCGGTGAAATATCGCCGCAGATGCTGGCCGGACTTTGCGAATACGTTATTATCGGGCATTCCGAACGCCGGCAGTACTTCGGTGACACCGAGGAAATAATCGATTTAAAAATAACGGCGGCGATTGAGAATCTGCTGAAGCCAATATTTTGCGTGGGTGAGAGCCTGGAGGAGAACGAGGCGGGGAGAACGGAGGAAATCCTGACCCGCCAGATTATGGCATCCTGCGACCGCCTGTACTTCTTCGGCGACATGGTTATCGCTTATGAACCGGTGTGGGCTATCGGCACGGGTAAGTCGGCTACCAGCGAGGAAGCCGATAGGACAATCAGCTTTATCCGGCAGTTGATACGTCACCGGCACGGCGGTGAGATTGCAGGGAATATACGCATCCTGTATGGCGGCAGCGTTACCGCGAGTAATATTGCCGAATTAATGAAAATGCCGGAGATAGACGGCGCTCTGGTCGGCGGAGCCAGCCTTAAACCCGATGATTTCTTGAGCATTGCTCAACAGGCCTCGGAGATACGGGGCATTTCCTGATGGCATGAACCGTCTTATCGCTATCGTCGGTCCTACCGGTATCGGCAAGAGCCGCCTGGCTCTGCATCTGGCGGGTCGATTCAACGGAGAAATAATCAGCGCCGACAGCCGTCAGGTGTACCGTTACCTGGATATCGGCACGGCCAAGCCGACCCTGCAGGAGCTGTCCCTCGTTCCGCACCACCTTATCGATATAATTAACCCCGACGATGATTTTAGCCTGGCCGTATATCAGCGAATGGCCAACCGGGCTATCGAGGGAGTTTTTCAACGTAAACGGCGGCCTTTTCTGGTGGGGGGCACGGGCTTGTACGCCAGGGCGGTGCTGGAAGGATGGCAGGTGCCGGAAGTTTCTCCCAACCCTGAATTCAGGTATAATATAGAGAAGCAGGCCGGCGAGAGCGGCAGCGACGAATTATACGAAGAGCTTGTCAGGGTAGACCCTGAAGCAGCGTTAAAGATTGACCGCCGCAACGTACGCCGGATAACCAGGGCGTTAGAGGTGCATGCCGGGGCCGGGAAGCCGTTTTCGAAGCTCGGTAGAAAGAAAGCCCCGGCTTTTCGTTCCTTTATCATCGGCCTTACGGCAGATAGGAAATCGCTGTACCGCAGGGTCGACCGCAGAGTAGATGAAATGATAGAGCTAGGCCTCGTGCGGGAAGTAGAAAATTTACTGAAAATGGGGTATCATTTAGATTTAACGTCAATGTCCGGCATCGGCTACCGTCAAATAGGGCAGTATATTACAGGTGAGCTTACCTTGGAGGCGGCGGCGGAGAAAATAAAGACGGAAACCCACCGGTTTATCCGTCATCAGTATGCTTGGTTCCGGCTTACGGATGAGCAGATACACTGGTACGATATCGAGAGCCGGGGAGATAGTGAGATAGAGAAAGAGCTGGCGGAATTTCTAAAAGGCGAATAGCAGGGGATAGAAAGAGAAAAAGATGGATTTTACCAAGATGCAGGGAGCTGCCAACGATTTTATCGTGGTGGACGCACGTAATATGCAGCGCGACTGGTCCAAACTGGCGATAGCCGCCTGTGACCGCCACTTGGGTATCGGGGCCGATGGCCTGATATTGCTGCTGCCTTCGGACAGGGCTGATTTCCGCATGCGTATCTTTAACGCGGACGGCTCTGAAGCCGAGACCTGCGGCAACGGTATCAGGTGTGTGGTCAGGTGGGTTCTGGGTGAAGGGCTTATCAGTCCGGATGCGGAAGAAGTAGCGATAGAAACCATGGCCGCCATCCACAGGGTTACGCTGGAACGAAAGGGCGGCAGGGTTGTTAAGTTCCATGCCAGTATGGGTAAGCCCGGCTTTGATGCCGGTAATATCCCGGTAGATTTAAAAGTGGGAGAGGGTGAGTTAGTTGACATAAATGATATGTTGAGCTATAAGGTTAAAGTAAACGACATAGACCTGACACTTAACCTTGTGTCCATGGGAAACCCGCATGCCGTTCATTTTTGCCGGGGACCGGTAGGGGATTTTCCGTTATCTAACATCGGGCCGCTGGTAGAAAATTTAACGGTATTTCCCAATCGTGTTAACTTCGAGATAGCCCGGGTGATTGATAAACAGCATCTGGAAGCCCGTGTCTGGGAGAGGGGTGTGGGGGAAACGCTGGCCTGCGGCAGCGGAGCCTGTGCCATAGCGGTCGCTTCCAGGAAACTGGGATATACAGAACATATTATAGATATCAAACTGCCCGGGGGAGCGCTTGAAGCCGAATGGCACGGAAACGGTGAGGTGATACTGGGAGGGCTGGCGGAGGTAGTTTTTCAGGGAAAATGGCCGGATTGAGGTGTGATTTATGAAAATAGCCAGAAGAATAGAACAACTAACGCCATACCTGTTCGTCGAGATAAATAAAAAAATAGCCGAAAAAAAGGCTAAGGGTGAGGAGATAGTCAGCTTCGCCATCGGCGACCCTGATATTCCCACGCCGGCGCATGTCATCGAGGCGCTCTGCAAGGCGTCTCAAGAACCGGCCAACCATCGTTATCCGGAGTCGGAAGGTCTGCCGGAGCTGCGTCAGGCTATCGCCGCATGGTATCAGAAGCGCTTTAATGTGTCCCTGGACCCGGAGGCCGAGGTGCTGCCGCTCATCGGTTCCAAGGAGGGTATCGGGCATATTGCTTTTTGTTTCATCGACCCCGGAGATACCGCCCTGGTGCCGGACCCGGCGTACCCGGTCTATGCTATCGGCACGCAACTGGCCGGCGGACGGCCGTACTACCTGCCGCTCAAGGAAAGTAACGGTTTTTTGCCAGACCTTGACGGCATACGCGATTATATTCTGGAGAAGACGAAGCTGTTGTGGATTAACTACCCCAACAACCCCACCGGGGCCGTTGCCGACCTGGATTTTTTCAACCGTGTCGTTGAGTTTGCCGGGAAGCATGAAATACTCGTCTGTCACGACGGGCCGTACTCGGAGGTAGCTTTTGACGGGTACCAGCCGGTGAGCCTGATGCAGGCCGAGGGCGCCCGGGACGTTAGCGTGGAGTTTCACTCGTTCTCCAAGAGCTATAACATGACCGGCTGGCGTATCGGCATGGTCGTCGGCAACGCCG
>CAYPDM010000060.1:0-8776 GCA_964409485.1 uncultured Dehalococcoidaceae bacterium | reverse complement strand
GCAAGGGCGTTAACCTGCCGGTATCCCAGGGGCAGACGCTTTACGACCTCATCGAAACGAGCGCCGCCATCAACCCCGGCAACAGCGGCGGACCCCTGGTGAACCTCGCCGGCGAGGTAGTGGGAATTACCAGCGCCAAGGTCGCCCAGATAGGCGTCGAGGGGATGGGCTACGCCATCAGCATAGATACCGCCGTACCCATCATCCAGGAACTGGTCAACAAGGGGTACGTCACGAGGCCATGGCTGGGTGTGGGTCTTTATACGGTAGACCAGATAGCCATCAGCCAGCTGCATCTGTCAATCGACCATGGAGTCCTGCTGGTGCAGGTAGTGGCCGAAGCTCCGGCGGCTAAGGCCGGACTGGCAGAGGGCGACGTTATCATCGGAGTAGACGGCGAGGAAGTAAGCGACGTACAGGAATTCACGCGCATTCTGCATGCCTCGGAAATAGGTCAGCCCCTGGAAATCAAGTACTGGCGCAACGACAGCGAACATACTGTTATGGTAATAACCACAGAAAGCCCGCGACCTTAAGCTAGTACTTAGTTGCATGAAAGACCGCATTATTATCCGCTCGTGGTGAGCCTGTCGAATCACCCTTCGACAAGCTCAGGGTGAGCGATGCGGGTAGACTTTATTATTAAGTTTATTTTTGCCACTCGGTACTACTTCGCCTTCTTTACGCCCAGCAGAATGGTATAGCCGCTTATCTTGTAGGTCTCCTGAAGGTCGACACCATCCGGCACTTCCTCTATAATTTCGCGGGTCAGCGTTTCCTGCATTACGTAGTCGGCGAAGGAAGACAACGACTGCATTATCCACGCATCCGCCTCGTAGTACAAATAGATATGGTCGGCGATGTCATATCCGGCGGAGCGGCGCATATTCTGAACGCGATGGACAATTTCACGCGCCATGCCCTCGGCTTCCAGCTCGGCGGTTATATAGGTCGAAACAGCCACGCTATTGCCGGTCTCGCTGACCGCGGAATATTCCTTTCCTTCCATTCCGGCCACTTTTTCCGCGGAATCGCACATCAGCTCTTTTACGTTAAGCTCTTCCATTACCAGAGGGGCAACCCTGTCCAGCGCCAGTTTTTCATGCTCGGAAGCTATACCGACATGTATTTCAGCCAGCGGCTGCCTTATCTTGATGCCGACCCGGCTCCTGGCCGCGCGCCCCAGACTGCATATTTTCATGGCCAGCCGGTTATCTTCGGAGAGCTGCCTGTCTATGGCACTTTCATCCGACTGCGGGAAATCAGCCAGGTGAACGCTCTCCGGGGCATCCGGGGAAGCCGATACCACCAGGTTGCGGTAAAGCTCCTCGGCGACAAACGGAGTGAGAGGGGCCAGCAGTTTCGAGAGCGTTACCAGGCAGTGATAAAGCGTATTGTAAGCGGACAGCTTATCGTCGTCGTTTTCGCTTTTCCAGAAGCGCCGCCGACTGCGCCGGACATACCAGTTGGACAGGCCGTCCACAAACATCTCTATCTTACGTCCGGCCTCGGTGGGATTATAATTATCCATCGAGGAACGGACATCGCTGATAAGCTGGTTCAGCTCGGAGTGAACCCATTTATCCAGGTCCGCCTCGGGCGCCGGAGAATTTCCCGAAGGTTTATAGTCGTCGATATTAGCGTACATGACGAAGAAGGAATAAACGTTCCACAGCGTCGAAAGGAAGCGGCGGGATACCTCGTTTACCTGCTTCTCGTCGAACTGGCGCGGGTTTCCCGGGGCCGAGGCGGTATAGAGATACCAGCGCAGGGCATCGGCGCCGTACTTTTTCATGACCTCCATCGGCCAGACAACGTTGCCCTTACGCTTGCTCATCTTCTCGCCTTTAGGGTCGAGGATATGCCCCAGGCAAATAACGTTCTTGAAGCAAGGCCTGCTGAATAAAAGGGTGGATATGGCATGCAGACTGTAGAACCAGCCGCGGGTCTGGTCAACCGCCTCACAGATAAAATCGGCCGGGAAGCGCCCGTCTTCAAGCAGGGTTTCATTCTCGAAAGGATAGTGGTCCTGGGCGACCGGCATGGCCCCGGAATCGAACCAGCAGTCGATAACCTCGGAGACACGCCGCATCTGCCCGCCGCACTTTGAGCATTTGAAGGTCACTTCGTCGACATAGGGACGGTGCAGGTCGAGGGGTTCTTTGAACCCGGAGAAGCCCTCTTTCTTCTCCAGCTCTCCCCTGCCACCCACGCACTCGAATTCGCCGCAGGATTCGCAGTGCCAGACCGGCAGCGGCGTGCCCCAGTAACGCTCCCGCGAGAAAGCCCAGTCGATATTGTTCTGGAGCCAGTCGCCGAAACGCCCGTACTTGATATGCTCCGGGTACCAGTTGACCTCTTCATTGCCGGAGAGCAGCCTGTCTTTCAGGGCGGTGGTGCGGATATACCAGGTGGCCTTGGAGTAATAAAGCAGCGGGGTCTCACAGCGCCAGCAGAAGGGATAGGTATGCTTGATAGTCTCGCTGCGGAGGAGGAGGCCGCGCGATTTTAAGTCGGCGATGACATCCGCATCGGCGTCTTTGACGAACTTACCGGCGAAGGGATAGGTGCCGGTGATATTTCCCTGAAGGTCCACCGGCTGGACAAAGTCCAGCCCCCATTCCTTACCAGCTTCATAGTCATCTTCTCCGAAAGCCGGGGCGATATGGACGATGCCCGTACCGTCGTCCATGGTTACGAAATCGCCGCTGATAACGCGATAGGTCAGATTATTATCTATCTCCTGCGCCAGCAGCGAGCCGTCCTCCTGAAATTTCAGGAGTTCCACATCAAATTCATGGGGATTAAATAGCGGCTGGTACTCCAGTCCAACCAGCTCTTTGCCTTCCAGCTTCTTCTCTTCTTTATAGTCGTCCAGCCCGACCGCCCCTGTCAGATTTGCGGCCATGATGAGGTAATCATTTTCTCCCTGAAGTAAAACATATTCGTCTTCAGGAGACACCGCCAGGGCGGTATTGCCCGGCAGAGTCCATGGCGTGGTCGTCCAGGCGAGGAAGTATAACGGCTTATCGGCGGGGAGATTTGCCGCAGTTTTATCTGATAGCTTGAACTTTATGTAAACAGAGGGGTCTTCCGTGTCCTTGTAGCCCTGGGCTATCTCGTGGGAGCTTAACGACGTGCCGCAGCGGGGGCAATGGGGGGTAACGCGGTAGCCCTGATAGACCAGCCCTTTGTCCCACATCTGCTTGATAGCCCACCAGCAGGTCTCTATATATTCGTTTTTCAGGGTGATATAAGGATTATCAAGGTCGACCCAGTAGCCGCAGCGCTCCAGCACTTCTTCAAATTCCTTCATATAGCCGTAAACGCTCTTACGGCAAAGCTCGTTGAAACGGTCGACACCGTACTCTTCTATCTGCGTCTTGGAGGAGATGCCGAGCTGCTTCTCAATCTCCAGTTCCACCGGCAGGCCGTGGGTATCCCAGCCGCCGATACGCGGGGCATAGAAGCCGTTCATTGCCTTATAGCGCGGCAGGGCGTCTTTAAAGACGGACATAAAGACATGGTGCAGCGCGGGGCGGCCGTTCAGCGTGGGCGGCCCGTCGTACAGGACAAAGCGAGGGCCTCCTTTACGCGCTATGACACTGCGTTGAAAGACGTTATTTTCTTTCCACCAGGTAAGTATGTTCTCCTCTAATTGAGGAAAACTGACCCGGCTGTTAACAGGATTAAACATATTTATTCTCCCGGTGCCGCAACCTTCCGGCCACTGTATTATTTTCGTCGCTACGCTCCTCGCGACAGCATATTTATATAATAAAAAAGCCTCGTCTTAAAGGGACGAGACTTTTAAAAAGCTCCCGCGGTACCACCCAAATTCCCTGATAAAATCGGGGCACTCTACAGGGCACCATTCATGCCCTCGTCACGGATAACGGTTGACGAGTCCGTCCAGGCCTACTCGGCGGGATTATACCGTTTGCCTTTCGGTTGGCAGCTCGGGAGGGATTTTCAGGGAGAGGATATGCCTGCTCACACCGTACCAGACTCGCTTAATACCCTTTTCCGCCCCTAATCTTCTCCGTCACAGCCTTTATCAGCTTTATGTTAACACAACTTTATGGATAAATCAATAGTGGGGAATTCTTTTGGGCGTAATAACCACCTTGCGAGATTCGCCTACCCCGGTGCTTTCCGTCATAACATCTGGATGGTCGGCCAGGGCGAGGTGGATAACGCGTCTCTCAAAAGGCGTCATCGGCTCCATGGCAAACGGCATTTTGCGCGTTGATACCTGGTCGGCCAGTCTCATGGCAAGGGCGCGCAGTCCTTCACAGCGACGCTGCTTATAACCTTCCACATCGAGAACGATGGGAAGCCTTTCCTCGGTATGGTGCGATACTATCAGCCTGACGATATGCTGCAGGGACGCCATGGTCTGTCCCCGCCGCCCGATTAATATCCCCAGGTCTTCGCCTTCGATATTGAGTCCGATAGAAGAGGCGCGGCCGTCTTCATCGATAACCGTAAATTCATCAGAGAGGGCTACCGCCGCCGGCAGGTCCATCAGTTCCAGGAGCTTTTCCAGTATGCTTTTCGCCGTTTCATAAATTTCAGCCTGTTCTTCCGGTATTTCCATTTCTGCCTAACCTCTTACTTTTTACGACGTCGCTGTGCCCGGTCCTTGCCCGGTTGATACCTAGCTTTACTGGGTTTAGACGGTTGGTAGATATCTTTTCTGTCAGGGTCGGTATCCGAAATAACGATATCCGCACCGACATCATCGACCGACTTCTTTTCCCCGGACTCATCGAACTTCACATATTTCTTATCGGTGTCAGCCGTCGTTTCCGCGGGTTTACGCCGCAGGCCGCCCCATCCGGTCACACGGTACTGCAACACTACCCTCACGACGCTGTTGGCCACCCAGTAAAGCGACAGTCCGCTGGGGAACGACAATGCCAGCAGAGCGAACATCATCGGCATCATCCAGAGCATCATCTGGCTTTGCTGCGCCTGCCGGGGGTCGGAAGGTATGGTGGTAGACATCTTCTGCTGCAACCACATCGAAGCCCCGACCAGGATAGCCAGGATGAAATTCGGCTGGGCCAGGTCCAACATCAGGAAGCTTCTATCCAGCGGCAGGACGGAAAACACTATCGGCCAGGGGTAAAGGTACTTGGACAGGTTAAGCAGGCCTTCCGGGGCTACCGCCAGGGCCAGCATGATGGACTGGTAGAGGGCAATCCATACCGGCATCTGGATGACCATGGTGATAAAACAACCGGCCGGCTTGACGCCCGATTCTTTGTAAAGTTTCATCTGTTCCTGGGTCAGCTTTTGCTTGTCTTTGCCGAACTTCTTCTGGAGCTCGGCTATTTTAGGTTGCAGGTCCTGCATCGCCTTGGACGACCTTATCTGGCTAAGCGTCAGCGGAAACATGCAGATATTGACGATTACGGTCAGGGCAATAATAGCCAGACCGAAGCTATCGCCCAGGTAATGCGACATTACGATGAGGACGTTGGTTACCGGCTGCTGGATTATGAGTTCCCAGGGATTCAATCTATGCTACCTCAATTCTGACTCTCTAGAGAGATGGGGCGTAATATCGCGCCGGTGGCAGCGTTAATGCGCCGCAGAGAACCATCCGGCGTATGGATATAGACGATGCCTTCATACTCCGTAAGGGGACCGTCTACATCCTGTTCAAAATCCGCCAGATGAGAAACTTCCTTCGTTGTCATGGAAATCGAATAGACAACGCCTTTTGTCGTGGCGACGATAACGGAATCGTTGACGACAACCGGCCTGGATGATACGGGACCTCCCAGTTCATACTCGTCTATTTTCGCTCCGTTTTCTTCTTTAATGGTATATACATAATTATCGAGACAGGGCGCGTATATTACATCGTTAACGACCACCGGCTCGGCCCAAAACCAGTTATTAGCCATGAACTGCCACTTTAGCGAGCCGTTGGAAACGTTCACGGCATACAGGTTCCGGTCGAAAGACCCTATATACACCACGTCGTTATAAACCAGGGGCGTGGCTATAATGGAGCCTTCGGTGAGAAACTCCCATTCTTTGCTGCCGTCGGCGGCATCGAGGGCGTAGAGTTTCTTATCGAAAGAGCCGATAAACAGCTTGCCATCGTATAAAGTCGGCGTTCCCCAGATTTTGTCATCGGTCTGAAACTCCCAGACGGGGTCGCCGGTGGCGGCGTCAAGGGCGTATACTTTGCCGTCTTCACCGCCGATGTACAACCTGTCCCCGGAGATAACGATTCCCCCGACGAACGGATTGAGATTGCTTTCCCGCGGGTATACCCACCTCAAGGCTAGCGACGTAGTGTTATAAGCATAAATCTTGCCGTTATATCCGGCAATATAAACCAGTTCCCCATATACCACCGGCGTGCCGTAGATAGCCACCCCGGCAGAGCCGCTTCCGCAACCGCCGCCCATAATGGGTGAACAGCCGAAGAGGCCGGTTTGGCCGACCTTCTTGAGCGGTTCGGTCCAGAGACGGCTTTCATCGGCGAGATTAATCGCTACCAGCCGGCCCTCCCTGGTACCAACAAACAGGGTATTATCGGAGATGCTGCCCCCCGACCATCCAATCGGCGCCAGGCCTTTGACGCATCCGAAACCAGCCAGGCATACGGCGAGCATTAAAACCAGCAGTAATACTATCCGGCCGACTCGCCATTTACCTTTTAGATTCAATATATTCTCCTTTTAAGGGAAGACTAACCATAGTTACGGTACCGGGTCATAACCGCCGGGATTGAAGGGATGACACCGGACGATACGCCTGATTCCCAGGCCGATTCCTTTAAATATCCCGAACTTTACTATAGCTTCGTAGGTGTATTGCGAGCATGTCGGCCTGAAACGGCAGGACGGCGGCATGACACGCGACCAGGTGAGCTGATAGAACTTAATTAGCTCCAGGGCTAACGCCTTCATATTCCCCCAAAAACAATCCGGCCCGGAATAATAATTTCCTGACCGTTTTCCCCAGATTCTCATAATCAGTCCCCGCCGCCGCAGTACGGGCAATAAAGATGATATCCCACCCCGGCTGCAGGGGAGTCTGTCTTACTATTTCCCGCAGCAAACGTTTTACCCGGTTACGAACCACCGCATTGCCCACGCGTTTGCTGACTGTAAAGCCGTGTCTGGACGAATTAAGGCCGTTGGGTAGGGCTTTGACTACTATTTCCCTGCCTGCCCACGTTTTGCCTTCACTGTACACCAGCGTAAACTGTGTCTTTCTGGTTAAATTATGTTCGCCCCTCACGGCTACCCCGCCCGGGTCGTTAATTTCATCCGTTAGATAACAGTTAATTTCTTCCGACCCTTCAATCGCCTCGATTTTAAAACAGCGCGACCGCCACGTGTGCTCATTCTTTTCAAGAAACCGTGCTCGCGCTTCCTCGGAATACGTTTTGGTTTATATGTACTTTTCCCCACTTTATCTCCCTGCTAGCAAAGGAACAATTATTAAAGAAATGGAAAATCCAGAAACGAGTGAATCCAGAGATATCAGCTCTTTAATCCTACGCCACCGGTCTTGCTGATATGCGCCGATACGTAGGGCAGCAAAGCCAGGTGCCGCGCCCTTTTTATGGCTACGGCCAGCGCGCGCTGGTGCCTGGCGCAGGCGCCGCTTTTCCGACGTGGCGCTATCTTTCCCCTATCGGATATATAAGGCCTCAATAATGCCGGGTTTTTATAGTCTATATACCGTACTTTATCCCGGCAGAAGAAACAAACCTTACGCTTGGGTATATACTTCGACCTACCCGGTCTCCTGGTTCTGTTATCTCTAGTTTGTGCCATCCTGCCCTCAATATATTATTTAAAGTATTCTCGTTAATAATTAAAACGGAAGGTCTTCAGGTTCCATCTCGGCCACGGGCGACTCATCCGGTTTCTCATCCGGTATAACTCCTGCATCGTCGGACCTTTCATCCGGAAGTGCGGCCGGCCCGCGCCTGTCCAGGAAGATAACCCGGTTGGCGATTACTTCAATTTTAGAATGGGGCTGACCGTCCTGGCCTTCCCAGTTCCGCGTATGTATTCTTCCCTCGGCGTAGACAAGCCTGCCTTTGGCGAGAAACTGGTTGCATTGTTCGGCCAGACGGTTCCAGGCCACCACGCTAAACCATTCCGTTTCCTGCCGGCGTTCTCCCTCCGGAGACGTATAGACCCAGTTAGTGGCTACGGAAAAAGAAGTCACGGGCTTGCCATTCGGGGTGAAACGCATCTCGGGTTCGTTCCCAACATTCCCAATAATGGTCACTTTGTTCAAACTCGGCATTACCTCTTCACCTCCCCGATACAACTCATGAACTCGATAATCCTTTTGCTTAATCACCCACTTTAATTAATAGATGTCTCAAAATGTCTTCAGATATTTCGATGTTCGCTTCTAATTCCCGGCATCGTACCGGGCTTAACTTGAACCTGGCCAGAACGTAATTGCCCTCCAGAAAATGCTTCAACGGGTACGCCAGTTTTCTCTTTCCCCAGACTTCTACTTCGGACATAACGCCTTCCCTGCCGGTGATGAACTCACTTACGTTGTTTACTTTACCTTCCAATTCTTCATCGGCTATTTCAGGGCTGACGATAAAAACCATTTCGTAGTCCTGCAACCTGGTGCTTTCTACTTTTACTTCTTGTTTTTTTCTTACCACTTTACGTTTTCCTAAGCGAATTTTAAGCTATTATACCATAATCCAGAATGCGAGACAACAAGGTTATGTTAGCTGCGGCATCACTTTTATTGGCATATACCTTGA
>CAYPDM010000059.1:0-8975 GCA_964409485.1 uncultured Dehalococcoidaceae bacterium | reverse complement strand
CGCCGCGTTCGGGACGCGGAGGTCGGCAGTTCAAACCTGCCCGCCCCGACCAATAACCCCACACAAATATCCTCCTGCATTTTTCATTCTAGGTTTCTTCGTAATCCGTGTCAATGTATTGCCTCAAGGCGGCTTGGTTTTTACGTATAATTTAGATATATTTCAACCATATTTACGCTTTATTTACCTGTTAGCTGTTATTCTAGTAAATGAAAGCGCCTGAATCCCCATGAATTCAGGTAATTCAGCTTGCTCGATAGTCAGCATGCAAATGGATTAGCGAAGTTGTTAAAAAATGAGTAAGAACCGAACCACAATGTCCGCGGGGAATCCCGGTACGCGCCTGGTAAAGTTCAAGGCTATGAGCCACCTTTTTAATAAAGCCAGAGGCGGGAAAAAGGGTCGGAAGGTTGCCAGAGCTAGCACCGGGATTGAAGAGTACACGAAAAAGCTGGAGCTTCTCTACGAGGACGCCCAAAATGCAGCCTCCGGGTCAGAGGTGTCAAAGCTGCTGGAAGAAATCCTGCGCATGACCAATCAGGTACTACAGGTTTCCGCATCGTCTTTACTGCTGTTGGGCACCGAAGGAGGAGGAAGCTACTTCCATGTCGCCGGAAACAGGGGAGGCAAAAAGCTTAGCCGAATGATTATAAGTCTCGACTCCGGAACCGCCGCCTGGGTTATCAGTAAAGACAAGCCGTTAATCATCAACGATGTGACCAGGGATGAGCGTTTTAACGATGAGATAGACAAGTTAACCGGTCTCGTCACGATGTCGGTCATGTCTGCACCCGTGCACCGGGGGCAGAAGATTATCGGTATCCTGGAAGCGAGCAACCGGGCGGACGGTCAGGGATTCGACGAGCAGGACCTGGCGGTCCTGACCGGTTTAGCCTCGAGCGAAGCGTTAATCTTACTGGCGTCAATGGCGGTAACGGCCATTAACAACATCACGCAGCACCAGATATTGATAGACTGGTATAAAAGCGTGTTCGAGACGCTGATAGCGGCCGTCGACACGAAAGACCTCTACGCCGCCGGCCACTCCAGCCGGGTAAAGAAGTACGCCATGCTGGCGGCGAGCTCCCTTTCTGTTCCATTGGAAGAACTTCAGGCGATAGAGCTCGGCGCGTTACTTCATGACATCGGCAAAATTTGGATCCATGATAAGGTGCTGCGTAAGTCCGGCCCGCTGACGGATGAGGAATGGTACATCATGCGAAAGCATGCCCAGAAAGGCGCCCATATGCTCGACGGGATTCCCTATCTGGAAAAGGTGAGAGAAATCGTACTCCTTCACCACGAAAGATACGACGGTAAAGGGTACCCCCTCGGACTTAAGGGTAGAGATATCCCCATCGGCGCCCGCCTGGTAGCCGTCGCCGATGCTTACGATACCATGACAACCGAGCATTCGTACCGTGATAAAATGAGTGCCGAAGAGTCTATCGACCAGTTAGTCCTGGGGAAAAAGACACAATTTTGCCCCATAGCTGTAGACGCCTTTATCTCTGCCTTATCGAAAAGCCGGGGAAAGGCAGAAAAAGACCCCGGCAAACCTGACAAAGATGAGGAGCCCGCCGCCGACGTATCCATCCCGGACATCTACCAGGGGGATGTGACTCTTTCGATACTATCCCCCGAAAGTTTCGGGGAAGTAAGGCAATTTAAGAAGCACCTGGAAAAGACCGATGGCTTGAAGGTAGCCCTGGAAAGCTGGTCGGAGACCGATGGCATTATCATCATTGTCTCGGTGCAAATACCGATGGCTTTGCCGGGCGTCCTCAAGAAAATGCCCATGGTGGAAAAGGTTACCAAGAATCAGAACAGGCTGACGGTCGTATTAAAGACACCGACCGAAAGCAAGGTGTTTGAAAAAGGCTTTAGCCTCACCTGACCCCGCAAACTCAAGTATGCCCGCCCCGACTATTCTCAATCCACCCCCTTTTTCGCCTCCTCCCAGAGGTCATCCTTCTCCTTGAAGGAAAGCTCCGCGAAATTCAGGCCGCGCCGGCGGCACAGCTCTTCCATGCAGGCAAAACGCTTGTAAAATTTACGGTTAGCCCCCCGCAGGGCCGACTCGGCGTCGATTCCCTCCCAGCGGGCGACGTTGACCAGCGTAAATAAAAGGTCGCCGAATTCCTGTTCCTTCTCCTCCAGTCCTTTAGCGTCCTTGATTTCCCTGATTTCTTCGACAACCTTATCGATAACCCCCTCCATATCCTCCCACTCGAAGCCGACACGCACCGTCCGGCGCGATATCTCTAAAGCGTAAGCGAGGGCCGGCATATCCTTCGGCACGCCCTCCAGCATGGAGACCCCCTCGCCTCTTTCTTCCCGCTTGAGCTCCTCCCAGTTATGCATCACTTCTTCAGCGCTGGCGGCCTTGCCGTTGCCGAAGACATGCGGGTGGCGCCGCACGATTTTGGTAGTTATCCCCTTGATAACATCGCTTATATCGAATTCCCCGTCATCCCGGGCAATTTGAGCTTGTATCACAATCTCCAGTAGCATATCGCCCAGTTCCTCGCAGAGCTTGTCCGCGTCTCCCTCGTCGAGCGCCTCCAGCGCCTCATAGCACTCGGACAGAAACTCTTTGCGCAACGAGGTATGGGTCTGCTCCCTGTCCCAGGGACAGCCGTCCGGCGCGCGCAGCCGGGCGATTATTTCCACCAGGGCATCGAATTTACTAAAATCCTGCGGTAAAGACAATATTGCCTCCCTGACCTTGATTATACAGGCTGAACCTGGGTGGGGCAACAGGAATGACGTGTATCGGGTTCTAACCCGGCAGCGCCGCTCCGATAAAGTCTCGCTGCCCCCTGATAAAATCGCCGCCGGACATCGCCCGCTTCCCTTCCTGCTGGACCTTGAGCAGGCCGAGTATCCCCCCGCCAGTACCGATACCCACCCCCGCCTCACAACCTGACAGCTTAACAACCCGTCCCGCCTCAAGAGACCCCTCCCCGGGCAGTGCCATCGCCTCTAATATCTTAAGCTGCTTGCCCTCCCAGGAGGTATAGCACCCCGGCCAGGGATTAAAGGCCCTCACCCGACGCCAGATATCCACCGCCGGCAGCGTCCAGTCGATTTCCCCATCCTCCTTGTTTATCCGGCTGAAATAGGTGGCCTCGGTCTCGTTCTGGGGGCGGGGTGTAATTTCGCCGCGCCGCCAGCCGGCAAGCGCCTCCCCGAGCAGTCTAGCCCCCACCAGGGACAGCTTATCCGTTAAAGAACCCGTATTATCCCGCGGCGAAATCGGCACGGCCGCCCCGGCCAGCACCGGGCCGGTGTCCAGCTTCACCCTGACGAGTTGGATGCTAACCCCGGCAAATTCATCCCCGGCAAGTATCGCCGCCGCCACCGGCGAGGCTCCCCGGTGCCTGGGCAGCAGCGAAAAATGCACGTTCAAACACTGCCGGGGCGGTATATCCAGGACCGCCTGTGTTAAAATTTGCCCGAAGGCGCAAACCACGATTATATCGGGTTTCAATCCCGCCAGCGTTGCCAGGGCTTCTTCCGTCCGCAAACCGGCCGGCTGGTACACCGGCAAACCGTAACTCATGGCCGATTCCTTAACGGGCGGCGGCACTATGGCGCGTCCCCGCCCGGCGGGTCTATCCGGCTGGGTATAAACGGCGACGACCTCATACCCGTTAAGCACAAGGTGCTCCAGGGACGGTACGGCCGACCCGGGCGAACCCATGAAAACTACGCGCAATTTATGCCTCCAGACTCAAGAATTCTATCACTAAATATATTTTTCAACAACTTTTTGTTTTGGGCTGGCAACCCCTGAAAACGGTCAATAAAACCAGTTAGGGGGAGCTATTAAGAGGCGAAACAGGACAAAAATGGCTGGTTGCCGTCCCTAAAAAATTTGCCACGGGGGGGATGCCGGTTGTATGCTATGTGATGTTAATAACCTTACGTTTATTAACTTTTTGCTCCACAGAACCCGCCGTAACTGGCGGGAAGTCCCGATAAATTGCGAGGCAGGGAAGTATTGTGCCTTTAACAAGATGGGGGGTATTTTTGCCTGCGCCGGGTTAGAATGCAGGCTCGTAACTTATGCAACCGACTCGAAACCGGACGCCTCAAGAAATATGGGAAGCCGCCCTGGGTGAGCTACAGATTCAGGTCAGCAAGCCAAACTACCGTACCTGGTTCGGCAAGACCACCGGCTTAAGCCTCCAGGATAACCGGTTCGTCATCGGTGTCCCCAATGCTTTCGTTGCCGAATACCTGGATAAAAACCAGCGTTCTCTAATCGAAAAGGCGTTAATCGGTCTTACCTCCCCGGATATTCAGGTGGTATTTCAGGTCAACGGCAAGTCGCACCATCACGGCAACGGGGCCGACGGGCAGGTCCAGGCCATACCGGAGGCTCCGCCGGCCCGCACCAGATTAAATCCCCGCTATACCTTCGATTCGTTTGTTGTAGGTGATCAGAACCGCCTGGCCCGCGCCGCCTCGCTATCCGTAGCCCAGAGTCCGGGACACAGTTATAATCCCCTGTTTATCTACGGCGCCGCCGGCCTCGGCAAGACTCACCTGCTGCACGCCATCGGCCAGTCGGCCGCTGACAACCACATCAACGTTATCTGCACCAGCGCCGAGCAGTTCACCAACGAATTCGTCACCGCCCTGCGCGAGAAGACAACCGAGGAATTCCGCAATAAATACCGCAGCATCGGCATGCTGCTCATAGATGATATTCATTTCATCAGCGGTAAAGAGCAGACCGAGGAGAGTTTCTTCCATACCTTCAACGAGCTTCACAACACCAACCGCCAGATAGTCATCACCAGCGATTGCCCGCCGAGGTCGATGCCGCTGCTGGAAGAACGCCTGCGCTCTCGCTTCGAATGGGGCCTCATCGTCGATATCCAGCCGCCGGACTACGAAACGCGCCTGGCCATTCTTCAATCGAAAGCCCGGCACAACGGGGTTAACATTGATATCCAGGTGATTGAATTAATCGCGCGTGATGCGCAAAATAATATCAGGGTGCTGGAGGGCTCGCTCAACCGGGTGGTGGCCTATTCCAGGTTGCTGGGGGTATCCCCGGACGTCGATACTGCCGCCAGGGCCCTGGAGGACTTGGCCGGTAAAAATTACCTCGCCAGCGATATCACGCCGCTTTCAATAATCGATGCCGTCGCCGAGTGCTTCCAGATAACGCGAGAGGAACTGGTTGGGAGGAAGCGCGACAAGGATACCACCCTGGCACGCAGGCTGGCTATGTACATTATGCGCCAGGAAACCAACTGCTCACTAGCCCAGATTGGCCATGAGCTAGGCAACCGGGATGCCGCCACCATCACCTCCGCCTGCAAGAAAATGGGCCTGGATATCAGTGATAGTCCCTACCTGAAACGTAAAATACACGATGTACACCTCCAGCTTCATCCTAAATCGTCTTCCAGAAGCGCTTCCTGAATCTCAAGTTATTCTTACATCTCCTGTATTGTCTCAACATCCAGGATTCTTCCGTGATATATATATGTTTGCAGCGTTTTAGCCTTTGTTTTCATTCATATTTCAATAATATTGGAGAACTCTTTGATCCAACTTTCACCCGGCCGCCACGTGGAATTAACCTCTCCAACTCAAAAAAAGTCTCTTTCATTGACAGCCCTGACATCCCTTATTATGATTTATGTTATTATCATATAGATACATTCCATACTGTTGTATAATTTTATATATTTGTTTAATCTTTGAATTATGTTTGACACGGCGGAAATTAAGGTAAAAGCAGGTAACGGCGGCGATGGTATTGTCGGGTTCAGGCGCGAGAAATTCGTGCCGTATGGCGGTCCGGACGGCGGCGACGGCGGTAACGGTGGCAACGTGTTGTTAAGGGCGGATAACGCTGTGGATAATCTGCGCAGATACCGACAGAAAAAGTCATACAGAGCGGAGGGGGGCCGGAACGGCGGGGGAAATCGTAAAAAGGGCCGGAACGGCGAAGACCTGATTCTATCGCTGCCGGCGGGAACCATAGTGACGGCGGAATCGGAGCAGGGAGAAAAAGTATTACTTGCAGACCTGGCGAAAGCCGGTGACGAGGTTATAGCGGCTTCTGGCGGAAGGGGTGGCTGGGGGAACACGCACTTTACGACGTCGACGAACCAGGCGCCGCACATAGCCCAGGCAGGCGAGGCAGGCGAGGAGAGACAAATCTGGCTGGAGATGAGGCTTATTGCGGATGTCGGCATCATCGGATATCCCAACGCCGGCAAATCGACTCTACTGTCGGCGGCATCTTCAGCGAGGCCAAAGGTCGCCGACTATCCTTTCACTACCATCGAACCGGCGCTGGGTATCGTAGAAGTAGGGCCGGACGTTTTCGCGCTTGCGGAGATTCCCGGCCTTATCGAAGGGGCCCACAGCGGATGCGGGCTCGGTCATGAGTTCCTGCGCCATGCCATGCGCACCAGAATATTTATTCATATAGTTAGCGGCAGTTCTGAATCGCCCGCGGAAGACATGATTAAAGTCAACAAAGAACTGGGACTGTTCGATGTTTCCCTTGAGAAAAAAACGCAGCTGGTAGCCGTGAACAAGATAGACCTTCCCGAGGTGAAGGAGCGACTGGGGAATATCAAGAGTGAGATGTCCGGCGCGGGTGTCAAAGCACATTATATATCGGCTTCGACAGGCCAGGGCGTGGATGGGCTAATGACGGAAGTGCTGAAGACCCTGAAGGCTATACCGGCCGATACGGTAAGAGAGAAGCCGCCGGTGAAAGTGTTCCGTCCACGACCCAGAGAACCGAGATATGAGGTTAGAAAGGTCGGGGACGAGTACATCATAGCAGCACCCGACCTGGAACGGCTTATTGCCGGTGCCGGCGTCACACCTACCGAACTGCGCTGGCAGCTTAATCTGCAGCTCGACCGGCTGGGCGTTAATAAAGCTCTGGCGAAGGCCGGTGCCAGAACGGGAGATAAAGTCCGCTGCGGGGAACTTACCTGGGAGTGGTTCTACCCCGGGAGAGAAGAATGAAGATAGGCGTGCTCGGCGGGACGTTCGACCCCGTGCACCGGGGGCATATCCTCGTGGCCGAGGCGGCGAGGGATGCCCTGTCGCTCTCGGAAGTGCTCGTGGTGCCGACCGGGCAGCCGATGTTAAAGGCGAAAGAACGGGTAACCCCGGCGATACACCGCCTGGCCATGTTGCGGCTGGCAGTTGCCGGTATCCCCTGGATAAAGGTATCCGCCATGGAAATAGAACGCAACGGCCCTTCGTATACCGTTGATACTATAGCCGTACTGCGGAAACAGCGGGGCGACGCCGATGATATATACTTCATCATCGGCTGGGACGGCCTGGAGCGCTTTCCAGAATGGCGCGAGCCGGAGCGTATATTGAGTATGTGTTTCATAGCGGCGGTACCCCGCCCGGGTTTCCCCCGCCCCGATATCCGGTCTATGGAAAAAAGCGTGCCGGGTATTACGAAACGACTGGTATTCCTGGATAAGCCGCTTACGGATATCAACTCTACGGCCATCAGGGAAAAGGCGGCGAAGGGAGAATCCATCGACAATCTCGTCCCCGGCCCCGTGGCCGATTATATAAATGAGCATAAGCTATACGGATAGAAGGAGGAAGGAAACTTGAAAGCTATAGGAATTGTCGGCAGCCCCCGGAAAGGGGGAAACTCGGAAATATTGACCGCCCACTGCCTTAAGGCTATCGCCGAGGAGGGCCTGGACACGGAGCTGGTCAGCCTGGCGGGACTGGATATTAGAGGATGCAATGCCTGCGGCTACTGCTCCGACCATGACGGCTGCTCCATCGAGGACGACCTTCAGCCCGTCTACGCCAAAATGGTAGAGGCGGATGCCATCATCGTCGCTTCTCCTGTCTATTACAGCTCCTCTACTTCTCTGGTGAAGGGTTTCCTGGAGAGGGCGGGATATATGTCGCGGGGAAAGGGGGTCTTCAAAGGGAAAGTGGGGGGTCCTCTCGTGGTGGCCCGCCGCGGCGGTCAGAACTTCACTTTTGCCGAGCTCCTGTTCTGGTTTCATATGATGCAGATAATCAATCCCGGCTCCACCTACTGGAATATGGCCTTCGGTCGCGAGAAGGGCGAAGTCAGCGGCGACGAAGAAGGCATGAATACCGCCTGGAACTTCGGCAAGAACGTGGCAGGACTGGTTAAGAAGCTGAAGGGGTAGGGCGCGACTGGTCACACCCTCGCCCTATAGTCTATAATACGAAGCGTACACGCGTGGAGGTATCCCCATTGACTGACGAACCCGTAATCAGTGAAGAGCTGCAGAACATGCTTAACGTGGACTTCGGCCCCGAGGTCTACGATATTGAAAAGGGCATGCTTAAGAAGTTCGCCGAGGCTATCGACGACCCCAACCCGGCCTGGCGGCAGGCGGCGCCGCCTACCTTCGCCGCCGCCCTCGTACCCACCGAGCTGCTGCACCGCCTCTTCAACGCTCCGACGCCGCTCAAACGGCTCCTCAACGGGGCCAGCGAGCTCGAATACCTGCGGCCGATAAAGGCGGGTGACGTCATATCCGTAACCGGCCGACTCACCAGGCTGCGCCAGGTGGAGGGTAAGGAAGGCCCGACGCTTTTCATGTTCACCGAAGTCGCTTACACCAATCAGGACGGCGAGGTGGCGGTGAAGGGGAAGAACACCTACATCAAGTACTAGCGGGAGTAAAATGGCCGAACAGGTTTATTACGAAGATATCGAGGCGGGCAGCGAGCTACCTGCATTAGTAAAGTATCCCACTACTATGCAGTTGGTAAAATACGCCGGCGCCTCCGGGGATTATTATCAAATCCACTATGATAAGGACTTCGCCCTCGCCAGCGGCCTGCCGGGCATTATCGTCCACGGCTGGCTGGCGCTTTCTTTCCTCGGGCAGATGCTTACCGACTGGCTCGGCGAGGGTGGCGCGCTGGTGAAATTAAGCGGCAGCTACCGGGGCATGAACCTCGTC
>CAYPDM010000058.1:0-9385 GCA_964409485.1 uncultured Dehalococcoidaceae bacterium | reverse complement strand
CGACCAAGGGCTTATGAGTCCCCTGCTCTACCACTGAGCTACGCTGCCGGCATTGAAAAATATATCATCAATACAGTCAGGCTGTCAATGCCGACGGATGACATGGATACTCACGGCTTTAAAGGTGGCGTAGACCTGTGTTCCCTTTTTCAGACCCATTTCCTCGGCCGACCTTCTGGTAACCAGCGCCACCAGCGGAAATCCGCAGTCTATTTCTACGCGACAGAGCGGGCCGGTGGACACTGTCCAGGTGATTTTCCCGGCCAGGGAGTTCCGGGCGCTGCTTGAATATTTAGACAAAGCTACCGTTACATCTTCCGGACGCATACAGACGGATACCTCTGTTCCCACGTCAAAATCGGTCACAGCTTCAACGGTCTTGCCACTGACATCTATGGCAGCCATTTCACCCTCGCTGGACTTAACCACCCCGTCGATAATATTCTCCATCCCGATAAACTCGGCTATACGCCTGTCTCCGGGCGTATTGAATATTTCCCGCGGGTCGCCGGACTGAACCATCTCACCGTCGATGAGCACACCAATCCTATCGGCGAGCCGCTGCCCCTGCGACATATCATGGGTTGCCATGATTATGGTAATGGTCTCCCGCTTAATGATTTCGGCTATTAAATCCTCGATTTTCGAAGCCGAAACAGGGTCCAGATTAGCGGTGGGTTCGTCGAGGAGCAATACTTCCGGTCGGACGGCAATCGCCCGGGCGATTGCCACTCTCTGCACCTCGCCGCCGGAAAGCGTCCTGGCATTTCTGTTCTTATATGAAGTAAGACCCACCGTCTCCAGAATACCCCCAACTACTTCATGAATCTGCCGACTCTTCATACCGCGCCATCTCAAGCCGCAGGCAACGTTATCATAGACGCTGGTATTAAACACGACCGGCTTTTGAAGCACGAACGCCATCCTGCGGCGTGTTTCCTGCCTTACTTTATCAGAAGAGTTAACATCCTTGCCGTTAAAGAAAGTTTTCCCTGCCGTCGGTGTATCAAGTGTATCGATTAGGCGCAGCAACGTCGTCTTGCCGGCGCCGGTAGGACCGATTAAGGCAAAAACCTCTCCCCGCTCCACCCGCAGGTTGATATTTTTCAGGATATCCTGTTCGTCCCGCCGCTGTGATAATTTTCTCGTTTCTATCAAGGGCATAATTTACCTCTGCCATATCCTGTTCATGATAATGTTTGCGACCAGCGCCAGGAAGATGAGGATAATGCCCAGCGCCATTGACAACTCGATATCACCCTTGGATGTTTCCAGGGAAATAGCCGTGGTGAGGACACGGGTAAAGCCCCGGATATTGCCGCCCACCATGAGGGAAATACCTACCTCGGAAATAGCCCGGCCAAAGCCCAGGATGACCGCCGCCATGACGGCGAACCTCGCTTCTTTCAGGACAAGCAACGCCATCTGAAACCCGCTGGCACCGAGCGAACGAGCCGTATCCGGGATTGCCTTATCCATGCCGCTAAGGGCGGAAATGGTCAAGCCGAGCAGAATCGGGGTAATCAGCAGCACCTGCCCCACGACGATAGCCGTGGGAGTGAAAAGGATGCCCAGGCCGCCAAATGGTCCCACCCGAGAAATAAAAACGAATACAAAGAGTCCCACGGCGACGGTAGGGACGCTATAGAGGGTCTGGATTATTCCCACGACGATGAACCTCTTACCGCGGAACTCGTTAAAGTGAATGATACAGGCAACAGGTATGCAAATGACAGAAGCTATGACAGTTGAGGATACGGATATCATCAGCGACCTCCCGGCTATCTGCATAACCTCCGGGTCGAAGGTAATGATAAGTTCTACGGCTCTTACCAGGCCGTTCCAGAGATTTTCCAATACTTCCGCTCCAACATCCATTATACCACCCCTATTTTAAATTCCCCTCCCCCCAGTGAGTGATGAGGGGAGGGGAAATGCAATAGAGGAGGCACAATACTGATATTCTAATTATTATGCATATTCCTTACGGGACTACTTGACGTATTCCGGCACAGGTTTGGTGTAGTCTTCCACCGGGGGGCAGCCCGGCATATTACAGCTGGCGATGGGGAAGAAAAGTGACCGCCCGTATTCCGCTTTCCCGTAAGTGCCGATTATCCCCTGGACCTCGTCGGAGATGAGCCAGTTGATGAACCGGTTGGCGATATCTACTTTGGTCTTGGGGTGCGTTTCCGGGTTGATGGCTATAGCCGCATAGACATTGAGGAATATAGGGTCCGCTTCCACCAGCGATACTATATCCAGTCCGGACTTGAGATTATAGGCCAGAAATGTAGAGATATCCGCCATGACGTAGGACTGCATCTCGTTGGCCATCAGCAGGGTAGGCCCCATACCCTTACCGGCTTCTATATACCACTCGCCTGAATTCCGCACTTCTTCGTAGTCGAACCCGGCTTCTTTCCAGATTAATTTTTCCTTGGCGTGGGTGCCGGAATCATCACCCCTGGAGACGAATTTTACACTGCCTTTCAGACCTTCGTTATATAGCTTCGTCATTGATTCAGCCGCATTCAAACCCGTGATGCCGGCCGGGTCGCCGGGGGGGCCGGCGATGAGGAAGAAATTATAGGCAAAGTTCCTGCGGTTTATACCGTAGCCATCCGCGATAAACACATCTTCTCTGGCCCTGTCATGCACGATTATGGCATCTACATCGCCTCTCCGGCCATACTCGAGAGCGATGCCGGTGCCGGCATAGACGATATCCATTTCCACGTTGGTCACTTCCTCGAATATCGGCTCCAGGTGGTACCAGAGACCCGTATCGTAAAGGCTGGTGGTAGTGGCTATCTTGAACCTCACCATGGGGTCGTGCAGCGGAAATTCCTTTTCCGGCTCTTCAGCGGTACAGCCGATTACCGCCGGTATCATACCTACCAGCAAAACGATAATAAGCAGCATACCGGCAAAAATCATTCCTGCTTTTCCCTTTGAATGCATGGTATAACCTCCTTTTTTTAATAATATACCATGCATTTGTATTAATTGCAATAGTACAAACATATTTATTTAAAATAACGGCAATATATTTTTTTTTGACGCCATTCAGGCCCTGTGATACAATTTAGATGAATTCAACTTCTTGAAAAAAAGTCCCCGTAAATGTAACATCCTGCTGCACGAGGAAGCAGCTACGCTTATGGATATAAAAAAAGTCGGAGTAGTCGGCTGCGGGCAGATGGGCAGCGGCATCGCCCAGGTAAGCGCCCGGGCGGGATATGAAGTCACCGTCTCCGAGATAAGCGGTGAGTTACTTAATAAGGGACTGGCGGCCATTGAGTCCTCACTGGACAGGAGTGTACGTAAGCAAAGGATAACACAGGAAGACAGGGATGCCACCCTGGCACGCCTTAAAGGAACGACCGATACCGGGGACTTCAGCGGGTGCGACCTGGTAATCGAGGCCGCCGTAGAAAATATTGATTTGAAGAAAAAGATATTCGGCGAGCTGGACGGTATCTGCCCGGAACGTACGATACTGGCCACCAATACCTCCTGCCTCTCCGTCACGGACATGGCCGCGGCTACCGGACGACCGGACAGGGTGCTGGGAATGCATTTTTTCAATCCCGTTCCGGTAATGAAACTGCTGGAGATAATCCGGACGCCCGCCACCGGTGAGGCGACCCTGGAGACGGCTAAAAAATACGCGGAGTCCTTGGGCAAGACATACGTCATCGTTGAGGACTCGCCGGGCTTTATCGTCAACCGTCTCATTACGCCGCAAATCATTAACGCCATCCGCATGCTGGAATCCGGAATAGCTACCGCCGCAGACATCGACACCGCCATGTCGCTGGGGCTGAATTACCCGATGGGCCCGCTGGCCCTGGCCGACCTTATCGGCCTGGACACGTTTCTATTTATCGCCGACGGTATTAACGATAAGCTCAATGACGAGCGGTACGCAGCGCCGGCGCTGCTGAAAGAAATGGTCGCCGCCGGGCAGCTCGGAAGAAAAACAGGTAAGGGGTTCTTCGAGTACAATCAATAATAAAAAATTTGTCCTGCGTTTTTTCCGGCAGGCAGATAGCTATATTCAACACTGATTCTTCCATCCATCACCAATAAGGAGAATAACGATGAGTATAGAAGGGAAAGTAGCACTGGTCACGGGAGGCTCCGGAGGGCTGGGGAGAGTACATTGCCTCTCCCTTGCCAGAGCCGGCTGCAACGTCGCCGTTGCCGGTCACAGCCACATGGAGAAGGCGGAGGAAGTGGTCATGGAAATCAAGGGCATGGGGAGAAAAGCGCTGGCGGTGGCGATGGATGTCGCCAACATAGAAGAGGTTGAAGTCGCCGTAGATAAAGTTGAGCAAGCGCTGGGGCCGGTGGACATCCTCGTTAATAACGCCGCCTACGGCATCGTACGGGCGGTAACCATCGCCAGGATGAAAGTACAGGACTGGGCCAGAGACTTAAGCGTCAACCTGACCGGGCCGTTCAATACCATCAAATGCTGCCTGCCGGGGATGCTGGAGCGCGGCTGGGGCCGTATTATCAACATCTCTTCCATCGCCGGTAGCATGGGCGGCGCCGGCCAGTGCAGCTACGCCACGACCAAGGCAGGAATCATCGGCCTTACCAAGACGGCGGCCCTGGAGGGAGCCCGCAAAGGCGTGACGGCCAACGCTATCGTTCTCGGGGTGTTCGACGGCGGCAGCTGGCACGAAGTCGCCCCGGAATTCCAGGAGCGCATCGTCAAGCGCATGGCCCTGCGCCGGACAGGTACGCCGCAGGAACTAAGCAATGTGCTTGTCTTCCTGGCTTCCGAGGAATCCAGCTATGTCACCGGTGAAGCCATCGAGGTCAGCGGCGGCGCCGGACTTTTTACTTTCTAGATATAATTTAACTTTATTAGCATTATTAGCCGATACTTAAAAGTAATGAAAGGAGAGAATATATGAGTGAAGCTGTCATTGTCAGCGGTGTCAGAACAGCAATAGGTAATTACGGGGGTTCCCTGCAGGACGTACCGGCGTCCCGGCTGGGCAGCATCGTGATACAGGGAGCGCTCAAGAAGGCGGGCCTGAAACCGAAGGGCGACGCCAGTTACGCGCCGGAATCGCTTAAAGACGAAGGACTTATCGAACTGGAGAAAAAATATTATAACTGGGATGACTCCCTCCGGGAAGTCCTCATAGACGAAGTTATTATGGGGAATGTCATCCAGGGGGGTCAGGGGCAAAATCCCGCCCGCCAGGCGGCCATCTACGCCGGCGTCCCCAAGGAAGTCAACGCCTTTACGGTTAATAAAATATGCGCCTCCGGCATGAAGGCGGTAGCCCTGGCGGCGCAGGCAATCAAGGCCGACGAGGCCGAGGTTATCGTGGCCGGCGGAATCGAAAATATGAGTGCCGTCCCCTATTACGTTCCAAAGATGAGGTGGGGGGCCAGGATGTTTAACGCCGAGATGGTCGACGGCATGGTCTACGACGGACTCTGGGAGATATTTTATAACTACCACATGGGCGTGACCTCGGAGAACATCGCCGAGAAGTACGGGATTACCAGGGAGGAACAGGACAAGTTCGCCCTGGAGAGCAACAACCGCGCCCTGGCGGCCACCAGAGACGGCATCTTCAAGGAAGAGATTGTGCCGGTGGAAATCAAGGTCAAGCGCGAGATGAAAATGTTCGAAGTTGACGAGCACCCCCGCGAGACCTCCATGGAGCTCCTGGGCAAGCTGCCGACGGTGTTCAAAGCCGACGGCGCCGTCACCGCCGGGAACGCTTCGGCCATCACCGATGCCGGAGCCGCCCTGGTAATAATGTCGGCGGAGAAGGCAAAGGAACTCGGCCTGAAGCCGATGGCGACCATCCGCTCCTGTGCCACCGGCGGCGTCGACCCCGCCTACATGGGACTGGGCGTCGTGCCGGCCACCAGGAAAGTACTAGAAAAGACCGGCCTCACCCTGAATGATATCGACTATATCGAGCTTAACGAAGCCTTCGCTTCACAGTCGATAGGCTGCATCAAAGAGCTGGGTTTCGATATGAGCAAGACGAACCTGCACGGCGGGGGAATATCGCTGGGGCACCCCATCGGCTGCACCGGCGCCAGAATTCTGGTAACGCTCGCCTACGAAATGATGAGGCGCGACCTTCAGCTGGGCCTGGCGACGCTGTGCATCGGCGGCGGCCAGGGGATGGCAACCATTATCGAGAGAAAGTAAAAACTAGCTCCGCTTTTCGTATTCGGGGCACCACGTGGCGTTGGGGCGTGCTGGATTACGGCAGGCCCCGCGCCAGTTCCACTTGCAGCTATCGCACAGGATGACATTCATCCCCAGCCACTTCTTTATGCCTAAAAACAGCCTGTCCTTCCGCCCGGGACCCGTCTTTGACTTCATTCTCTATTTCTTCCGTTTCTGTTTTTTTAGTGTAGCAAACATGGTGCTATCAGGCAATAATTGTGCTACAATACGTTAGAGCTTGACTTTAGAGGTATACAGTCATGGCGAAATTACCGGGCAAGAAAAAAGGGGTCGACCGCAAGAAGGCAATAAAAGAGGAAAAGGCGCAGGAAGAACCGCTGCACATCGAGACGATTACCTGGGGCGATTTAACCTGGGTGAATATACAACCCCCCTCCGAGCGTGAGATAGCCTACCTGGAAGAAAATTACCATTTCCACCCCCTGGACCTGGATGACTGCCTTAGCCGCAAGCAGATTCCCAAGGTGGACGAATATCCGGAGTACCTGTTCGTCATCTTCCACCTGCCGTTTTTCGATAAGGAAACGAGGGTTACCAACAAGCGGCAGTGGTCGGCGTTCGTCGGAGAAAATTTCCTAATCACGCTCCATACCGGGGAATTGAGAACGCTGACGGCCCTTTTCCGCGACTGCCAGGCTAACGAGGAGTCCCGCGAAGAGTATTTCTCCAGCGGCTCCGGCTACCTGCTGTACAGGATACTCGACCGCTCGATAGATTCCTATTTCCCCGTCCTGGATAAAATCCTTAGCCTGATGGAAGACATGGAAGACAACGTCTTCGACGAGGATGTCGAGACGGCTAAAGAGCTAAGCGTGTTACGGCGTGATATCATCGCCCAGAGACGCGTAATGTTCCCGACACGCACGCTTTTTATGTCCCTGGAAAGAAGACTGAAAAGGTTCACCAAGGTCGACCTTACCGTATATTTCGGCGACCTTATGGACCACATGACCAAGATATGTGAAACACTTGATGAGCTTAAAGAGGTCATTGAAGTATTTAAGGATACGGATTATACGCTGGCGACCTATCGCATCAACCGGGTCACGCGCCTGCTGACCATATTTTCCACCATCGTCCTGCCGTTCCTGATAGTATCCAGTCTTTACGGGATGAACGTCACACTGCCGGGCGGAGTGGAAACGGGAAATATGCAAACGTTCCTTATACTGCTGCTGGTGATGCTGATTATTGCCGGGGGTATGCTCTTCTTCTTCCGACGCCGCCGCTGGATTTAGAAAATGAACATATCATATCGCCTGGTGATAATCATCGCCGTTTTTATCACCTGTCTTATTACGGCCAATGTTGCCGCTGTTAAAGTAATCAGCCTCGGCCCGTTTATCCTGCCGGCGGCCATTTTCGTTTTTCCCTTAAGCTATATCTTCGGCGATGTCCTGACCGAGGTCTACGGCTACCATGTAGCGAGGAGGGTCATCTGGCTCGGGTTTATCTGCAATATTGTTTTCGTTTTCTTCCTCTGGGTGGGTCAGGTTCTGCCCCCGGCCTCATTCTGGGAGGGGCAGGGGTCTTACGAGAGTATATTAGGCTACACGCCCCGCCTGCTGGCCGCTTCGTTCCTCGGTTACCTGGCCGGGGAGTTTTCCAATTCCGCCATTCTGGCCAGGATGAAAATTCTGACCAGAGGCCGCTGGTTGTGGAGCCGGACCATCGGCTCGACGATAGTCGGGCAGGGGCTGGACACCTCCATATTCATTACCCTGGCCTTCATCGGAACGGGCGCTTCCGTGCCCACGATGATACTGCACCACTGGTTCGCCAAGATAGTCATCGAGGCCGTATGCACCCCGGCCACCTACGCAATCGTCAGATGGCTGAAAAAGAAAGAGCATATTGACACTTACGATTACGAAATCAGGTACAATCCATTTATAATATCGGAAAAGGGGCAATCGTAATGATAGTTAAGATTCTCGGCGCGCACAACATAGAGTTGCAGGACACCCGGTGTATCAGCCTGCTAATAGACGATATCCTGGCGATAGACGCCGGCGCACTTACGTCCAGCCTGTCCTTAGCGGCGCAGCAGAAGCTCAAGGCCGTCCTGCTCACCCACCAGCATTACGACCACATGAGGGACATACCGGCCATAGGCATGAATTTCTATCTTTACGAGAATACCATAGATATTTACTCTATCCTACCCGTCCGTGAAGCCCTATCGACTTACATGCTGAACGATATCCTCTACCCGGATTTCATGGAGAAGCCCCGGGGGAAGCCGGCGATACGGTTCAATACGATGGAACCCGGTCACACCAAATCAATCGCCGGCTATACCGTATTGCCGGTATCCGTCAGTCACGCCGTACCCACCGTCGGCTACGAGGTTACCTCTCCCGACGGCAAAAAGGTATTTTACACGGCGGACACCGGGCCGGGACTGGACGAATGCTGGCGGCAGGTGTCGCCCGACCTGCTCATCATCGAGGTTACCGCTCTCAATAAATGGCATGACTTCGCCCTCCAGTCGGGTCACCTTACCGCCGCCCTGCTCAAGCCGGAACTGGAGAGCCTGAAAAGAATGAAAGGCAGCCTGCCGCAGATAGTCGCGATACACATGAACCCCCTGGACGAGAAGGGAATAAAGGAGGAAATCGCCGCGGTAGCCGCGGCATTGAATACAGACATCCGCCTCGGCTACGAGGGGATGATTATAGAGCTGTAACCATGGCGGGAAACAGTTACGTCAACGAGATACGCTTCATCGTCGACCATAACGTGGGCAAGCTGGCAAAATGGCTAAGGATGATGGGGTATGACAGCCTGTTCTTCGACGGCGGTGATGATTCTCAAATGGTCAGGCAGGCCCTGGCCGAGGGAAGGATGATATTAACGCGAGATGCCGGGATTATGTTGAGGCGCGTGGTTAACAACGGGCGACTCAAGGCGCTGTTTATCGAGAGCGAAGAGCCGGAGCGCCAGATGCGGCAGGTTATGACCAGCCTGGACCTGAAAAATAACCTGCGCCCTTTCACGCGCTGCCTGGAATGCAACCACCCGCTGGCAGCAAGGAGCCGCGAGGAGGTAAAAGACCGCGTGCCGCCCTTCGTATTTAAAACACAGACACAGTACATGGAGTGCCCGGCCTGCCGCCGCATTTACTGGCGGGGGACGCACTGG
>CAYPDM010000057.1:0-9488 GCA_964409485.1 uncultured Dehalococcoidaceae bacterium | reverse complement strand
CGCTCGGTGATGTCCTGTGCAAAACCTATTAGACCGACTGCGATGCCGTTTTCATCGATAATCGGAATTTTATCTGTCTGTACCCATCTTAAGCCGCTGGCGGACTCATATTGTTCAACTATGTTGAGCTTGGGGTGACCTGATTGAAAGACCTCATTGTCATCGTATGTCATGCTTTGCGCAATGTCAGTTGAATATAGGTCAAAAACGGTTTTTCCCAGGAAGTCTTTTTCAGGCATATTAAGCGCTTTGGACTGTGCTTTATTAACGTGCACAAATTTCCCTTTTTCATCTTTATAAAATATATTTATCGGCGAAGAATCGATGATTAGCTCGTATTCCTTCCGGTCTTTTTCTACAATATTTTCCAGTTTTTTACGTTCGGTAACGTCGAGCCAGTTTCCCACAAGATACTTTAGCTTGCCGTTTTCAATTACCCGCGTATTGTTAATCTCGACCCAGAATCTTTCTCCGCTCTTCTTTTGAAATATCTCGTCCAGTTGCTTTACCCCTTCGCTTAGGGCTATTTTAAGTTGCTCGTTCATTTTCCCCAGTGTTCCATCCGTCCACCACGGGTAGGGGGCCTTTCTGCCGATAACCTCTTCAAGAGAAAAGCCGGTTAGTTGCTCCAACGCTGGATTTATGTATCTTATTGAGGTATCCGGATTGAGAACTATTATGGGATTCGGAGAATTTACCAGCAGGCTGTTACTGAACCCCTCGCTCTCCCGCAGAGCCTCCTCGGCCTGCTTCCGCTCGGTGATGTCCTGGTACATGGACATGAAATTACTTTCCCCGCCCCAGGCAATCTCCCTCCGGAACACCTGCAAATTCCTGACCTCGCCATTCGGGCACCTGATGCTTATTTCGTAGTCGCCCGTGAGAAGCTCCCCCCGGTTCCTTTCCTTTACTCTTTCCCGGTGCTCGGCATAACTTTCAGGAGTGTAAAGCTGTTCCCGTGGTATGGCTTTCAGTTCCTCGATGCTGCCCAGCCAGCAGATATTCAGCATAGCCTGGTTGGCATAGAGCAACTCCCCGTCTTCAGTAACGATACGAATTCCCAGCGGGGATATGTCCAGGGCGTTGCGGAAGTTCTGCTCCGATTCTATGTAAGCCTCTTCAAGCTCCCTGACACCGAGCAGGGCGGCGTCCCGCTCGTGAATAATATCGTCAACTTCTCTGCCACCTATACCGGCAATGAGTTTTTCGGCTTCTGCCAGCTTCTTCTTAAGCTCCTCGTAAGTAGGCCTGTTACTCATCACATACCCCCGTATGACATGTTCAGAGGTCAGATGTATCTGGAATTACTCTATTATCACGTCTGTAAAGTGTATAAGTTTCCTTAATATATTGTCAAGTGGCAAAAAAGGTATCATAGACGGGACAGGTGACGTGCGTTGATTGTCATTACAAATAATATGGGGGTATTGCCGCCGACTCGGAGAGGCGGGAGTTTCTAACGTAGCCGGTTACTCGAAAAGCTCCATGATGTGCATGACCTTCTGCGGCGCGCCGTGCCGGGTGGTACTATCGATAAGCTGTATCTGGCAGCCGGGACAATCCGTCACGACGATATCCGCGCCGGTCGATTCGATACTGGCTACTTTTTTATCGGCTATTTTCTTAGATAACTCATAGAAGTAGATACTGAAAGTACCGGCCATCCCGCAGCAGCGGTCGGCATCGGGCATCTCCACGAAGTTGATATCCGGAATCGATTTCAATATTTTACGCGGCTGCTCCTTGACGCCCAGGTACCGCCCGAGATGGCACGGCTCGTGCCAGGTCACGGTCTTGCCTTTGAATTCACCGGCGACCTTATAGGCGGAGGGGGGCAGCTGCAATATGTCCACCAGGAACTCGGTGATGTCTTTTATCTTACCGGCGAACTCCGTATATTCTTGCTTTCTCTCCTCGTTATCGGCTAAAAACTTGGCATAGTCCTTCATCGCCGAAGCGCAGGTGGCGCAGTCGGTAATAATATAGTCCAGGTCTTTGAAAGCCCTGACATTGGAATCGGCCATTTTACGCCCGGTGTCGAAATCACCCGCGCCCAGGAATACCGGCGCCCCGCAGCACCCCTGCCCCCGCGGCACGACCACCTTCACTCCGTTCCTCGTCAGAAAATTGATTATCTTTATCCCCAGATCGGGGAAAACAAAATCTGTCATGCAGCCGGTAAAGTAGCCGACCGTGCATTTCACGGCAACGCCGTCGGGCGGATTGTTTATCTCCGGGACGGACTGTCGCAGGAATTTGGGGGCTATCTGGGGAATATGCCGTCCCCTGCCGAGAGCCGCAAGGAAAAAGGACAGGTGTCGTATCGTTCCTTCCGTTTTCGGCAGGAAGATTCCCTGGAACCACGAAGCCAGACGCACCACCCAGCCGAACAATCGGCGCCGCGGCAGCAGCCAGCGGTAAATGATGCCGTATGGGAAGGGCAGGCCCCTCTGCTTTACCTTATCGGCGCGGGCGGCGGTAATGACCGAAGGCACGTGGGTACCGGCCGGACAGTTCACGGCACAGGTCATGCATAAAGTACACCGGTTAAGCTGCTCGGCCATTCCGTCGGTGAGTCCCAGTTCGCCGTCGAGCAGTGCCCTGATAAGCATTATTTTACCGCGCGCCACCGAGGACTCGATGCGTTCCTCCTGATAAACGGGACATGAGGACATGCAGAATCCGCACTTGGTACACTTGTCCAGGTCTTCTTTGAACCTGTCTATCTGCTCGAATACGGGGCTACTCTTCATCTGATGTTTCTTCCCAGATTTTACCGGGATTAAGGATGTGGTTGGGGTCGAGGACATCCTTTATCTTTTTCATAATATCTATGGCCAGCGGGTCCATGGCCTTCTTCAGGAAGCGCTGCTTCTCCAGGCCGATGCCGTGTTCGCCGGAGAGCACGCCGCCCAGGGATAAAGCTATCTCGATAATTTCCTCCACGCACTTCAATGAGCGATTATAATGCTCCTCGTTGCGATTATCCGTAAGCACCACCGGGTGGAAATTACCGTCGCCGACATGTCCGGCGAAGCTGATGGGGACATCGTATTTTTTAGCGCTCTCCTGGCTTAACCTGATAAAGTCGGCTATCTTATCGCGGGGCACGGACACGTCCTCGTTGACGATGGTGTGAGTCCGACTCGAGATATCGGAGAAATGCGCGCTCCTGGCCTGCCAGTAACGGTCTGCCTCTGCCTGGTCCTGGGCCACTCTGACCTCACCCGCCCGGCTTTTGCAGATATCCACGACCTGCTGCGCCTCGGCCTCCACGGTTGCCGGCAGCCCGTCGACCTGTATGAGAAGAATGACCTGCGATTTATCGAGAATAGCGTCCGGCAGGAGACCGCGGAATTTTTCAAATGTCCAGTTGTCCACGAACTCAACCTTCGAGGGCAGGACGCTGCTGGCTATAATTTCGGTAACGGTCTCGCCGGCGACGGCCACGTCGCTGATAACGGCCACGATGGTCTTGCTGGCCTTGGGGGACGGCAGCAGCCGTAGCGTTAATTTGCTGATAATCCCCAGCGTACCCTCGGAGCCGGTAAACAGCATCGCCAGCTCGTAGCCCGTCCGGTTCTTGGGCGTCAGGCCGCCGAGTTTCATTATTGAGCCGTCGGCCAGCACTACCTCCAGGCCGAGCACGTACTGCTTGGCGACCCCGTATTTCAGGCAGGAAGGCCCCCCGGAGTTCTCCGCCACGACGCCGCCCATGGTGCACCCAGCGGCACTCTGGGGGTCGGGCGGGAAAAACAGCCCCTCTTTCGCCAGGGCTTCCTGTAAGTCCTGGAGGATGACGCCCGGTTCTACTATGGCGTCCAGGTTGGCCTTGTTAATCTCGATGATACGGTCCATCCGCGTGGTGCACAGGACGATGCCGCCTTTAATCGGGATGGAGCCGCCGCTGACGTTGGTGCCGCCGCCCCTCGGGGTCACGGGGATGCCGCTCTCGTTAGCGAGCTTGAGAATCGCCGATATCTCCCTGGCGCTGGTCGGAAGCACCACCACGTCCGGCAGTGACCGCCACAGGTTGGTGGCATCGTAAGAATAGGCCAGCAACTCTTCCTGGGTTGATAGCACGTTCTCTTTGCCGACAATGCGGCGCAGCTTGTCGATGTGTTTTGAGTTAATCATAAAGACTCCTGAAGGATTCCCTACTAATACTTTACCGTGTCTAGGGGCTTGCGTTCAAGGAGGACGTTTCATAAGACGGTAAATCAGGCGTCGTCCCGGCGTATGATTACGGCTATTCTTGGTACTTCGCCTTCCCCTCGATGTATAAATCGCCGCCGTGGATATCGTTGATGACCGTAGCCGGGAAGTCTTTCACTTCAAGCCGAAGGACCGACTCCGGCCCGAGGTCGGCATAAGCTATTACCTCTGATTTAATGATGCTTTTAGAAATTAACGCGCCGGCGCCGCCTACTGCCGCCAGGTAAACGGCCTTGTGCTTTTTCATGGCCTCTTTGACTTCTCCCGAGCGTACCCCTTTGCCAATCATCCCCTTGAGTCCCGCGGCGAGCAGGCGGGGTGTATAGGCATCCATACGCGCGCTGGTGGTGGGTCCCGCCGCGCCGATGGGCCTGCCCGGCGGCGCCGGGGAGGGGCCCATGTAATATAACGTCTGCCCCCTGATATCGAAGGGTAACGGTTCGCCTCTTTCCAGAGTCTCGACCATTCTTTTATGGGCGGCGTCCCGCCCGACGTACAGGATACCGGAAAGCAGCACGTTATCTCCGGACTTGAGCTCTGCCAGAGTTTCTTCTGTGAGGGGCAAATTGACCTTTTTAGCCATTATTGTTTCCTAGAGTATCATTTCCCGGTGCCGGGCGCTGTGGCACTGCAAATTTACCGCCACCGGCAGGGAGGTGATGTGGGTGGGGAAGCTCTCCGCGTGCACCGCCAGGGCGGTGACTCTCCCCCCGTAGCCCATCGGCCCAATGCCCAGTTTATTGACCTTTTCCAGGATTTCTTTTTCGAGTCCGGCGGTCTCGGCATCGGGGCTGGGCTCTCCGACCCTGCGCAGGAGGGCATGTTTGGCCATGGAGACCGCTTTTTCCGCCGTCCCCCCTATGCCCACCCCGATGATTAGCGGGGGGCACGGCTTGCTCCAGGCCTCTTCCACGGCATTGACGACGAACTCCACCACGCCCCGCCGCCCCGCCGAAGGCAGCAGCATCCCCAGCCTGGCCATGTTCTCGGCGCCGCCGCCCTTGGGTAAAACGGTAATTTTCAATCTGTCGCCGGGAACGATATCGGTATGGATGACCGCCGGGGTATTGTCGCCGGTGTTGGCGCGGTCGGAAAAGGGGCGGGCAACCACCGACTTGCGTAAGTATCCTTCGTCGTAGGCCTGCCTCACGCCTTCGTTGACGGCGGCATACAGGTCGCCGCCGGTAATGTGAACGTCCTGCCCCGGTTCTAAAAACACCACCGCCGTGCCGCAGTCCTGGCAGAGGGGGATTTTCTCGCTACGGGCGATATCCGCGTTCTTTAAAATAGTGTCGATGACTTCCCGGCCGGCCGGCGATTCTTCTTCACGGCGCGCTTTCTTGAGGGCGTTCAATATATCTTCGCCGAGTTCGTAGTTGGCCTGTATGAGGAGTTTCGCAACGGCTTCGGTAACGTCTCCGGCTTTAATTTCCCGCATTGGCCGAATCGCCTTCCGCCAGCAATTTCCTTAGCTCGATAATCATTTCCGGTACGTCGATTTTCATGGGGCAGCGCTGGCGGCACCGACCGCAGGTAAGGCAGGTATAAGCTATAGACGCCGCCTTCTCCATGTCCTTGTTGACTATCGCCGCCCAGACGGCGCCGATTCCCGTGAAGTACTTATCGCCGAAGTGGCCGGCGGTCACGGCAAAGACGGGGCATTCGTAGAGGCAGGCGCCGCACCGCAGACAGTAGAGCGCCTGGGCCAGCCGGGGATATTTGGCCAGCCGGGTCCTGCCCCCGTCCAGGAAGATGACGTGGAACTCCCTGGGTCCGTGGGCGCCGTAGGTAGTTACCTTTTCGATATCGCCGGTCTTGCTCGGTCCGGATACCAGGCTTACATAGGAAGGAATGACATAGTTGGCGTAACGCCAGGTTACCTCGGACACCTTGAAAGCATCGCTTAGCGAGGGCACCAGTTTTTCCATTCCCACCAGGGCGATGTGGACCGGCGGCGCGCCGGTGGCCAGCCGGATATTACCCTCATTCTCGATGATAAACAGCGTGCCGGTCTCGGCGGCGACGACATTGGCCCCGCTGATGCCGACATCGGCGCGGAAAAATTTATCCCGCAGGTATTCCCGGGCCGCCGCCACCAGGTCGGCAATCTTGGAATCCGGGGCTATCTCCTGTCCCATGACCTTGGAAAAAAGGCGGGCGACGTCCTCCCGAGGCACGTGAATCGAAGGCGACAGTATGTGCATCGGGCGCGACCCCATTTTCTGGATGATAAATTCGCCGAGGTCGGTCTCGTAGACTTCGTTGCCTTTCTCCTCCAGGTACTCGCGCAGGCCGATTTCCTCGCCAGTCATCGTCTTACCCTTGACCACCAGCTTTTTACTACCGGTCAGGCCGGCGATAATCCCCAGGGCCTCATCCGCCGTCCTGGCGATATAGCCCTTGCCGTTGTTCTCCTCGATGGCGGCAACCGCCTGCTCGGCCAGTTCCTCCATGCGGGGGATGGCGTTTTCTTTTATCTTCTGAACGTCTTCCGCCATTTCCACCGTATGGGGGAATTTTTCCAGGGCGTTTTTCACGTTGACGCGGAAGCTTTTAATGGCCCGCGATAGCGCCAGGCGGAGGCGGTCGTTATGGGCGGCCACCATTATTTCCTTTTTGTAGTTCTTGAAATCGGACGTTTTTTTCATGTTTCCATAGCCGTGGCGACAACCTGGGATAAGTCCAGGACTTCAACGCCTTCTATTTTTAGCTCCCGCAGTCCTTCCTTGAGCTGCATGATACAGCCGGGACAGTGCGTCACGATGATATCGGCGCCGGTCTCCAGCAGTTCGCTGGCGCGGTTCACCGCCAGGACCTGGCTCAATTCCGGAAAAACGGTCTCGAACCCGCCCCCGCCCCCGCAGCAGGTCGCCCACTCGCCGTGGGTCCAGTCCGGCTCTACCAGTTCGATTCCCTCTATTGCATTCAGAATCCGGCGCGGCTCCTCGACCAGGCTTAAGTAACGCACCAGCTGGCAGGGGTCGTGGTAGGTAACCCTGACCTTTCGGGGATACTTGAGCTTGAGCGACGGTATTTTCTCGTCGACGACCTCCAGGAAATGCCTGACCTCCAGGTCGTAGCCTTCCACGTAAAGCGGAAAAAGCTTTGACACGGCATGAGTGCAGTAAGGGACTATCCCGATAACCTGCTTCACCCCGAACGACTTAAGCTTCCGGTAGGCCTTCCGGGCGTTATCCGCGAATTTGGTTTGCAGTCCGGCGTGGTTCAAAGGCGCCCCGCAGCAGGGCTCATCCTCGGCCAGGTAGCCCGGCTGAATACCCAGGTTGCGCAGTACCTTGACGGCCGCTTCCAGCGGCTTTACTTCTTCCCGGCCGGGGAGAATGTTAAGGGAAAGAACGTTGCTGTATATACCGGGCAGATTGAGTCCCAGCTTCTTCTGGAAACGGGCGAAGCGCATCGGCAATTCGGCGCCGATAACGCTTTTGTCTACCCCTCTCGCCAGGGACATCAGCCTTTCCAGTTGAGCCGAGTACTGGTAGCCGCAGCCGGCGAAAAAGGTGGTTTCGGCTTGCTTGGGAAGGTCGAGCTTTTGCGCCCACCGGGCGCTCTGCTCCTTGGTGACGCCCAGGATGTTCTGATGGGTGATAATGTTATCAGCGAGGTAGGTCAATCCAGGGGGAACTAATTCACTGTCCATAGTTGCTGCTTACTAATGATACATCCTCCGGGTTGGTCTGGCAAGTTGCCGGCGTAGAGTATAACTATAAATTACCGGCTGATTTATTTCTACCCGCCCCACCCCTCGTTTCTTATCTAATCCCACCCATGCCGCCCTCGCATCATCCGCTGCTTAGGCAGATGAAAAATCCCTCTCCATCTCCCCTTACGAAGGGGAGACGACACATTGTGCACTTTCTGTCTCCCCCTTTGAAAAAGGGGGACTAAGGGGGATTTTCGTTTCCCCTCGCTTGACACTGTGAACATGGAATTGCTACACTTCTTGTTGTTTCCCCCGGAATGTCATTACGCGGGAAACACAGGGAAATTAACGTGAAAAAGATAGGCGTTCTTTACCACCCCAAGGTCGAAGCTACCCGTAAAAAAGCGGGGGAACTGGAAGCGTTCCTGAAAGGGCGCGGCCTTTCCGTCTGGGTATGCTCCGCCTGGGAAACGGAAAAAGCCCGCGGCAGTCTTGACGGCACCGATCTGGTTATTACGGTGGGCGGCGACGGTACGATACTGCGGGCGGTCCAGGCGGTGATTCCGGGGAAGACCCCTGTGGCGGGCATCAACCTGGGCAAGCTCGGCTTTATGACCGAATTCGATGCGGAAGATGCCCTTGAAAAATTGCCGGCGTTAATCGATTCAAAAGGCTGGATTGACGAGAGGGCGATGATTGAGGTGGAAGTGGCCGCGTCAGAAGGGGAGCCCCGGATATTTCATGCCCTCAACGACGCTGTGGTGGCGCGGGGGGAAATTGCCCGCTTAATCAGGGTAGATGCCAGTGTTGACGGCCGGCGCCTGACCACCTATAAGACCGACGGCGTAATCGTGGCGACGGCTACCGGAAGCACCGGCTACGCGCTGGCGGCCCGCGGCCCTATTCTCTATCCGCAGTCGCGGGACTTTATGCTGGTGCCGGTAGCCCCTCACTTGAGTTCGGCCTATACCCTGGTATTGCCGGAAACGGCGGAGCTTAAGTTGCAGCTCAACACGTATCACGCCGCTACGTTAAGCGTAGACGGGCATATAAACCTGTCTTTATCAAATGGCGACACCGTTATTATAAGGCGCAGCCCCCACGTGGCGCGCTTTTTAAGAATCCGTCCCGGGGAGTCTTTTTATAGTTCTCTTGAGGATAAATTGAAAGGAAAACAAGGTGAGTCAGGTAGAAAAAGCTAAAATTACGGATGTTCCCCAGATACATATACTGATTAACGATTATGCCAACAGGGGCGAAATGCTGCCGCGTCCGCTAAGCGAGTTGTACGAGGATATACGTGATTATTTTGTCATCAAGGAGGGGGAGGTCGTGCTTGCCTGTGCGGCGCTGCACGTAAGCTGGTCGGACCTGGCCGAAGTAAGGTCGATGGCCGTAGCCGAAGACAGCAAGCAGAAAGGTCTGGGAGCCAGATTATTGGCAGCCTGCATCAAGGAGTCGGAGGAACTCGGCATTAATACCATCTTCTGCTTTACCTACCAGCCTGAATTCTTCAGGCGGTACGAGTTTGTCGATATCGACAAGATGGAGCTGCCGCGCAAGGTCTGGACGGACTGCTTTCGCTGTCCCAAGTTCCCCAACTGCGATGAGA
>CAYPDM010000056.1:0-9637 GCA_964409485.1 uncultured Dehalococcoidaceae bacterium | reverse complement strand
TGAGCGACGGCTACGGCTTCCTCCGGCAGGAGACGATGCTGCCCAGCCAGACGGATGTTTATATCTCGCCTTCGCAGATTAGACGCTTCGGCCTGCGCAACGGCGACCTTGTTACCGGGCAGGGCAGGCCCCCGAAGAGTAACGAGAAATATTTCAGCCTGCTCCAGGTGGTGGCCATCAACAACCTCGACCCCGAGGTTTGTAAGGGCCGGCAGCCTTTCGGGTCACTCACGCCCACCTTCCCCGACCGGCTCATCAACCTTGAGTACTCCCCTTCGGACCTCTCCTCCCGCCTGATGAATCTCATCGCCCCCATCGGACGGGGGCAGCGCGGCATGGTGGTATCGCCACCCAAAGCCGGTAAAACACTTTTATTGAAATCGATAGCCAGCGCCATTACCGAAAACTACGACGATATCCACCTGATGGTCTGCCTTATCGGCGAGCGCCCTGAAGAGGTTACCGATATGAGGCGCTCGGTTAACGGCGAAGTAATCGCCGCCACCTTCGACGAGATGGTAGAGAACCAGACACGCGTGGCCGAACTGGCACTGGAAAGAGCCAAACGACTGGTGGAAAGCGGCAAGGACGTGGTCATTCTTCTGGATGGCGTAACCCGCCTGTGCCGCGCCTATAACCTGGCTATGCCTTCCAGCGGCCGTACCCTGTCCGGCGGTATCGACCCCGCCGCCCTGCACCCCGCCAAACGCTTCTTCGGCGCCGCCCGCAACACCGCCGAAGGCGGCAGCCTGACCATCATCGCCACCTGCCTCGTCGATACGGGCAGTCGCATGGACGACCTTATCTATGAGGAGTTTAAAGGAACCGGCAATTTGGAACTTCACCTCGACCGCAGGCTTTCGGAACGGCGCATTTACCCGGCCATGGATATCCAGCGCAGCGGCACCCGGCGTGAAGAACTATTACTCGGTGAGGAAACCCTGAAGCAGGTATGGCTCCTGCGGCGTATGGTAGCGATGATTGCCTCCGACTCCAATAACTTCGCCGAGGCGACCGAGAAGATTTTGGACCGCATGCGTAAGACCAAGAACAATGCCGAGTTCCTGGTTAACCTTAACCGGGAAATGTAAAATACCATATAGATTCCCCGGAGCAGCCCCGGTTTATTGATTCCATTATTCATGGCTGGTGAAGCTGTATCTTACTGCCTTTTCTTACGCCCGCTCCGCAGGCTTACCATCAGCTTTTGAAGTCGGCGGTACTTGACCGGCCGCCACTTGCCGAGGCTGAAAAGTTTGGGGAACAGGGCTTTGCGGGTCTCTTCGATTATAAACAGGCTGCCGCCGGCCAGGATAACGATACCCCACTCGCTTAAATTGAGAGGCGCCGTCCGGAAGGCCGCCTGTAAAAACGGCACGTAAATGACGGCAATCTGCAACATAATAGCTACCGAAACGGAAGCCGCCAGCCAGCGGTTGCGCAGGACGCCCAGCTTGAAGACGGTGCGTTCGTCCGAGCGGGCGTTGAAGGCGCGGAACCACTCGAAGGTAACCAGGGTGCAGAAGGTTAGCGTACGCGCCTCATCGATGGGCATCCTCGCCTGGGCCCAGTTGAATACCGTGAAAGCGCCGACACCCATAATCAGGGCCATAAAGCAGACGCGCATTATCATGCCGGGGTAAATAATGCCCACTCCGGGGTGGCGGGGCGGCTGTTTGAGTTCATCCCCGGCCTTAGGCTCAACCCCCAGCGGGATAGCCACCGCCGTATCCGTAAGCAGGTTGTTCCAGATAATCTGCACCGCCAGCACCGGCGCCTTGCCGAGGAAGAAAATACCCAGGATGAGCGCCAGCAACTCGCCGATGTTCGTGCTCAAGAGGAAAAAGAGGACGTTTCTTAATCGATTGAATATCGCCCGGCCCTCGTCAACCGCCGCCACCACCGAGGCGAAATTATCGTCGGCCAGGGTTATATCGCAGGCCTCCTTGGCGACGTCCGTGCCGGTAATGCCCATGGCGATGCCGATATTGGCCGTCTTGAGGGCCGGGGCATCGTTTACGCCGTCGCCGGTCATGGCCACAACGTGTCCCCTGCTTTTAAGGGCATTCACTATCCTCAATTTTTGTATGGGTTCTATCCTGGCAAAAACCGAGACACTTTCCACCTGCGCCGATAGTGCCTCGTCGCTCATCTCACGCAGGTCGTTCCCGGTTATCGTTTTCCCCTCCGGCAGGTCGAGCTGGCGGGCGATGGATTCCGCCGTAATCTTATTATCGCCGGTAATCATGATAACCTTGATGCCGGCCTGCTTGCAGAGACGAATCGCCTCTTTAGCTTCCTCGCGGGGCGGGTCGGCCATCCCGGAAAGGCCGACGAACACCAGATTGCCCCTCAAGTGTTCTTCTTCCAGGTCCTCCAGGTCGGCGGGCAATTCGACGCAGGCCGTGGCGATGACCCTCATCGCCTCCCCCGCCATGGCATCGCCGGCCTGTAGAATCGAAGCAATCTCGGCTTCTCCCAGAGGCACTATTTCACTCCCCCGGTAGCAGTACTTGCTCATGGACAGGAGCTTTTCGGCAGAGCCTTTCACGTAGGCCACGCGCCCCCCTTCACGCGGGTGCAGGGTAGCCATGTAGAACTTCTCGCTCTGGAACGGGATTTCATCGAGGCGGGGAAACATCCTGTCCAGTTTTTCCCGGTTCATCCCGGCCTTGGCGGCGGCCACCACCAAGGCGCCTTCGGTGGGGTCGCCGAAGATGCTGTAGCACTGCTCGTCTTCCATGGTCAGGGCGGCATCGTTACAGAGGGCGCCTATCCGGAGATGCAGTTCCAGGACCGGTTCGTTCTCCGTATCCAGCCTCCGGTTATCGCACTGATATTCTCCTTCGGGCGTGTAGCCTTCGCCGGAGACTTCTACCCAGCGACCGCCGACGAATATCCTCTTGACCATCATCTGGTTCAGAGTCAGCGTTCCGGTCTTATCGGAGCAGATTACCGTGGCCGACCCCAGCGTTTCCACCGCCACCAGCCGGCGAATTACGGCATTGCGATTGGCCATGAACCTCATACCCATGGCCAGGACCACGGTAACCACCGCCGGCAGCCCTTCCGGTATGGCGGATACCGCCGCGGCGACCGCCAGTAAAAATATCTCCAGCCACTCCATCCCCCTGATAAGACCGACGATTACCAGCAGCAGGCAGATGCCGAGGAAAAGGCCGATAATATACCGGCTTAACTTGCTGATACTTTTCTGCAGGGGGGTCTTCTCCGGTTTAACCTCCTGGATGCCGGTGGCTATCCTGCCTATCTCGGTAGACATGCCGGTCTCCGCCACCACCGCGGCAGCCCGACCGTACGTAACGACCGTCCCCATGAATACCATGTTCTTTCGTTCGGATACCGTAAGCTCTCCGGACAGCGACGTCGTGTGTTTATCCACCGGCACCGATTCGCCGGTAAGGGTGGCTTCGTTGACTTTCAGGTTGGCGACCTCGATGAGCCTGGCATCGGCCGGCACCTTATCGCCGGTCTCGAGGAGTATAATATCGCCCGGCACGATTTCACGGGCGGTGATATTCCTGATTCTGCCGGCGCGCCTTACGCTTGCCTGCGGCGCCGCCATCCGGATAAGGGCTTCCATGGCTTTTTCCGCCCGCGTTTCCTGCGCGAACCCGATGACGGCATTAAGCACCAGGACGCCGAGTATTACCCAGCCATCCATGAAATGCCCGACGATAAAGGAGATGGCCACGGCGACCAGCAGCACGTAGATAAGGGGACTTAAGAACTGCTCGAGGAAAACCATCACCGGCGGCGTCTTTTTTCTGCCCTTCAGCCGGTTGGGGCCGTACCGCAGCAGCCGCGCCGCGGCTTCTTCGGCGGTCAGTCCGGCGTGGCGCGAATCGAACCGCTGCAGGACCTCTTCAGTGCTCCGGGTATACCACAGCTCATTCATATTATCAATATAGTATCATAACGATTTTAGGGGATACCAGTGTGCTAAAGAATAAGAACGGAAGACTATTCCCGCCCCCTACCGGATAAGCTCTCTCACCGTCTTGTCCCCGCTCTCGAGCGGATAGTATTTCAGGAATGAAGCGAAGTAAGGGTCGCTCCCGCAGTCGGCCATCGTCCTCTCAATACTTTGAGCCAGGGTCATATTCGCGGTGCACAGATTGCCGAGGAGGTCCAGCGTAACCTCGTCCACGTATTCCAGGCTGACAACATGACTCCAGCCCAGATAAGCCGAAGCGCCTTTATCTATAAAAGTCGACGGCATATCATCATAGCAGTAACTCTCGCATCCCATCGCCAGAATAACGGTGCTATCGAATTTACCTTTAGCATCTTTAATAAAGTCGGAATTAACCGCAAAAACCAGCGGAAAGTCCTCCACCATCAGGGCATTGGATACCTTATCGGTCAACTGTTCGGTGACATAACTGGCGGTCGTATAATTTTCCGCCGTGAACAGGTAGGTGGTCGGCAGGGGCTTAACTCCTTCTTCCTCCAGGCTTAAAAGTATCCCGGAATGGACCCTGAAAATGATGAAATCATAGTCGAGCGAGGGTAATTTCCTGTAAAAATCGACCGTAATATCATTCCCCTGCCACAGGTCGACCTCGAAGCCGTAAGATTCCAGGAGTTGGGTCGCCTCGCTGATAAAAGCCGGGCTCTGCTCGAGTATATAGAGCTGGTCGACGATAGCCGCCCTTTCCTTGCCTTCATCTACCCCCGCAGGACTCCGGCAGCCCGCGAATAGGAGAATTACCGCTAAAACCAGAGCCGTCCATAATAACTTAAGATAATGATTCATAACCCTTACACGAAGTATAAGAGACTTTTAGCTATAACTCAATGGTGGGTGTGGCCGTTCGCGGTTCCCCCCGGCACCCACAAAAGAGGAAAAACGATATCGCTTACACAACAGGGGATCCAGACCGAAAGGAAGAGAAACAGGAAAATAAAGGGCAATAGAGGAATCCAGTCGGCAATCCCGAACGCGGTAAAGCTGAACAGCGACGCCCAGGTACTTAGCAGCACGTGCCCCAGGTGGGGAAATTTTGTGGTGGGCCTCCAGACGGCAACAGCAATGCCGATAACCGCCGCTGCATTGACGATTATCCACTTTTGAATGCCGATGAAAGGCATTTTCGCGGTCTCCAGGAAAGGCAGATGAAACTCCATGGGGATGTTCAGAACATCCCCGCCCAGGTACGGGATAATGATATCGCTTAACGTGGCTATCCCTATGGAACCCGTGTAGCCGATGAGTATCGTCGCCCAGAGTTTACGGTTTTTATTATGCAGCCGGTACATTGACGCGGTTACCAGGGCGCTAAGGACGACGTGGAGCGGATGGAGGGTGTAAAAAATAGTGTTCGATAACTCCCTGGGGGCATTGGCAAAGTGAATGATGACCATGACGACAATACCGGCCACCGCCCCTACCGCCGTAAAGGGGACATGATGCAGCAGTTCCATACCGATACGCTTGAGCATTTTATCTACTACCCCGCTACATTTTTACAACGGCACTTGCGGCATTGCCCCACGAACTCCAGGATGTGCCCGTTTATCTTAAAGCTGTTCTCTTTCGATAGTCTCTTCTCCATCTCTCCAAGGTCGCAATCGATAAAATCAATCACCGTGCCGCAGTCGGAGCAAATCAGGTGATGGTGGTGCTCCACGGGCCGCCGCATCAGGTAGCTGCGGCAGTCCCCCGCCGCATGCATTTCACAGACCAGATTGAGTTCGGCAAGAATTTCAAGGGTTCGATAGACAGTCACCAGCCCTATTCCCGGGTTCTCCCGGCATACCCTTTCGTGTATCGCCGCTGGCGTCAAATGCTCATGACTGTTAGTAATTGCCTTGATGACAGTGCGCCGCTGGGGGGTAATTTTATACCCGCCCTTCCTCAACGCGCTTTCAATCCTCTTTTCTGTATAAACCACTACCAGCCTGCTAATTGATAATTATTTTCAATTACAAGTGTAGCACAATGGTAAATAGCAGTCAACAGGCGCCGGTAATTGTCCCAGCTTTGAAAAGTATGGTAAAATTAACAGGTTGGGTATATAATATTTTGCGCAATTAATAATAAATATATTGCTCTTATCTGTTCTTTTATGATATAATACTGCTGGTTTGCGTTGATGAAGATGGAAAAGACTTTGCAATTACTATCCGGCAACGAAGCGCTGGCGCTGGGAGCCTACCACTCCGGCGTGCAGGTGGCCTCCGCTTACCCCGGCACACCCAGCACCGAGATACTGGAGAACCTGGCCCGCTTTAAGGATATCTATGCCGAATGGTCCACCAACGAAAAGGTGGCCATGGAATTGGCCATGGGGGCATCCTATACCGGGGCCCGCGCCATCGTTTCCATGAAGCACGTGGGACTTAACGTCGCCAGTGACCCCTTTATGGCCGCCTCGTACACCGGCATCATCGGCGGACTGGTGGTAGTCAGCGCGGACGACCCGCAGATACACAGCTCCCAGAACGAACAGGACAACCGCCACTACGCCAGGCTGGCCAAGATACCGATGCTGGAACCGACCGACAGCCAGGACGCTTACGACCTCATGGGCTACGCCTTCGATATCAGCGAGGAGTTCGATACGCCCGTGCTGCTGCGCACCACCACCCGCATCTCACATTCAAAGTCGGTGGTGGACGCTAAAAGAAAACGCGCGGTTAAGAACCCGCAGCCGACTTTTTACTTTAACATGCAGAAATACGTCATGCTGCCGGTCAATGCCCTCCCCCGCCATGCCCTGATGGAGAAACGAATGCTCAAGCTGGCCGCGTATAGCGAGTCGTTCCCCCTGAACCAGATTATGTGGGGAGAGCGCGACCTCGGTATCGTGGCCTGCGGCGTCGCTTACCAGTACGCCCGCGAGGCCTTCCCGGAGTCTTCCTTCCTTAAGCTCGGGATGAGCTGGCCGCTGCCGGTAAAAATGATTAAAGAGTTCGCCGGCGGCGTGAAAAAGCTTATCGTCATCGAGGAACTGGACCCGTTTCTCCAAGATAACATTAAGTCAATGGGCATCGAGGTCACCGGCAAGGAATTTATACCCACTGTGGGAGAACTGAACACGCAAATCGTTACCGAGAGCAGTATCGAAGCCGGCCTCCTGCCGGACTCCGAGAAAATAATACCCCCGGCCCGGGGACTGCCCAGGCGCCCTCCCCTGCTCTGCCCCGGGTGCCCCCATGCCGGCATTTACTTCGTCCTGAACAGCCTCGGGCAGCGCTCCAAACTGCTGGAAAAGAAAAACAATGAACCGCAGGAACCGAAACTGATTATCACCGGCGATATCGGCTGCTATACGCTGGGGGCCCTGCCGCCGCTCAATGTTTTGGACACCACCGCCTGCATGGGCGCCGGTATCGGGCAGGCTCTGGGGATGGAAAAGGCCGGCGTTAAAAGCAAGGTGGTGGCTATTATCGGCGACTCCACCTTTATGCATTCCGGCATTACCGGGCTGGTGAATGCCGTATATAACGACGGCCATATCACTATATTAGTGCTGGATAACCGCACCACGGCGATGACGGGTCATCAGGAGCACCCCGGCACGGGCGTGTCCGCGCAGGGCCGGGAGACCAGCGCCGTGGATATCGAGAGCCTGGCCAGGGGCATCGGCGTCAAGGACGTTAAAACGGTCAACGCCTTCGATTTAAAGGCTTTGAGGGACGGCCTCAAGGACTCGCTGGACAGGCCGGAGGTCTCCGTTATCATCGTCCGCGGCTCCTGCGCCATGCGCGTCAGGAAGCGGGCCAATCCCAGAAAGGTCGACGTGGAAAAGTGCGTCCAGTGCAATTACTGTCTTGGTCTCGGCTGTCCGGCCATCCAGAGCGCCGACGGGCAGGTATTTATAGAACCGACGCTCTGCGCCGGAGATATCTGCACCATTTGCGAACAGCTATGCCCGCAGAAGGCGATTTCTGCGTAAAGGAAGATATTTTAACGACGCTCATCCTGAGCCTGTCGAAGGGTGAGTCTGTCAAGGGTGATACCTCGTGGTTCGACAAGCTCACCACGAGCGGTTAAATTGAGATATATGATGACAAAGAAAAATAAAGTGGGAAAAATAGACTTACTGGTAACCGGGGTAGGCGGTCAGGGGGTTGTCCTGGCCAGCGACATTATCGGCGAGACGGCTCTGGCGGCCGGCTTCGATGTAAAGAAGACGGACACGCTCGGCATGGCCCAGCGCGGCGGCAGCGTGCTTAGTCACGTGCGCCTGGCGCCGAAGGTATGGTCGCCGCTGATTAAAGACGGCGGGGTCGACCTTCTCCTTGCCTTCGAGAAGCTGGAGGCGGCCCGGTGGAGCCACTTTCTCCGACCCGGCGGAATAGCTATCGTCAATAAATACGAACAGCCGCCGCAGTCGGTCAGCCTGGGACAGGAGAAATACCCCACCGATGGCGAAATCGCCGCGGCGCTGAAACGGCAGACCGACCGGGTCTACTTCGTGGACGGCACCGGGCGCGCCAGGGAACTGGGGAATGTCAGGACGCTCAACATATTTATGCTGGGGTGCTTTTCGATATTCGCTCCGCTCGAACCAGAGATATGGAAGGCGAGCATCTCGCAGCGTCTGCCGGATAATATCCGTGAAATCAATTTAACTGCCTTTGATATGGGCAGGAAGGAAATAGAAGGTGTCCGTATCGGCTAGAGTTAAAAAGGGCATGGAACTGGGGTCGTGGATTCGGCGGATGTTCGAAGAGGGCATCGCCATGAAGAAGGAGTTCGGCGTGGAGAATGTCTACGACCTTTCGCTGGGCAACCCTATCATGGAACCTCCCCCGGAGTTCAAACGCGAAATCAAACGCCTGGCGGATAACCCGTTCCCGGGCATGCACGGCTACATGGAAAATGCCGGCTACCCGGAGACCAGGGCCGCTATTGCCGAGCAGCTGACGCGTGAAACGGGCATCAAACTCACCGAGAAGGACGTTATCATGGCCGTCGGGGCGGCGGGGGCCATTAATGTGGCCTTTAAGACTATTCTCGACCCCGGAGACGAGGTTATAGTCTTTCTACCCTGGTTTGTCGATTACTTTAATTACGTGGAAAACCACGACGGCGTTGTCAAGATCGTGCCCACCGACGAGCATTTCATGCCCCGACTTGACGAGTTCGAGAAAGCCATCGGCCCCCGGACGAAAGCCGTGCTCATCGACTCGCCGAACAATCCCACCGGCGTCGTTTACAGTGAAGACCTTCTCCGCCGGATGGGAGAGATACTCCGTAAAAAAGAAGCCGAGTACGGGACGGAGATATTCATCGTCAGCGACGAGCCTTATAAAAAAATTATCTATGACGGGCTGGAGTACCCCTCGCCGCTGAACTTCCACCGGCACAGCATCATCGCCACTTCTCACTCCAAGGACCTGTCCATCCCCGGCGAGCGTATCGGATACGTCGCCCTGCACCCGGATAGCTCTCACCATGACGAGATGATAACGGGCATGGTCTTCTGCACCCGCGTGCTGGGTTTTATAAACGCCCCGGCGTTCATGCAGAACGTGGTGCGGCGACTTCAGGATATAACCATAGACGTCTCCGAATACCAGCGCCACCGGGACTTTATCTACGATAATCTGGTGGAAATGGGATATGAAGTAAATAAACCACAGGGCGCTTTCTACATCTTCC
>CAYPDM010000055.1:2277-9681 GCA_964409485.1 uncultured Dehalococcoidaceae bacterium | reverse complement strand
GGGTCGTCCCTTATGGCGCCCAGCACCTCGTAAAGCTCGTCTCGCATCCTGATATTATAGGCGTTAAGGGCCTCGGGGCGGTTAAGGGTAATATAGCCGATACCGTCCTGTTTATCGTAGATAATTACTTCAAAAGCGCTCATGGCGCATTACTCCCCCCTAAATTTAGGCTCTCTCTTTTCCCGGAAAGCCTTTATCCCCTCGGTGCGGTCGGCGGTGGTGTGCAGCATAAAGTAAAGGTCTGCTTCAAGTCGCAGCCCCTGTTCCAGCGTCATGTCCAGTCCTTTATTGACCGCTTCCTTGAGATACCTTAAAGCGATGGGCCCCTTGGCGGCGATGGTCTCCGCCAGTTTTTGGGTTTCTTTCTCCAGCGCCTCCGGCGGCACTACCTTACTTACCAGCCCTATTTCCAGGGCCTCCGTGGCGTTTATAATATCTGCCGTGAGGAGCAGTTCCAGGGCCTTGCCCCGCCCCACTATACGGGGCAGTCGCTGGGTGCCGCCGTCCCTCGGGGTGCTCCCGCGGGCTATCTGCGGCAGGCCCAGGCGCGCTTTATTCGAGGCAAGACGAATATCGCAGCTCAAGGCTATTTCCAGTCCCTCCCCTAAAGCGTCGCCGTTAATAGCGGCGATGACGGGTTGGTCGATGCCGGCGATAGCGGCGGCGGGGTAGCCAGGCGCATCTCCCTTCTCTGCTCCACTGTCAACACAGAAAACGTCTCCGGCCCCGGTAATTACCGCCGCGTAAACATCATCGTCCTGCCTTATCCGGGCGCAGACTTCATCAAGTTCCCCAGCCATCAGGCCGTCGACGGCATTGCCTTCACCCGGCCGATTTATAATTATAAGAGCTATATGGTCCTTCTTAGAATAAATAACAGTTTTATATGCCATAGTTACCGTCTCCTGCCCCGGATACAGTCCAGGCTAATATTAAACCGACTCTCACGGCAGCGTCAAGCTGAAAAATACCGGGGTCTCCACTTGATAAATTTCACGCTTGATAGTATAGTTTAACAGATGCCTCCAGTAACTATGGAAGATTTAAGATTAGCCGTCAAGCCCGGGGCTTTTCAGCTACTGAAGAAAATCAGCCGATTCCTTGCCGAAGAAAGTAGCGCTGCATACCTCGTCGGCGGTTTCGTGCGCGATTTACTGCTGGGACGCGGTACGGTCGATATCGATATCGCCGTTGATGCCGACGCCCTTTCGGTCGCCCGTAAAGTCGCCGCTTCTTTAAACGGCAAATATATACCCCTTGATGCGGAAAACGGGGTGGGCAGGATAGTCCTTCCCGATAGTAGATGGCAGATAGATTTTACCACGCTTAAAGGCGACATCGGGCGGGACCTGGCCTCCCGCGATTTCACCATAGACGCCATGGCTATACAACTGGATGGCGATTTTAAAGCCTCTATCAATACTAAAAGTATCATCGACCCCTTTAACGGTCGGGACGACCTGAACCGGGGCGTGGTAAAGGCCGTCGGCGAGACCGTGTTCGAAGCCGATGCCGCCCGACTGTTACGGGCGGTGCGCCTCGCCGCGGAACTCGGCTTTACAATCGACAGCGAGACCGAACGTCTGATACAGCGGAACAGCCGACTCATCACAGACGTAGCCGGCGAGCGGGTCAGGGAAGAGCTGCTTCGATTGCTGGCAATACCCGGCGCCGGTCGGCGGCTTGCCTATCTTGACGACCTGGGACTGCTTACCGCCCTGATACCGGAATTGAATCCCGCCAGGGGCGTCGACCAGCCGAAGGTGCATGTCTGGGACGTTTTCGACCACTCCATCCAGACCGTGGCGGCCGTCGAGTTCGTGCTCCGTGAAAGCGCCTGGGAATACGCCGGCGAGGATATACTGGCATCAATACCCTGGTCAGAGGAATTGTGCCAGCACTTCGACCGTGAAATAAGCCGCGGCAGCACGGGAAGGTCGCTGCTCAAACTGGCGGCGCTGCTCCATGACATCGCCAAGCCGCAGACTAAGACTATGGATGACGGCCGGGCGCGTTTCCTGGGACACCAGCAGGAAGGCGCCGCTGCCGCCGCCGCTATCATGGAAAGGTTGAGGTTCAGCAATAATGAAATTAAGCTGGTGGAACTACTCATTAAATACCACCTCCGTCCGACGCAGATGAGCAACGAAGGTATCCCCACGCGCCGGGCTATTTACCGTTACTTCCGCGATACCGGCGAGGCGGGCATAGACCTGCTTTTCCTGTGCCTGGCCGACCACCTGGCCACCCGGGGGGCTTCTCTTGATTTACGCCAGTGGCAGGAGCACACGCAAATGACCGGATACGTGCTGGAAAAACGCTTTGAAGAGGAAAGCGTATCCGCGCCTCCCCGGCTGATTGACGGGCATGACGTGATGAAAACATTCGGTATAAGTCCCGGCCCCCGACTCGGCGAGCTATTGGAAGCCCTGCGGGAAGCGCAGGCCGCCGGCGAAGTTGCCACCCGGGAGCAGGCCTTAAATTACATCAAACATTTACTCAAGCAGACCCAAACGCCCGGAAACAAAAATTTTCAGGGAGAACAATGACCAGAAAAAATACTATAACATCAGTCCTGATACTTATTATCTTCGTTCTTTCCCTTTTGGCTATCCTGCCGGTTGATTCGGAACGGTTCGGGAGGAAGGGGTTACGCCTCGGGCTGGACCTCGTCGGGGGCGTGCACCTGGTTTATGAGGCCGACGTATCCGAAAACGCCACGGAGCAGGTCAGGAACATGGACCGGGCGATAACCACTATTCAAAAGCGCATCGATAAATACGGCGTCGCCGAGCCGATAATTCAGCAGCTGGGAGAAGACCGGATATTGATACAGCTCCCGGGGTTCACCGATATCGATGCCGCCAAGAGCCTGGTCGAACAGACCGGCTTCCTCGACTTTAGAGAAGTGGAGTTAAGTGATACGGGACAACCGGTTAGCCTCGGTGATTACCTGGTACAGGAACAGCTCCAGTTTATCGACAAGGGAGAAACCGACAGGCGTGTATTCGTTGCCGTCTACTATGACGAGGAGGGAAACCAGGAAAACAAGACTGTCGGCTTCCTTGAGAACATTAACGGCGTAATCAGCCTCACGGATGCGGCGGGAAGTCCCGTCGGCAATGAAGAACTTCAGGAATACGCAGATAGCCTGTCATGGATTGCCGCCAGAGGCAACGGAACCCACCTTACCGGAGAATATTTGGCGGATGCCGCGGCTCAAATCGACCAGTCGGACGTTGTCCCTAAATACGTGGTCAGCATCGAATGGAATAGTCAGGGCTCTCTCATCTTCGACCAGATAGCCAGCCAGCTGTATAACGCCGGCGAATACGGCTCACCGCAGCGCGCCATCGGCATCTTCCTGGACGATTCACTGCTCTCCGCGCCGCAAATCAGGCAGCAAAGCTACCAGGGCAGCGGACAGATTGAGGGCAGTTTCACCCCCAATGAAGCAGAAGAACTGGCCAACCTGTGTAAATCGGGCGCCCTGCCCATGCCGTTAAAACAGCCGCCGCTCTACCAGGAGAAAGTATCGGCCACGCTGGGGGCCAATTTCATAAATATGAGCTGGCTGGCCGGACTAATCGGCATAGTACTGGTCATGATTTTTATGATTGCTTATTACAGGCTGCCCGGCGTCCTGGCAAGCCTGGCATTGATATTTTACGGGGCGCTCGTCCTGGCGTTATTCAAGCTGATACCGGTTACGCTCACGCTGGCCGGCCTGGGCGGTTTCATCCTCTCCATCGGCATGGCAGTCGACGCCAATGTCCTCATTTTCGAGAGGATGAAGGAGGAGATGAGAATGGGGCGGACCCTTGGCGCCGCCATCGAAGCCGGCTTTAATCGCGCCTGGTCGGCCATCCGGGACAGCAACGTAACCACGATAATCGTATGTATTATACTTTTCTGGCTCGGCAGCAGTATTATCGCCAGCGCGCCGGTTATGGGCTTCGCCCTGACGCTGGGCATCGGTGTGATAGTAAGCATGTTTACCGCTATCCTGGTTACGCGCACGCTGCTGCGCCTGGTTATCCGCAGTCCGCTGGGCAGGAAGACAACGCTGTTCAGCATAGACAGGGGCAAGAAGAATGTTTGATATCATCGGCAAGAGATTCTGGTTCTTTCTTATATCGGGGGTAATAATTCTCATCGGTATAATATCGCTTTTCAGCGCCGGCCTGCCGTCCGGTATCGAATTCAGCAGCGGCTCCATGCTGACGGTAAAATTCGAGGAGCCGGTGGAATACGACCTTTTTAAGGAAGAGTTACTTGGCCTGGGCTATACCGATGCCATTATACAGAGCGCCGGCGAAGGCCAGTTTTTAATTCGCACTCACGAATTATCCGATGTGGAAAAAACACAGCTGGAAAGCTCTCTGTCCGGCCGCTTCGGGCAGGTATCCGAGGCGCAATTTTCCTCGGTTTCTCCACAAGTTGCCTCGGAAACGGTCAATAATGCCGCCATCGCCGTGGCTATAGCGGCCGTAGGCATACTGCTCTATGTCACCTGGGCCTTCCGCCGCATGCCCCGGCCTTTCCACTACGGGACCTGCGCCATAGTAGCCCTGGTACACGACGCCCTGATTGCCATGGGAATTTTCTCTATCCTCGGGGCCATACTCGGCTGGGAAATCAACCTCATGTTTATCACCGGCCTCCTGGCCGTCATCGGCTATAGCGTCAATAACACCGTGGTCATCTTCGATAGAATACGGGAGAACCTGACCAGGGGAATCGGCCACAACTTCGAAGCCGTGGTGAATAACAGCCTGGTAGAGACCCTTAGCCGTTCCGTAAACACGAGTCTTACCACACTGGTGGTCGTCCTGGCATTACTCCTCTTCGTCGGGGCAACCATCCAGAATTTCGTCGTCGTCCTCATCATCGGTATTATCGCCGGCACCTTCAGTTCCGTGTGTATCGCCCCTTCACTTCTCGTGGTATGGGATAAGGGTGAATGGGGCAGATTCATTCCGGGGCGCAGGCTCTCCGAGAAAAAAGCCTGATAACGGAGAAAAGCTATGTTTTCCGGTAGAAGCGGCGCGGCCAGACTTTCCATAATTGTCGTCGTCGGCCTGATAGTGCTCAAGGTATTCGTGGGCGTTATCACCGGGAGCTTGAGCGTCCTGGCACAGGCAGTCGATAGTTTCCTTGACCTGTTTGCGGTCAGTATTACCTTCCTGGCGCTCCGTATTGCCGACCGTCCCGCCGACGCAGAACATCCTTTCGGCCACGGTAAGGCGGAGAACATCGCCGCCATCATCCAGGCGGTGCTGATATTTATCGCCGGCGTTTCCATCATCTACACAGCGGTGCGACGCTTTCAGACCCACGCCGTCCCGGAGATGACCGAGGCCGGTATCGGCGTAATGGCGGTCTCTATCATCGCCAGCGTCTTCCTCTCCCGCCACCTGCTCAAGGTAGCCAGGAAAGAAGATTCGATGGCACTGGAGGCCAACGCTCATAATATCGCCGCGGATGTATATTCTGCCGCGGCGGTATTCATCGGCCTTATCGCGGTGCGTATTACCGGAATCGGCATCATCGACGCCATACTGGCCGGGCTGGTGGCTTTATTTATCCTGAAGGTAGCTTTCGACGTACTAAGGAAATCTTTCGGAGGGCTGGTGGACATGAAGCTGCCGGAGGACGAGGAACAGAGTATCCGCGCGGCTATCACGGAGCACCTGGGCGGGGAGGTGGTCGGCTTTCATAAGCTGCGAACCCGCAAGGCCGGCAGCCAGCGTTACATCGACCTGCACCTGGTCATGCCCAAGCATGTCAGCATCGAGGAAGCCCACAATATGTGCGACCACCTTGAGAAAGACATAGAGGGCAAGCTGGTCCGTACCGACGTTACGATTCACGTGGAGCCCTGCGACGATAATTGTGATGCCTGCGACCTTACCTGCGAGGAACGGAAGAAGTGAGGATATAGTCCTTGCTTTTAGCCTTTAGTACCGGGTGAAATTCGGCTATGTTATACTTGGCATTGTGGATACGATTCTAGAAGTTGTTCTATATTCATTTGCATCGGGTATAACGGTAATAATCGGCGGCTTTCTTGCCAGGAGCAAGATACTTCCCGGGGGCGAGCTTGGTAGAGAACTATCTCACAGCATCGTCGCTTTTGGTGCTGGGGTCATTGTTGCCGCAGCAGCCTTTGTATTGACCCCCAAGGCAATTAATCAATTATCCCTGCCAATTATCGTTCCTGTCTTTCTATCCGGCGGCATTCTATTTTTATTGCTGGATAGATTTATTAGTCAACACGGCGGAAGATTGGCACAGCTTATGGCAATGTCTATGGATTATATTCCGGAGGCTATTGCCCTAGGGGCCGTATTCTCATATGATCATAAAGCAGGTTTGTTGCTGGCCTTATTTATAGGTTTGCAGAATCTGCCGGAAGCATATAACGCCTTCGGTGATTTAGTAAAAAGCGGCTTTTCGCCGAACAGATCTTTATTAATCCTGGTTCCTTTTGGTTTTGTTGGTATAATTGCCGCTATTATTGGCTTTTTATTTTTGAATATAGATGGCATTTTGCTGAGTTCTCTCATGCTGTTTTCGGCTGGTGGAATATTGTATCTGGTATTTCAGGATATAGCCCCGATGATTAAATATAAAAGCCACCGGGCGCCGGCTTTCGGGGCTACCCTCGGCTTTATGATTGGGATTATCGGGGTAAAGATATTAGGTTGACGAACAGTCCAGAACCTCCCCGTCTACACGTAGGCAATTATCCCCTTCACGATGAACTGCCCCCCGAAGTACAGCAGCGCCAGGCTCAAGACGATAAAGACCCACTCCTGCACCTTTTCCCCCCAGAACGAGTGCGTCCTGAAGACGGTGAAAGACACCAGCGACAGCCAGACGAGGTCGCAGAGCCAGTGCACGACGATGAAAAAGGGCAACCCCCATACCCCCACCGCTTCGAGGAAGTTCATCAGCAGCAGGCTGCCCACCGTGACCCACCACACCAGAAAGAACGGATTTAGTCCACTCGTCAGGATACCGGCGGTAAAGGCGTTATAGGTCGTGTCCCTGCCTTCTCTGGCCAATTGCTTGCGGGCTCGGAAAAGCCCGATGCCCATCCAGACAATCATGCCTCCGCCGAGCACGCTTAACACCAGCTGTACTATTTCGTTCCGGAAGAACTGCGCCACGCCGAAATATATCAGCAGTATCAGAGGCACCTCGATGACGGCGTGCCCCAGTGACACCCATACGCCGGCCCACTGCGATTTCAGGCTCTTGGCCAGGGTCACGGTAAACATGGGCCCCGGCATCATCACGCCTGATAGTGAGGTTACGACAACCGTTCCTAAAGCTGCTAGCAAAATGTTTCCTTGCAGGCAAGATTGCTTTCTTTTAATGATATTATAACAAATACGA
>CAYPDM010000055.1:0-2177 GCA_964409485.1 uncultured Dehalococcoidaceae bacterium | reverse complement strand
ACCCTGCTTGAGTTCACTTTACCGTTGCACTATACTTAGGCCGAAGGAGAAGGAAGAATTGTCACTGGACCTTACCAAGGTAGCGGCGCAGGTCGTCGCTATGATTGCCGGGCTTATAGACAACCGCGCGGAGCGCGAAAAGCGTCTCAAGTTCGCCCTGGAAACCATCGGCAGCCCGGCTATCGACCTTGAAGCTCTACAGAGGAAATGCGCCGCCGCTAAAACGACCTGGCTGGTGGCCGAACTGGTGGACGGACTGAACAAACGCTATCCGGCTCCCCCCGCCCCTGCCGACTTTACCGTCATGGCCAGCGACGGCTCTCATATCGACGTTGACCGCCATCACTCCACGCGCTGCTACCTGATTAATATCGGCTCGGCGGTTATCACCTACGGCAGCCGGCCGGACGCCGCGCTTACGAGTTCACCCCGCCTCTATTCCGACGATGAAGAGCTGGCGATAACGCCGCCGGGCGGCGGCCGCGAGCAGCCGGTGGAAGGGACAATCCTCGGCATCAAACGCGGCGTCGAGGAATGCCGCCAACTGACCGACCTCGCCGCCGGACAACCCGCCGGCAGCGATACACTGGCCCTGCTCGACGGCACGCTTATCCTCTGGGGTCTGGAGGCCTACCCGGAGTTCGTCACCGATGTCCTGCTGACCAACGGGATGCTGAAATACCTCGATACCATGAAAAAACTCAACGGCGAAAGACAGGTAGCCCTCGCCAGCTATATCAGCTTTCCCCGCAGTACGGATGTCGTCAACGTATTGAGAGTAGCTATCTGCCCGCATGACAGCCCCGACTGCGACCGCGATTGCCCGCCGGGGAAAGAGCGTGACTGCGAGGCGGTGGCCGGCGTGCGCGACCGCGACCTCTTTATCAATCTGCTGGAAAACGGGGAAAGGTCGGCGCTGTTTATCAGTCCTTCCAAGATAGTCAGGGAACGCTACGGGGAGCACCGCGTCTATTTCTTCTACCTGCGGGTGGACGGCGAGATTGCCAGAATCGAAATCCCGCAGTGGGTGGCGGAAAGCGAGCCCCTGCTCAATCTTACCCATAGCCTTACCCTCGACCAGTGCCGCCGCGGCCACGGCTATCCGGTCGTCCTTTCCGAGTCCCACGAGCAGGCGGTGGTCACCGGCGCGGACAGAGAGAATTTCTGGGAGCTGGTGGAAACGTCAATGATTGAAGGGCACATTACAAGCATGGGCTCCGCTAAAAGCATGAGTAAAAGGACGAGGTGGGTGTAACGATATCAAAGAAAGGAACGTAATGACCGAGCTTACGAGTGAGATAGTCAAGAACATGGTGAAGGACTTCGGCGCGGATTTGGTCGGCATAGCGTCCGTCGACCGATTCGAAGGCGCGCCGCCGGGACACGGTCCGCTCGACCTGATGCCGCAGGCAAAGTCGGTTATCGTGGCCGGAGTCAGGATTCCCGACCCCGTCGTCGACTACGACGAGTACCACCTCAAGATGACCGAGATGTCGCCGGAGATGGGCATCCATGCGAATATTGAAAACTTTTACATGCTGATGGGGCATTATTCAGAGGACATGATGCTTAATATCATAGCCACCCGTCTGGCAAATCGACTGGAAACAGGCTGGCGAATGCGCTCTCTGCCCACCCCCAACACCCAGCACACCGGCCTGGGACACCCCGTCATGGAAGCGCCGCTGGGCTTTTTCTCGCAGCGCCATGCGGCCGTGCGTGCCGGGCTGGGCGAGTTCGGCTTTAGCGGCCTAGTAGTTACGCCGCAGTACGGGCCGCGCGTAAGGTACGTCTCCATCATTACCGAAGCGGAGCTTGAACCCGACCCGCTATTAACGGAGAAGGTATGCATGAGAGGTAAATGCGGCGGGGAGGCCGGCCCCAGGTGCCAGCAGAAATGCTCCAATAACGCTTTGAAGCTGCGCCCGGACGCCGACCTTGACTCTATCTTTATCGATAGCCCGGTCACCTTCGAGCGGTTTAAATGTATAAATATAGCCACCACCCAGGGAATGTTCGGCTGCAATTTTGTCGGCACCTGCCTGCGCGATTGCCCGGTGGGGCAAAAGGTGACGAGGCGGAGAGTTGGTAATTGAGGATGAGGTGGGTGTAACATGATTTTATTACCTCGACACCCCTTAATATATACATTAAGGAAAAGGAGGACAAATCATGGT
>CAYPDM010000054.1:0-9808 GCA_964409485.1 uncultured Dehalococcoidaceae bacterium | reverse complement strand
GGCGACGTGCTCTTTGAGATGAACACCGGCCGGGTAGACCTGCCCGGCGGCAACGCCGAGGATTTAAAAAAGTCCATCGAGTCGCTTTCCCAGCTGGATATAGAATACCTGCTGCCCGGCCACATGGGCGTCGTTTCCGGCGCCGGGAAAGTAACCGACAATTTCGATTTTATCAGGAGCAATGTCTTCGCATGGCTATGACGGATATGCTTAAGGAGTCGTACGAACTGGGGCCGATACGCCCCCCGAGTGAGGCCTATTCCCTGCTGATACGCGTTACCCGCAACTGTCCCTGGAACCGCTGTAAGTTTTGCCCCATCTATAAAGGTTCTAAATTCCAGTTGAGGTCGTTCGAGGAGGTGAAGGGGGATATCGATACGGCTAAAGCCATTCACGATAGCATTACGGAGCTTGCCCGGGAGTCCGGCGGTGATATCCGTAATGTAGCGGCGAGTGTCTGCAATAATGCCCCCACGGATGCCGCTCGTAACGTCGCCCTCTGGATGTACGCCGGCGGGAAGAACGCCTTCCTCCAGGACGCCAACACCATGATTATGAAGACGCCCGACCTCGTTAAGGTGATAAAGTACCTCAAAGAGACCTTCACGGGCATCGACCGTATCACCAGCTATGCCCGGTCGAAAACGGTGTCTCAAAAAAAGTTAGAAGATTTGATAGAACTGCACGAGGCCGGGCTTTCCCGGATTCATATGGGAGTGGAATCGGGCTACGACCCCGTCCTCGAGTTCATGGACAAGGGCGTAACCGCCGCCGACCATATCGCCGGGGGCAGGAACGTGGTGGCCTCCGGCATCTCCCTCTGCGCGTACGTCATGCCGGGAGCCGGCGGGAAGCGGATGTGGCGCGAGCACGCGCTGGAAACAGCCAGGGTGCTTAATGAAATAAACCCCGATTTTGTCAGGTTGCGTACGCTGACCATCCAGCCCAGGATGCTGCTTCATAAGGACGTGGTAAGCGGCGATTTTATCAGGGCGACGGACGAGGAAATCGTGGCAGAGATAAAACTCCTCATCGAGAACCTGGACTGCCGTTCACAGGTCGTCAGCGACCACATGATGAACCTGCTGCCGGAGGTAGAAGGCAAATTGCCCGGGGATAAAGATAAAATACTCACCGTCATCGAGCGTTTTCAGTCGCTCCCGCCGGAGGAGAGGGATATTTACAAGCTGGGCCGGCGCCTCGGCTTCTACAGCAAACTCGACGACCTTGCCGATTCCCAGCGTCATGAAGAGGTAAAGCAGGTCCTGGGGAGAATCGATAGAAGCGAGGAGGGCGCGTTCGACGAGATATTGTTCAATCTAATGGAGAGGTATGTGTAATCATGGCCAGTTTAGAAAAAGAAATCGTGGATTTAATTGAGAAAAAGGGCCTTACTTTAGGCATAGTAGAGTCGGCCACCGGCGGGCTGATATCTCACCTCATCACCAACGTACCCGGCAGCTCCGATTTTTATAAGGGCTCGGTGACATCATACGCCAATGAGACCAAGATTAACGTTGTCGGCGTGAAAGCCGCTACTATTGAGAAATACGGGGCGGTAAGCCCCCAGGTGGCGGAAGAAATGGCGGCGGGGGGCAGGAAGCTGCTGGCGGCGGATATCTGCCTGGCGGATACCGGCATCGCCGGGCCGGGTGGGGAAACGCCGGGTAAAGCGGTGGGGCTTTTCTACATCGGCATGGCTCATAAGGACGGGGTGTTCAGTCGTAAGCATGAGTTCGGCGGCGACCGCGAGGAGAACAAGCAACACGCGGCGGCGGCGGCTCTGGGGTGGTTGAGGGAATACCTCATTTCCCTGCCGTAAACAGGAGTGTAAGGATGGAAAGAACCTATTCGTACGATGGCCTTAGCCTGGAATACGCCCGCGCCAGAAAAGGCACCCCGAGGTTGGCTGCCTTTGTCGTTTCCCATGCTGGCCTTACCGAAAATTACTTGGATAAACCTTTGACCATAGTGGAACTGGGTGTCGGCTCCGGCCAGCAGACGGAATTCATAGAAAAACAACTGAAGGCTAAAGGAATCCATCAGTATCAAATTTTCGCCTATGATAAATCGTCAGACCAATTGAACCTGCTTGAAGACAGGATAAAAAAGGGAGAAATAAGTAATAAGGTAATCCCGGTACAATATGACTTTGATGGTAAGTCTCTACCACTCGAATCTGAAAGCGCCGACCTCGCTTACATGGCATGGGTCTTGCATCACCTGGCTCACCAGCAGGCCGTCCTCAACGACGTTGCCAGAATAACCCGTAAGGGGGCGAGGTTTTTCATGTACCAGGTGACCATTGAAGACCTGGAGAACCACCAGCTTGATGAGTTCTTCCCGATGAAATACGAGTATGATAAACAGAGATATCCGACCAGACCGGAATTGATACGGATGTTTAACGATGCCGGATTTACTTATGAGGAACCATGTATCATCAAGAAAGACAACATCAGGTTAATCGACCGGTCTCTGCTTGAAAACGTTGAAAACACGAGCATCGATTCTGTACTCAGGATAATAAGGGATAACGACCCCGCTGCCTTTGCCGAAGGAGTAAACGAGTTAAAAAGAGAAGTGGAACGGGCGGAACGCGCCGGGAAGTACCGTAACTATCGAACAGTCGAGAGAAAAATTTTCTGGGGAATAAAGGAATAATTGCCCCCGCCCCCTTTTCTATGTTATCTTTTCCCACCCTCCTGCCCTCGTGGCTTTTTTAGATTGCCATCCTCACCCATCAATGCTATACTCGGACAGTATTCTTGACTGGATTGGAGATTTTACGTGAAAAGAATCGACGGGCGTGCCTATGACGAACTGCGACCCATTAAAATAATCCCCGGATACCAGAGCTTCGCCGAGGGTTCGGCGCTGATAAAGCTGGGCAAGACCCACGTCCTGTGCTCGGTAACCGCCGAGGAAAGGGTGCCGAATTTCCTCAAGGGGAGCGGCACCGGCTGGATTACCGCCGAGTATGCCATGCTGCCCCGTGCCACGGTAACACGCACCCGGCGCGATTCCACCATGGGGAGAGTCGGGGGGCGCAACCAGGAAATACAGCGTCTCATCGGGCGCTCGCTGCGGGCGGTGGCCGACCTCGATGCACTGGGTGAAAGGACCCTGATGGTGGACTGCGATGTCCTCCAGGCCGACGGCGGCACCCGGACCGCCGCCATTTCCGGCGCGTATATCGCCCTTTACAAGGCGATGGAGACGCTTCAAAACATGGGCGTTATATCATCCATACCGCTGAAAAGCGCCGTGGCGGCGACCAGCATCGGCATCGTCAACGGTTACATGATGATGGACCTTTGTTACGATGAAGATGCCCAGGCAGGAGTGGACTTCAACGTGGTGATGACCAGCAAGGGCGAGTTCGTCGAGGTACAGGGCACCGCCGAGGGGAAACCCTTTAACAAGCAGGCAATCGACGATTTACTTTCGCTGGCGGAAAAGGGCATCCAGCAATTGTTTCAGGCGCAGCAGGATGTCTTGAAAACAGCGAAGTAGCTAAGGTCTTACCTGTCCCGTGCCGATGATAACCCACTTGTAGGTCGTCAGTTCCTTAAGTCCCAGCGGGCCGCGCGCGTGCATTTTCTGCGTGCTGATGCCCACCTCCGCCCCCAGTCCGAACTGGCTCCCGTCCGTAAAGCGCGTGCTGGCGTTGGCGTACACGCAGGCGGCGTCCACTTCGTTGAGGAAACGTTCGGCCGCTTCATCATCCCGGGTAAGAATGGCCTCTGAATGGCCGGAGGTGTATTTTTCAATATGCTCCAGCGCCCCGTCCAGCGAGTCCACGACCTTCACCGCCGCAATCAGCGCCAGGAACTCCCTGCCCCAGTCATCGTCGACGGCGGGGACGAGTTTCAGGGATTTATCGACTTTCAGTATGGCCAGCGAACGTTCGTCGCAGTGCATTTCCACCCCGGCTTTAGCCAGTTCTTTAGCCATCTTCGGCAGGTATTTTTCAGCGATATCGGCATGGACGAGCACGGTATCGAGGGCGTTGCAGACGGTGGGCCGCTGCACCTTGGCGTTATAAACGATGGCCGCGGCGTTATCGATATCGGCGGTCCTGTCCACGTAGGTATGGCAGACGCCGATGCCCCCGGCGACCACCGGCATGGCGGCGTTTTCCCTGACGAACTTTATCAGCCCCGCCCCGCCCCGCGGAATAATCAGGTCGATAACATCGTTCATTTTCAGCAGGTGGTCGACCAGGGCGCGGTCGGTATTTTCTATGAACTGCACGCAGCCTTCCGGCAGGCCGGCTCTGTTGCAGGCTTCCTGAATGACTTTAATAATGGCTATGTTGGAGTTCACCGTTTCCCTGCCGCCCCGCAGGATGACGGCGTTGCCGGATTTCAGGCAGAGGGCGGAAATGTCCACGGTGACGTTGGGGCGGCTCTCGTAGATGGCGCCGATAACGCCCAGCGGGACGCGCCGCTTGCCGATTTTCAGTCCGTTGGGCATGGTGCGCATCTCGTAGGTCTCGCCGACGGGGTCGGGTAATGCCGCCACGGCTCTCGTGTCCGCGGCTATCGCCTCCAAACGGCTCTCATCCAACATGAGGCGGTCGAGCAGGGCGGCGCCCATGCCGCTCGCTCTGGCGGCGTCGTAGTCCTTCTTATTGGCGGCCAGTATCCTGTCTTTCCCGGCGAGCAGGCCGCCGGCGATGTTCAACAGGGCCTTATTCTTGGTATCCGTGGGTACGAAGGCCAGGCGGTGGGCGGCGGCTTTAGCGGCCTTTCCACTGGCTTCAAGTTGTTCTACGGCTGATGTCATATTGGTGACCCTATCCCCTGTGTCCCCTTCCCCTTAGGATTGAGGGGAAGGGGAAATTTAGAAAGAGGGGCTGCGCCCCTCTTAGACGCCCCTCAACTAATAGTCGAACTTACCGGAGCCGCTGAAATGGTAAACGTAACGCGGCGGGAGGCTGGTTACCGCCCGGTTCACTCTCTTTTTAAGCGAGCATCTGGACCGGCGGCCGTCTTCTAGTTCCAGCAAAAACCCGCTGCCGTCTTTGAAACGCACGTAATCTACGAGTGTTAGTTCGCCCCACCACCGCTGCTCCGATTCGTGTTGAAACTGATAATTTACTTCGGCTAAAAAATTATCTTCCCTGGATTGGTACAGTCTGCCTGTGGCCACTTGGCTCCTCCCTTTCCAAAAGCGCTAGATTGTTCCGGTGCACCACCTCCGGGCCGTAATCGAAGCTAAGTAAATCCGCTATTTTACTGGAATGAGACCCTTTGATGATGCCAATATCGCCAGAGCTGTAGTTGGTGATACCACAGCCGAGATTATTACCTTCCGTATCGTAAACAGCGACGATATCGCCGCGTTTGAACCTGCCCTCCGCCCTCTGAATGCCGGCGGAAAGCAGACTGCGGTTCTGTTTTTTAAGCGCCGTGGCGGCGCCGGTATCGATTATTAGTTTGCCCCTGGTGCAGAGTCCGGAGAGCATCCAGCGCTCGCGACTCTCCAGGTTGGTCGAAGTGGGGAGGAAGCGAGTCCCGACGGACTCTCCGGCGGCCAGACGCAGGATAACGTCCGGCTCGCGGCCGTCGGCAATAACCGCGTTCGCCCCGGAGGACGTGGCCAGCGCGGCGGCCTCTATCTTGGTTATCATGCCGCCGGTGCCCAGGTTGCTCCGGGTGATGGCCCCCAATTTTTTAATGCCGGCATCTATTCTGGTCACCACCGGTACGAGTGTTGCGGCGGGGTCTCTGGATGGGTCGGCGGTATAAAGCCCGCCGATATCGGTCAGTATCATAAGCAGGTCGGCATCAACCAGGTTGGCCACCATCGCCGAAAGATTATCGTTATCGCCGAACTTGGCCTCCTTAATTTCGTCGATGGATACAACATCATTTTCGTTGACGATGCAGATAACGCGTAACTCCAGCAGCGCCAGCAGGGTATTGCGGGCGTTAAGGTACCCGGCGCGGTCGGAAAGGTCGGCCCTGGTCAGCAGAGCCTGCGCCACGGTTATATCGTGCTCCTCGAAGAGGCGCTCGTAAATATTCATCAGTCGACTCTGCCCCACCGAGGCCAGCACCTGCTTGAAGGGAATGCCCCGTATGTTTTTAGCCAGTCCCAGCTTGTACCGGCCCGATGCTATGGAACCGGAAGAGACGAGAATCAGTTCCACGCCCTCGCCGTGAAGCTGCGCTATCTGGGCTACCAGGCGGGACATGATTTCCCGGTCCAGGTGGTTGCCCCCGCCGGTGAGCAGGCGGGTACCCATCTTCACAACGATGCGCCGGTACGGCAGTCCCGACGATTCAGTTTTATTATTGTTCTTGCTCATGTCTTTTTATACTAACAGTTTTTACCATTATAGCAAGCTGCGAGCGGTTGAACAAGACGCGGGTTGTGGTGTATTCTGATTAGGCTGCGCGTATGAGAAAATTATCACAACCCGGGATAGAGAATATCCTGCCTGCTATCTCTTTTGTGACCTTTATCGGCTTCCTGGATACACACCTGCTGATTCCGGTAATGGCCCTCTACGCGTACGAGCTGGGGGCGGGCGTCGGCATGGTGGGGCTTATCATCGGTCTTTATTCCATATTAAACACGCCGGCCAATATTTTTTTCGGCAGGCTGGTGGACAGGGTCGGGTACAAGCTGCCGCTGGTGGCCGGTCTCATCGGCGATACTATCAGCATGTTTCTATACACGCTGTGCCGACTGCCGTTTCACCTGGCGCTGGTGCGGGTGCTCCACGGGATAACCGGCGGCATGGTCGGCCCTGCGACGATGTCGGCTATAGCGCAGCACGGCGGAGAGGAGAGGCGGGGCAGGGCTATGGCGGTCTACGGTATGTCCCTGGCGGCGGCGACTCTGGTGGGATACGGCTTGAGCGGGTTCATCGCCTCACGATTCGGCTATAAAGTGGTCTTCTGGCTGGGCGGTGCGCTGTTGATTACAGGCGCGGCGCTGGCAATGTGGCTGCCGGGAGGCAGAAACCGGGATAGTGTTCAACTGAAAACGGCGCCCGGCGAAGGCTGGCGGAAAGTTAGGGAATTATTGAGCAGAAAGGGGCTTATCACCCCTTTTCTTACGATATTCGCGCAGTATTTTTCTTTCGGCGGCGTGGTCACGCTTTTACCCATCTATCTAAAGGGCATGGGCATGGAGGCCTTCCATGTCGGCATATCGCTGGCGGTTTTTGCGGTTTTATTTATCATCCTGCAGATGCCGGCGGGCGTTTTCTCCGACCGCGTAGGGAGGGGGGGACTGGTTATTGCCGGACTGGCTCTGGGTGTTATCGCCCTGGCACTGCTGCCGTGGGTGACGGTTTTCCCCTTATTGCTGGTCGTCATGGCGCTGTACGGCGCGGCTTACGGGATGATTTTCCCGGCGGCTTCGGCCATGGTAGCCGACCATACGAATGCGGCGGAGCGCGGCCTGGGCACCGGGATTTTCCACGCCATGCTTACGGCCGGGGTAGCGGTGGGCGCGCCGGTTATCGGCTGGGCAGGCGGAGTGCTGGGAGTCGAACGGGGCCTGATATTGAGCGCCGGTGTTATGGTATTAGCTTTAATAACAATGTTGACTGTCAGGAAGCACATCTAGTCCTGATAGCTGTTCTGTGCTAAAATTCAAAAAAGGGCTGGTCGAAGACGACGAGCCCTAGAGGTATTTGAGGTAATATATTGCCGGAAATAAGTCGGTTATTAAAACTTATTGAGTCTTTGCCTGCCTATGGCGGGCTCCTTGAGGAACTGAAAGAGAGAAGCGATAGCACGCTGGTGGCGCTGGACGCGGCCAAAACTTATCTGGTGGCGGCGCTGTACGAAGACATGGACCTGCCGATGGTAGTGGTCACCGCCCAGCCGGAGAACGCCAGGAAACTCCACGAACAGCTTTCAAGCTGGTGCCGCTCCGGGCAGGTCAGGCTCTTCCCGGAGCCGGATGTCCTGCCATACGAACGCCTTGCCCCGGACACGACCACCGAGATGGAGAGGTTACAGGTACTCTCGGGGCTGGACGGCGGCGTAAATAATGAATCGGATATATATCCGCCTCTGGTAGTCGCTTCGGCGGCGGCGCTGATGTCCAGGACAACACCGCACGGCGTGTTTCATTCCACCTGCTTTAATTTAACACTGGGAATGGATATACCTCCTTTCGACCTTCTGAAAAGATTGCAGATATTGGGATACCAGACGGAAAACGTGGTCGAGTTGCCGGGCATGGTGAGTCACCGCGGCGGTATCATAGATATTTTCCCTCCCACCAGCGAGGTGCCGGTCCGACTCGAGTTTTTCGGGGATACTATCGACAGTATCAGGAGCTTCGACCCTGCCGCGCAGCGCTCGATAGAGGTGGTGTCTTCGGTAGCCATCGGGCCGGCGGCGGAGCTGCTGACCCCCCGGCAGATGGATAAGCGGTCTCTGGAGGCTATCTTACAGGGTCTCGACCTTTCCGGCTGCGCTGCCGAGGTCAAGCAGCAGTTCCGGCGGGATACGGACATGATACTCGGCGGGCAGCTGACGCGGGATGCGCAGTTCTATGCGCCGCTGTTCAACAGCGGCAGTCTCCTGGACTATCTGCCCGCTAACACTCTGCTCATACTGGATGAACCTTCGCAGATAGAGCAGGCGGCCGCCGACCTTGATGCCGAGGCCGGGCAGCTACGCTCGGAGAAACTGGAGAGGGGAGAACTCCCGCGTAATTTCCCCCGGCCTTACTTTACCTGGGAAGAACTTGCGCCGGTGATTGAGAGTCGGCAGAAGCTGAACCTGGCCGCCTGGGGCGTCGAGGAGAGGCTGGACTTCATCTCCGCTCCCGGCTACGCCGGCAAGCTGCCGGTGTTCCTTAAAAAGGTCGCGGAGCTTTTAAGTCAGCAAAAACATATCATCATCGTTAGTCACCAGGCGAGCCGGCTTTCGGAGCTGCTCGCCGGGGAGGATATCGTCGCCGCGCCTGTCGAGGAGGTCGCCGAAGCGCCCGGGCCCGGCGCGCTGGCGCTGGTGCAGGGGTCTTTGCCGGAGGGCTGGGTCATGGGCGGCGAAATGTATCTATTTACCGACGCCGAGATTTTCGGCTTCGTCAAGCAGCGCCGACTCGTCAAGAAACGCCCCGCCCCCCGCCATAAGCTCATGGTTGACATAATCCCCGACGACTACGTGGTACACGTCGAGCACGGCATCGGTAAATTCACCGGCGTTACGACCCTTAAGACCGCCGGAGCAGAGAAGGAATATCTCGTTCTAAAGTACGCGGCGGGCGATATTTTATATGTCCCCACCGACCAGATAGACAGGGTGAGTCGCTACATCGGGGCGGGGGACAGGCCGCCAAAGTTAAGCCGACTCGGCACGCAGGAGTGGACGAGGACGAAGCAGCGGGCCAGGGAAGCGGCGGAATTATTAGCTCAAGAATTGCTGGCATTGTACGCCTCGCGGGAGGTCGTGCCGGGTTTTGCCTTCTCCCGCGATTCGCTCTGGCAGCGCGAACTGGAGTCGGCTTTCCCTTACGTGGAGACGCCCGACCAGCTCGAGGCTTTGCAGGAGGTGAAGGGGGACATGGAAAAGGCCCGCCCCATGGACCGGCTGGTCTGCGGGGACGTGGGCTACGGCAAGACCGAGGTGGCCATCCGGGCGGCTTTCAAGGCGGTGATGGACGGGCGGCAGGTGGCCGTGCTGGTGCCCACCACCGTGCTGGCGCAGCAGCACTTCGAGACTTTTTCCGAGCGACTCGAAGCCTTTCCGGCGCGGGTCGAGGTGTTGAGCCGGTTCCGCTCCCCGGCGGAGCAGCGGGAAATAGTCGACGGCGTGGCGAACGGTTC
>CAYPDM010000053.1:0-10550 GCA_964409485.1 uncultured Dehalococcoidaceae bacterium | reverse complement strand
ACATGCTGCTGGCGCTGGGTATTATTATCGTCTGGATAGTGGTATTCTTCTCCATTACACTGGTGACGATGCGGCGGCGGTTGACCAAGTAGAGGTTTGATATGTCGGTCCTTTCCGGAAAAGACATACGGTATTTGATAGAGCAGGCTCCCCCGCTCGTGGAAGGGTGGATAGACCTCGATGAGCAGGTACAGGCCAACGGGTTCGACCTCACCCTGCGCGACGTGGCTGTGGCGCAGTCGATGGGCAATATCCCGGCGGCCGGCGGCCAGCGGGTGATTTCCGACCTTTCGCCGCTGGTCTTCGACGGGTTGGGCGCCATCGAGCTGCTGGCCGGCACCTATATCATCACCTATAACGAGATTGTGCAACTGCCGAAGAACATCATGGCGCTGGGAAGGCCGCGCTCCAGCCTGCTGCGATGCGGGGTTACCGTGGGCACGGCAGTATGGGATGCGGGATACGAGGGGCGTTCCCAGTCTCTGCTGGTGGTCTATAACTACCGGGGTTTCCGGGTGGAGAAGAACGCGCGGATAACGCAGCTCGTTTTCTTCACATTGACCGGAGATTCGGAAGGCTACAGCGGTATTTACCAGGGGGAGAATATCCAGGGGGATATTATTTAACCTCACCCCCTTGTATTTTCTGGTGAATCTATCCCCCTAGCCCCCTTCCTTTGGAAAAGGAAGGGGGAATATTTACAAATAGAATAGTGCTCATTGTGTCTTTTGTATAAAGAGGCCAGTGCCGTGAATGATTAAAAGAATACGCCGCCTCCTTTATCCCACCAGGAGGGGGAGGGGGTTAAGTAACCACGGGTTAAGCCGCAGATGATACGGGGTGGTATGGGTGGGAAAAGATAACAAACGAGGGGGTGGGGAGGTTATATAAACTGCCCCGCCACGAAGTCCGGCACGGGTACCGTACCCAGCAATATCGGTTTTTGATGGCAATCGCTGCCGCCGGTCATGATGAGGCCCTGTTTCTTACAGAAATCTACATAGAACGCCGTGGTGGCGGCGTTATTACGGGAGTGCCAGCATTCCACGCCGTCGATATAATCAAGCATATTATCCCGGATGATTTTTCCCTGTTCTGACAAATCCTTAGTCAGGCTTGCCAGCGAGGTACCGTTGGGGTCGTTGGGGTGGGCGAGAGAGAGCCGGCCGCCGGCGTTCCTGATTAGTTTCGAGGCGTCTTCTAATGATAAAGGGTACTTGGGAACGTCGCATTTTACTAAATATCTATCGAAAGCCTCCTGACGGCTGGCGACAATGCCCTTTTTAATCAGGTAATCCGCGATGTGGGGTCGACTTAAAATGCCGTCGACGCCTTCCTGCATATTTTTAAGGTCGGCTTCGGTAAAGAGGGGGAGGTTTTCTTTCTTGAACTCGGCGTTTAGTTTATCTATGACCTGGTGCGCTCTTTTCTCCCGGTGGTCCCTTATCAGGCGCAGCTTGTCCTTGAGGGCGGGGTTGCCGTAGTCGTATCCGTATCCCAGGAAATCCAGCGAGACCGACCTGCCGGCGTGGGGAAAGGTTACGTTCAACTCGACGCCGGTGATGTAGGCGAAAGGGTATTTCTCCGCCAGTTTAACAGCCTGTGCCTGGTGGTCGATGGCATCGTGGTCGGTGATTGATAGAAGGTCGATGTTTCTCTTTCCGGCTTCCGCAAAGACCTCCCCGAGAGTAAGAGCGCCGTCGGAGCCGGTGCTGGTGTGGACGTGCAAATCAATCTTCATACGGCGGTTATCTTTTCTCCCGCCTGGTGATATACCAGTCTTCCGGGGGGTCCTGGGCGGTATCAACGACGAGGTGGAGGATATCGAGGGAGGGGTTCAGGTTTTTAAGCTCGTCCAGATTTACGGGTTCGAACTTCCTTTTATTGTTGAGGTAGGCTTCCTCGGTCAGGGCGTTGGAGACGTAATTTTCTTTATCACGCGCCAGGATGCGGCGGATGGAGACCTCCCGGGGGCAATCGGTCTGGAGGATAACGAAGGTCTTTTTATGTCCGGCGGCGATGGCCGCCGCCTGCCGCCGCAGGGACTGCGTGACGAAGGTGGCATCGAGGATAACGCAGTCGCCGCTTTTCATAGCTTCGTCCGCCTGCCGGAACATCTCGTCGTAGACCTGCGTCCGCTTGTTCATGTTGCCGGCGACCTTCGCATCGAAGATATCCTCGTTTTTCAGCACTTCCAGCCGGATAATGTCGGTACGCAGGAGCTTGCAGCCCTTGATTTTGGCGACTTCCCCGGTGGTCTCCGTCTTCCAGGTGCCGGGGAGTCCGCAGGCTATAAGCAAGAAGCCGGGCTTAAGTTCGGCTTTGATAAATTCAGCGAAGGGTTCTTTCAATTTACCGCCTCCGTTTTTAATCATATTGTACAGGGTTCAAATGTCATTATTACTCTATTCCATAAACCTGTCTTGGTGTGAGATATTGAGGGAATTTGTCCAGTAGGGCCAGGCGAACGAGATAGCAGAAATGACAGGCATCAACATACTTATCATCATGCTTTACCTGGTATTCTTTGGCTAGAAGGGCGGGGCCTCCCTTAATCAATGGGCTACAGATTGGGTGCGAGCCGGCATCATAGTTCTTAATTATCTCTGACAGTGGTGTTTCCCAGGCATTACCCATGCTTAGCCCCTGGCATAGATGGATATTACCGTAACAATCAATATGGACTCTACCTGGCGATTCCAGGTCTTCGTAAGGACATTCAGTAAATGTCTCCCATGATTTTTGTGGTAGTCCTGCGGTTAATTTCTCCACGGCTCTGCCTCTAAACCTGGTGGTACCGCCGATAACAGCCTCTCCCTTTTTCTGCGGTTCGTCTGTATCTATGGTGACCGAAGGCTCATCAATGTGAATTTCGGCGGCGGGCAGGTTTAACTCCAATGCTGCTTTCCGGGCGCGTATGGCTGGATTTTCCTTTTCATCCTCGTAATGATACGGGTCGTTGCTTATACGTAGGTCGGCAATTCCCAGTTCATAGAGGGGTTTCAGCCAGAGCTTAATATCGTCTATATCTGTGGCAAAGTAAGCATTAGTGACTATACCTACCCGGAATCCCAGGTTTCGGGCCATTTTAATTCCCTCAAGCATTACGGGATAGAATAAAAACGGTTCGCCTCCTTCAAAATATATCCACTCTATCGTGCCAATTCTGGTGGCTTCATCGAGGAGCTGCCGTATCTGACTTAAAGTAAAGGTGCCTTTAACACGCGGGCTGCTGTATAAAAAACAATGGTCGCATTCAGCATTACACATATAGGTCAGCAGAAGATGTAATCCAGTCAGCATAATATGACTCCTCTGAATACGAAACTATTTTTCAATATACGATTCCGCCAGCTTAAAGTAGCTCTTGGTGTTTTCCAGTATCCTTGCCTTTTCCGCCGGGTCTATATACGCGTCGGTGTACTGGAAGCACCCCACCTTGGCCCGCACGCATGCGCGATAGCATTTATAAAAATTTAGCAGTTTTTCAAGCTCTTCATCGCCGCTTTCTTTCACGTAGGCACCGATGAAGCTGTTGGAAAGGTCGGAACGACCGTAGTGGTCGAGGTCCATGGCCAGAAAAGCGACCTCCGAGGCGACATCGCAGTAGCGGAAACGGTCGTTGAACTCGATGCAGTCATAGATACATATTTTTTCGGTGAAGCAGATATGGGCGGCGTGAAGGTCTCCGTGACAATCGCGTATACGGCCCTCCTCCACCCGCTTCTGGAACAAAGCCTCGTTTGTTTTGATGAAATTCGCGTTCCAGGTCTTGAGTCGAAGGTGGGTTTCCGCGGAGACAGTGGTGCCGATGTATTTATCGGTCTGGGTGAAATTTTCATCGGTGTTCCGGAAAACGGAGTCGGTGCTGCCGAATTCGTCGATGTCATCGCCGGTAGCCGCCTTGTGGTGGAAGCCCGCGAGGACGGCCGCCACCCCGGCCAGCATCTCCGGCGTTACCTTGTTTTCGGCCAGGAGGAAGTCCATCATGGCTTCCCGGGGCAGGCGGCGCATCTTCACGGCGTACTCCTTAACATCTCCTTTGCCGTCCATGACGATGCGGCCGTCGTCTTCGGTTACCGGCACCACTTCCAGGTAGGCATCGGGGCAGAGGCGGCGGTTAAGCTCGAGTTCTTTGATACAGCAGGTGAGGCGTTTATCCAGCGTGGTGTAGTCCAGAAAGCCGAAATCCACCGGCTTCTTGGTCTTGTAAACGTAATCGCCGGCGATAAAGACATAGGACATCTGGGTCTGCATCAGTTCCACCCGCGACGGGGGCCGGGGGTAGGACTGCGGGTCGAGTAGGGCTTGGACCATTTCCGGTAGTTCGGACATAAAGACGGCACCTACCAGCAGTAATTTACCAGCGGGGGTGTTTTTATTACCCGCGTTGCTCCGGAACGAAGGGAAAGGACTATTTATTTGCCAGTCTTCGACTGTGCTTTTCTCTTTTCGCTGGCTTTTTTAGCCGCTTTCAGGTGCTTGTGCCAGGCGTTTCTCTTGGATTTATTCATCATTAATAATATAGCTTAAATTACGAATTCTTACCACCCCTCTCCTTCACCCACTCTGCAAAACGGGTAAATGAGCGGTCGAAGGTGCGCTCTATCTCCGGGGGAAAGACGCAGGCGGGCAGTTCGTCCATCTGCAGGTGATAGCGGATACATTCGCAGCACTTGCCCTTGCGGGGGCAGGGCTCGTAGGTGCAGTTGCAGATTGCTTTGTTGGCTTCTATATTGCATTCCATAATCAATCCCCTGAAAAGTAATTAAGAATTATAAAGGCCAGATAAGCGGTATTATGAGCACGGCCAGGCCCCAGAATATCAGGTTGAGCGGCACGCCGATCCTGGTATAGTCCGTAAAACGATAGCCGCCGGGTGAATAGACCATGGTGTTGGTCTTGTAGCCGATGGGGGTGGCGAAGCTCGTGGAGGCGGCGAAGGTAATGGCGACAAGCAGCGGACGGGGGTCGAGTCCCAGGGAAGCGGCGGTGGTGAAAGCTATCGGCGCCAGTATGGCGGCGGCGGCATTGTTGGACATAGCCTCCGTGAGCACGGCGGTGATGAGATAGAACGCCGCCAGCAGCACGACCGGCCCGTGACCGGCCAGGGGCTGAAGGACGTGGTCAGCCAGCCACAATGTGGCGCCGCTTTGTTCCAGCGCCAGCCCCAAGGGCAGAACGCCGGCGAGCAGGAAAATTATCTTCCAGTCGATGGATTTATAGGCTTCTTCGATGTTCAAACACCGGGTTACCACCATGGCCACAGCGCCAAGAATGGCCGCCAGCATAATGGGCATTACATTCAGCGCGGTGAGGAACACCACGGCCAGCAGTACCGCCAGCGCGATAACGGCGCGGTCCTTTCTTAAATAGAGGTCGGTCAGCTCGTTGGTGACGATGACATTGGGCGAGTTCATGATATGGGAGATATCGTCCTTGTGGCCCTGGAGCAGGATGGTATCGTTTTCCTTGAGCTTGATATCGGCTAGGCGGTCGCGCAGTGTGCGGCCCCGCCGCTGAATGGCCAGGACGGTGAGCCTGTGTCGGCGGAAGAAGACGGCCTCCTGCAGGGTGCGACCAATGAGACTGGAGTCCGGCGGCACCAGCACCTCGCTCAATTTCATGTTATGAGAACTTAATTCCCGGTCTTTTACCCTGGCGTTCTTGAGTATTTTCAGTCCGTATTTCGATTCGATTTCCAGGATTTGCTCCACGTTGCCGTGCAGTAGCAGTATATCATCGGGTTTTATCCTGGTACGGGAGGGCCTGGCGACCGCCCGGGCCCCCCGCAGGAGATTGGCCAGTTCCACGCGGTACTCCTCGCCAACCTTGCCTGTATCCCAGGTCATGCCGATTAACGGTGATTTATCAGCTACCTGAAGCTCGGCGAGATAGTCAACGAGTCGGTATTTATCTACCTGTTCGGCTTCGCCTTTACGCACGGGCAGCAGCCAGTGTCCCACGGCGGCGAGATAGACCGTGCCGGCGCCGACCATGGCGATTCCCAGGGGCAGGAATTCGAAGAAGCCGAACGGCTCCAGGCCGCGGCTTACGGCAATGGAGTTGACGATGAGATTGGTGGATGTTCCGACGAGGGTACAGACGCCGCCGAACTGGCTGGCGAAAGACAGCGGTATGAGTATTTTAGAGGAGGCTATTTTGCGGCTCTTGGCCAGCACCATGGCCACGGGAATGAAAATGGCCACGATAGCGGCATTGATAATGAATGCCGATAAGATAGCGGCGGTGAGACTGATAATGAGCATGAGGCGGAGTTCAGTTTTACCGGCGAGACGGTCGAGGTAGCGGGCGGCCCACTCCACCAGGCCGGTGCGCACCAGCCCGGCGCTGATAATGAACATGGCGGCAATGGTAACGGTGGCTTGGTTGGCGAGTCCGTAGAGCACCTGTCCCGGCTCGATGAGCTTGAGGACGAAAAGCGCCACCAGCACGCACAGGGCGATGATATCGATGCGGACCTTGCCCCAGATGAACATCACCATGGCGGCGATAATGATAACACCGACGAGTACCATGTCAAGGTTCAGCATGTCAATATTATACAAAGAACGAGGGGGGTATATCTATAGTTTCTTGCGCATCTCGGCGGAAAGGCCGACGAGCAGTTCCAGGGCCTTTTCGGCGCCCTCCTCGCCGAGGGGTATCAGGGTGCAACTGGGGGTAAGCAGGCTGTGGGCAAGGATGTCTCTGAAAGGCAGGCCGTGGCGGGTGAAGGGGGCAATCGCTTCTTCGAGGCGGTCTCTCAAGGCGGCTATGGTCTCTTTCTCCGCCGAGGGGGCGTCGTTGGGGACGATGCCCCAGGCGATGCAGCCGCCCCGCGCCAGGAACTTCTTGATTTCGTCGGGGTAGAGCGTCAAAGATTCGGCGTAGTTGTACGTATCGAAGTTGAGGATATCGAGGCTGGTTTTCAACAGCACCGACCAGTCGGTATTGCCGCAGCAGTGCAGTCCCTTGATTCCGCCGATGCCCTGGAATACCTCGTCAATCATCTCCGCGACTTTTTCCGGCGAGGAGAAGGGGCCGGCGGCGACCGACGACCCGTAGGAGGCCATGTAAGGCTCGTCGACGAAGATGATGGTGTTTTTAGAGATTTTTTTTAGCTCTTTTTCCTGCCAGGCCGCCTTGAGCTTGAGCAGCCTGGGAACGGCGTCCCCGAGGACTTCATGGTAGAGGACGGCGCGTTTATTATCGTCGGCGACGGTCAATCCCCAGGAGAGCGGCCCGGTGACATGGCCTTTAACGGCCAGCGGCGACAGGTTTTCTTGCTCCAGGAAGGCGTACAGCCCCGCCGCGTAGTCGGGGCCGACGGGGAATCTAGAGTCGTCGTTTTCCAGGTAGGCGGCGTAAAGCTCTTCCAGCGGCTTCTGGTAGTCCTTCGAGGTATCCACGTAGATACGGTCGTTCCCGATGACCACGCCGGGGAAGCCCTCGGAGTACTGGACGTACATATTCTCCAGGAAAGAGCGCCGGGGCAGCTGGGGCCAGGCGGGGATATCTTTTAGATAACGGGTCACCAGCGCGCACGCCTTGCGGGGGTCGGTGTGGGGCATGCTGCCGATGATGGTCGGCAGGCAGTTGAATTCAGTGTCCGGCATAATATCAGTCCTTTTTGACGTATTTCCCGATGAGTAGGTCAAGCTTCTTTTTCTGCGCGGCGGGGACGGCGGACATATCGGTAACGAGGGCGTTGCCCAAAGCTGAAGCGCAGTCGCACTCCCTTTTCGACGGCAGCCTCGCCGCAGCCAGCCTGACGGTCTTTTTGGCAAAGTCGATATTATTGGACATGGTCGTCAGGATAACCTCGACGGAGACGGTCTCGTTGGTCTCGTGCCAGGAATCGAAGTCGGTAATGCAGGCAATCGAAGCGTAGCAGATTTCCGCCTCGCGGGCGAGCCGGGCTTCCGGCAGCACCGTCATGCCGATGACATCGGCGCCCCAGCTTTTGTAGAGTCGCGACTCGGCGCGGGTGGAGAAGGCGGGGCCTTCCATGGCGATGAAGGTGCCGCCCCGGTGGACGGTGGCGCCGGCTTCCAGGGCGCACTCATAAATAATATTGCTCAACACCGGACAGAAGGGGTCGGCGAACTGGATATGGGCGACGATGCCCTCGCCGAAGAAGGTGTTGATGCGCTTATTGGTACGGTCGATTATCTGGTCGGGCACCAGCAGATGCCCCGGTTTAAGCTCTTCCTTGAAGCTGCCGCAGGAGTTGGAGGAGATAATGAACTCCACGCCGAGGGACTTGAGGGCGTAGATATTGGCGCGGGAGGGGACATGGGTGGGGGAGATGCGGTGGCCTTTGCCGTGGCGGGGGAGAAAGGCGATACCCACCCCGCCCAGCCTGCCGACGCCGATGCTATCCGAGGGCCTGCCGAAGGGGGTATCTATATCCACCGACTCTATGTCCGTAATGCCCTCGATATCATAAAGCCCCGTCCCGCCGATGACGGCAAGTTTAGCTGTGGGCATGGGCATGGGGTGTTACCTCCTGTTTCGGGTAGAATATTCCGATAATAATCCAGATATTCGGATGTGCTCTCATTGTTCCTACATAGAAGTGTGTGTCACGATTATATGTCATATCATACTCAAATTTTTTTCTAAATTGTTCCTCCCAATTTTCTTTGTATGATGTTTTAAAACTCCTATAAGCTTGACCAGCTTCCCAATCAGTAATAGATAATATGTGCCCGTTACAACTTGAATCTTTGCAGAAGAATCTGTATTTAAATTTGTATGGTATCTTTTCTAAGGGTGTAATATGCCTGCTTTCAAACATTGATTGCTGATTCAGTCGCACTAAATCGTCTTCTGTCCAATGAGTATCTTCTTCTGGTTCTATTATTAACTCATTAATACACCTTGGTCTAAACAAACCTAATGAAGCACCTGTTTCATTTTGTGTATTTTGTAAATAGCATAGCGAAGGAGACAGTAGCGGGAGTATGATGTCTTTTCGAGATTTCCAGTTGTTGGATGTGGATATAGGATTTCCTATTAGTTTTATTGATTCTAAATCGATTTTATAGCTCTCCGGTCGCGGATCTGAGGCTTTGGTCACATTTGCCTCAATCCACTGGTATTTTTTAAACTGCTTTGAATATTCCAAGTGTCTGAATGGTAATGGGAAAAGCCTTATCCATTTACCATCTTCTGTAATTCCTGCTGTACAAGAGGCTTCTATAGTCTTTATTGATGGTAAGGGATAAGTTTTTACAGTAATGAGTATTTTTTTCTTTTCGTATACTGACATCTGAATTATTAAGCTTCTCTTAAGAAATTAAACTGTATTACATAAACGTATTCTTCTGGGTTCCAGTTACCATGAAGATTTATCCAGACTTGTTTGAATTCTTTTAACGTGTATCCTCCTTCACGTTTAGCGTCTTCCTCAGTAAAATCACCTAATTTCTTACGTAAAACATTCGTTATTTCTAGGTCTGCATAATGTGTAATTTGTGCTCTTACTACTGCACCTTTTTGCAGCCTCGGGTCTTTGGACTTTCTGGCTGTCTGTGTTTTTATTCTTTTTGTGATTTGTTCTGCATGTACTTTGGAAAATGGTAAGAATATAGGTGCTTCTCGAATTACTTCACGAAATATATTTTCAACTGGTTTTTCTGGTTCACGAAGTATTTGTTGTGTTACTTTTCTAGCAACGATTCGGGTAACCCTGTTCTCTGCAATATGTTCTATCACTTCTGTAAATTTATTAGGCTCTTTGATACGTTGGCTTATTTTTACAGCAGTACTATAATCTACTTTTCCTATTGGTACTTTGCCACTTTCAGTCCTCGGTGCTATTCTATTTTGTACTTCTAATGGCATTTCGGTTGTGTATAGCCAGTTGTTAACAGATGATTCACTTATTCCCAATTGTCTTGCTAAACTGGCTCTGCTAGGAAACTTATTTGGGAATTTATTTAGTAATTCACTGCATATTTTCCCTTTTTCTACGGCAGTTAATTCTTCTCTCTGAATATTCTCAATCAGGTTAATTTCCATAACTTCTTCATCAGAGTATTTCTTAATGATAGCTGGTATCTTTTCTAATCCAGCTTGTTGCGCAGCTCTATATCTACGTTCTCCTATTACTATTTCGTAACTTTCATTGTTTGTGGGTCTAACTATAATAGGCTCAAGGACACCTACTCCCTTCATGCTTTCAGCAAGTTCATCTAAACCCGCCTTGGAAAATTCAAGTCTAGGATTTAATTTATTAGGTGATATCTTTTTCAATTCAATATCAGACATAGTGAACACCTCTTTTCATACAAAGTATAAGATAGCTTCATATAGTACGCAAGCCCTCTTCCTTTTTACGGTGGGGTGGGGTGTAAGCACGCGGGATAGGCCGCAGGTGATACTGGGCGGTACGGGTGGGAATAGATAACATAGAAGGGGGTGGGGAGGCTTAAGTTACCCCATCACGCAGAAAGATTTGACAGTTCACCTGAAAGTATGGTATAATGTATGCACAATCGAAAAATAGCTGTGCCCCCAAAGCGGGGGTTTTTCTTTTGGGG
>CAYPDM010000052.1:0-11409 GCA_964409485.1 uncultured Dehalococcoidaceae bacterium | reverse complement strand
CCTACTCCTCTTTCTCCTTTGCCGCCGCCTCCTCCTCCCGCTTCTTCTCCAGGTCCGCCAGCTGCTTTTTCACCTTGTCCTCGCCCACCACCCGGAATTTCCTCGTCACCCAGCTCCCGAAGAAGAAATGCATGCGCAGGTTCCTGATATCCTCCCAGGCGTCGTACTCCTCCTCTTTTTCCCGGCTCTCCACCTTGTTCTCCCCGTCCACCTTAATGCCGTGTTTCTCACGGGCGGCCCGCAGCGCGGCCTCGTCATCGTCGTCATGCCCGAAGATTACCTGCTTCATAAAAGACTTAAAGCCCATCGTTACCTCTTTTTTACACTCTCTTTCGCACCCTCAAGATATACCCATCGGGGCGGGGCTGTCAATATTTTGACATTTCATTTATAGCTGGATATCATAAGCAAGAGACCATGTCTAAAGACCTCTACGAAGACTTCATCTCCAGCGAGGACACCCTGCGCATCTACGAAGGCGGCAAGCTCGCCTTCAGCTCGCGGAAAGACCGCCTGCTGCCCCTCATGGAGTACATCGCCGCAGGGAAATCCGGGGGAGGCGGGGCGGCCGTCTACGATAAGGTCATGGGCAACGGCGCCGCCCTGCTGGCGGTCAAGATAAACGCCGCCGGGGTCTACAGTCCCCTCGGCAGCGAGCTGGCCGTAAAGACGCTGGAAAAGTACGGCATCCGCCACCGCCTCGATGAAATCGTCCCCCGTATCAAACGCCCGGACGGCCGCGGCCTCTGCCCCATGGAAGCACTATCAATCGGCAAGGAACCGGAGGAGTTTTACCTGGCCCTGCGGGACCGCATCAAAGGATGAGTAAAATAATGGATAACATGGAAGAGAGCTTCCTCATCACGCCGTCATGGGCCCAGGTGCAGAAAAGGATTAAGTAACCCCCCCTCCTTTGCCTTCACCCACCCCTTTAGGCTACAATAGGCTGAAATGCTGGCTAAAGTAATAAGCGGCGCCATCGTAGGACTGGACGGGGCTATCGTGGAGGTTGAGGTGGATATTTCACCGGGCCTCCCCGCTTTCACCATCGTCGGCCTGCCGGATGCCGCCGTCCAGGAAGCCAAGGAGCGCGTACGGGCCGCCATACGCAACTCCGGCGGCACCTTCCCCATGAAGCGAATCGTGGTCAACCTGGCGCCGGCCGACCTGAAAAAGGCGGGGCCCGCCTATGACCTGCCGATAGCCATTGGAATATTATTAAGCTCGGAGCAGGTCAGCGCCGATATACACGATACCATGCTGCTCGGTGAGCTCTCCCTCGACGGCGGTCTGCGGCATACCAACGGCGTCCTGCCGCTGGTAGCCCTGGCGCACGACGAGGAAATCCCCAACGTCATCGTGCCGGAGGCCGATGCCGGCGAGGCATCCCTAATCGATGGCGTTAAAGTCATCCCCATAGCTTCACTGTCACAGCTGGTGGGCTATTTGCAGGGGGAGATTCCGATACCGGAATATAAGGCGGCGGCGGCCAAGAAAAACGACCCGCCGATGATGAATATCACCGACCTGTCCCATATCAAGGGGCAGGAACATGTTAAGCGCGCGCTGGAGGTAGCCGCCGCCGGAGGACACAATATGATAATGTGCGGGCCGCCGGGCAGCGGCAAGACCTTGCTGGCACGCGCCCTGCCCACCATACTGCCGCCGATGACCAACGACGAAGCGCTGGAGGTCACCAAGATTTACAGCGTCAGCGGCCTGCTCCCCTCGGACATGCCGATGGTCAGGCAGCGTCCCTTCCGCTCCCCCCACTATACCATCTCCAACGCCGGACTCGTGGGCGGGGGGCACTTCCCCAAGCCGGGAGAGATAAGTTTAAGCCACCGCGGCGTCCTTTTCCTCGACGAGCTGCCGGAGTTCGGGCATTCCCTGCTGGAAGTCCTGCGCCAGCCGCTCGAGGACAAGGTCGTTACCATAAGTCGCGCCCAGGGGAGGGTTACCTTTCCGGCCAGCTTCATGCTGGTGGGGGCCATGAATCCATGCCCCTGTGGATACTACGGCGACCCCTTCCGCAAGTGCACCTGCCCGTCAAGCCTCGTCTCCCGCTACCAGAGACGCATCAGCGGGCCGTTTATAGACAGGGTGGATATCTTTGTCGAAGTGCCGCACATCGACTACGAGAAGCTGACGGACGAGCGACTCGGCGAAGCTTCGGATAAAGTTCAGGCCAGGGTTACCGCCGCGCGCGCGCGGCAACTTGTACGTTTTAAAGGGACTAGAATGACCAGCAACGCCGAAATGACACCTGCCGAGATAAGGGAGTTATGTCATGTAGAGGATACGGCCCAGAGCCTGCTACAGACTGCCATGAAGCAGCTTTACTTCTCCGCCCGCGCCTTTCACCGCATCCTCAAGCTGGCGCTGACCATCGCCGACCTTGACAGCTCGGACATTATAAAAGCCCAGCACGTCGCCGAGGCCATCCAGTACCGCCCGAGAAGGACGGAATAAGTTCTGTTCAACAGTCGTGTAAATTCACTTCATTTGGCACTTCCCGATATGTTATGGTATGCTGATTTAAAAGGCAGGTAATACCATGAAATATTTCACAGAAAATAAAAAAGCGCTTAAGTACATCCTTGTTATCGCGGTGCTGGCAGTCCTCCTGGCGATGGTCACCTCGTGCGAGCAAATGGGATTCCCCTCCTCCACCCCGAAGGAAACCCCCGCGCCGGAACCGGAGATAACGGTAAGCTCCACGACCATAAAAACCAGCGATGCCGCCAAACTGGCGGTCTACCAGCACCTGCTCGACCTGGCCGCGGGCTACGACGCCAAGATGTACCTGTCTGATTTCTATACCACCTGCGATAACTGGACCGCACAGATAGACTATTTTAAAGACGGCACCGGCACCTGGCATGTTACGGTGGATATGACAGCGATAGAAGCTTGGAAGTTTAACCCCTGCTGGCAGCAGGCCAGCTGGTTTGTCTTTAAAGACGGGAAAGTAATTCCCTCCAATCTCTTCCGGGCCAACGCATTGAGAATCGAGGCCGACATTCAGGCTTTGACCCCTGAACCGGCCGCGGTTGAAGACTAACCGCTACATACTACCTATCAATGTTCCGAAAGGAGTGTGATAGAAATGCCAAAAGTCGATTATAACAAACTGCTCGTCAGGAAACCCGCTTACGAGGTCGGCGCCCAGGCGGTCGGCAAGCACAAGGGCCACCAGGTCCCATCCATGACGTACATGAGCAACTCCCTCGTTCCCGGCAGCAACACGTATGTTGAAGTCAGCTGGATATACGACGTGCCGACGCCCAACCCGTACGTCTTCGAGCATGCCCACAACTTCGATGAGATTGTAATGCACATCGGCAGCGACCCCAAAGACCCCGAAGCCCTCGGCGGCGAGTTGACCATAGAAGTCGAGGGGCAGCCCCTTACCTTCGATAGGACTACGGCGCTCTTCCTTCCCAAAGGCACCAAGCACGGCCCGCTGACTTGGAAAAAGGTAACCCGCCCCCACATCGAGATGACCATAATGCTGGGCTGCGGCGATTTTGCCAAGGCTATGCCGGGCAGAAACCCCGAAGAGTAAACGGCAATATTTTAAAAAGGAGGATGGGTAAAAGTGGCTGAATTAAAACATGCTAAATACATCGTCACCGGTGAAAAACTAAAACATGATATGAAGTTACCCCAATACCGGATTGGCGCTTTAAGAGCGCAGCAGCGGCCTCCGGAACAATCGACCCGGGTGATGTGGCTTGACGACACGGTTATACCCGGCGGCTTCTATACGGAATGCGTCTGGTTCCTGCCGGGGATGGCGTCCGATGAGCCCACGGTTGGCACGCACTCGCACTCTTTTCCCGAAATTATCACGTTCTTCGGGACCGACCATAATAACATGCATGATTTAGGCGGAGAAATCGAGCTGTGGCTGGAAGACGAGAAAATTGTCATGACCAGGAGTTTCCTGGCGTTCGTACCGGCCGGCATGAATCACTGCCCGCTGATTATCAGGAGAGTGGACCGGCCCATTTTCCACTTCACGGTCGGAACCGGGAAAGAGTACGGTTAAATCATACGAGACAACTACCTTGAATTTATACAACCAAATAACAACGAAAGGAAAATGCGAAAGATGGGAAAATACGGGAAGTATATTTGTACAGAGCTCACTGAAAATATAAACCTGCCCGGCTACAGGGCCGGGGAAAAAGGGATGCTCGGGCAGGGGCTGTTGAACGGCAAACGCAGGTTCATGGAGCATATGGTCTGGATGGACAGCACGGTGCTGCCGGGCGCCTTCTACGCCGAAGGGGTCTGGTTCTGGCCCCAGAATATGAAGAACATGCCGGTAAGAGAGGTGACTCCGGAAGAAGCCAAGAAAAACCCGGTGCTCGCCCCCCACGCCCACCCCTTCCCCGAGCTGCTCTCCTATTTCGGGACCAACCTGGACGACCCCAGCGACCTCGGCGGACTCATCGAGTTCTGGATTGAAGACGAGAAATTCGTCATGGACAAGAGCTTCGTGGTCTATATCCCGGAAAACGTCAAGCACTGCCCCCTCAAGGCATTGAGGATGGACAGACCCATGTTCCACTTCACCATGGGCCCGGGACAGATGTACCGGTAACGGTATCATCCTCCACCCTATTTGAATAAATATTGTTGAAAAGGATAAGTGAAATGGCAGAACAGAAATACGCTAAATATTTTATCACCGCAGATAAACCCGATCTCAAGCTCCCTGAATATCGCCATAGCTACGACTTTATCAAGCGGGTAACGCATATAGACGCGGATACCGTGCCTGGCGCCAAGTTCTACAACGAGTCCATGTGGATTACGCCGACGGATACCTCCAAAGGAGAGAAGGTGCTGGCGGACTCGCATACCCACGACTGGGGTCAGTTCCTCTGCTTCTACGTCTATAACTATGATGACATTCACGACCTGGGCGCCGAGGTAGAGTTCACGATAGACGGGGAAAAACATGTAATCACGGAGAGCTTCTCGTCGTTTATCCCGGCGGGCATACAGCATGGCCCGTTGATTATCAGGAACGTTACCAAACCCATTTTCGTCTTCTCATCGGGGTCTACCGAATACTACGAGTAAAAAAACAGGAACCTTCTTACAATGGGAACAACCCGGGATAATGATGTTGTCCCGGGTCTCCCTTATCCTGGGGAATCCGGGCTCCTCTCAAGTTATATTAGAATAAAATTCAGTCTGATTATTACCGATGAAGGGAAAAAGAGAAATGGCAAAATCTAAATATGGCAAATATATCATCACCGAGCTGAAACAGCCCGCGGTGGAAGCCGAGTGGAGTCCGCCGATAACGGCGGTCGGAAAAAACAAAGGCGGCCGTGTCCTGTACCTGGACAGCGATGTGGCTCCCGGCGCTTTTTACATGGAGTGCGTCTGGGTATTACCCCGACCGGCCGGTACGGTACCGGGCGGCGAAAAGGGGCGAAACGTCGGCACCGAACCTCACACGCACGACTACGACGAAGTGATTGCCTTCATCGGCACCGACCCGAATGACCCGTACGACCTGGGAGCCGAGGTAGAACTGTGGTTAGATGACGAGAAGCACATCATCACCAAGAGCTGCCTCGTCTTTGTCCCGGCGGGACTTAAACACAGTCCGCTGACGTTTCTAAGGGTAGACCGCCCCGTATTCCACTATACCACCGGACCCGCCAAGATGTACTTCTAAAAGGAGAATCCCGAAAGGTCAGTCTCTTAACCTCCGGGATTCTTTTATTTACAAATATGCGTTAGTCTAAGAGCCGGACAGAACCCACAGGATAACACCCACCACGAGCACCAATACCCCCAGGCCGCCGGCTATCCAGCCGCCCGTCTTTAACGCCCCGGGCTGCGGTGTTTCCACATGTTTGAGGGTAAACTCTCTAAGGTCGGGCTGCTGTGCCAGGGCCTCAAAAATGCGCTTTTCTTCATGCCTGCCCCAGAGAAGCCCGATAACGCCCAGGACGATGAACACCCCACCCACAATCACCAGTATATGCCAGTCACCTTGAAGCATAGTACGGCCGACTCCTTAACAATGCTAAAACTATATGGCATCGGTGCGGATTTTGCAAACAGGCGAGCCGTGCGCAATCATAGCCCGCCTGCTTCCAGAAACAATATTATTTTATTTCAGCGGTGGCTCCGGCAGCTTCCAACTTCTGTTTGGCAGTTGCGGCCTCTTCCTTGCCGACGCCTTCTTTAACTGCCTTGGGCGCGCTTTCCACGAGGTCTTTCGATTCCCTCAAGCCCAGCGTAGTCAACTCGCGGACGGCCCTGATGACATTAATTTTGTTAGCGCCGATTTCCTTGAGAATGACGGTGAACTCGGTCTGCTCTTCGGCTTCGGGCGCGGCCTCTGCCGCCGGTGCGGCCGCAGCTGCGGCTACCGGCGCCGCGGCACTCACGCCGAACTCTGTCTCCAGGGCTTTCACCATCTCCGCCAGCTCCAGCACGGACATTTTCTTAATGGCCGCCATTATATCCTCGATAGCTTTCGAAGATACCTTGGGCTTTTCAGCCTTGGCCGCCTTGGGTTTTTCAGCCTTTGGTTCTTCCTCTTTAGGCTTCTTCGGTGCAGGTTCCTCGGCCTTCGGTTCCTCCGCTTTTGCTTCTTCGGCCTTCGGTTCTTCGGCCTTTGGCTCTTCTGCTTTCGGCTCTTCCGCCGCAGGCTCTTCGGCCTTCGGTTCTTCTACCGCCGCTTCTTCCTTCTTCTCTTCGTCTGCCATTTTACGCTCCCTCCAGTTGTTTTATCCTAGCCTGCAGCACTCCCATAATGCCTCTGACAGGGCCTGCAAGCACATTTACCAGTCCGTAGATAGGACTCTGCATTCCGGCCAGTACCTGGCTTATCAATACCTCTCGCGATGGTAATCTGGCCAGTGATTCTACATCTTTAGGGCCGAGGACTCTATCCTCTACAAAGCCCCCCTTGATAGCGAGGATTGACTTGGTGGTGCGGATATAATCCGTGAGAACCTTCGCCGGTTCGGTGATTTTGCCATAGCCGAAGGCTACCGCTACCGGACCGGTAAAAGAATCCGCCAGTTCTTCCATACCGGCATTTCTGGCGGCGAACTGCGCCAGCGAGTTCTTTACCACCCGATACTCGATATTCGCTTCCCTCAATTTACGCCGTAAATCGTTCAACTCGGTGGTGGTCAGACCCCGGTAGTCCGTCAGGATACTGACATTACATCGGGAAAATGTCTCCTGCAGACTTTCAACGATTTTCTGTTTCTTTTCTGTTGCCATTCTCATACCTCCTGCAATACCGCCGCACCCCCCCAATCTAAAATCATTTAAAGAAAAAGCCCCTGTGCCTGCCGCACAAGGACCTTACCATATCTGCACACCGTACAGTATCGCTTCATCCTCGGCAGGCATAGTATTAAGCCATAAGGCACCCGCTGTCTCCGGACTCTTTATTCAGTTATTAATCTATTTTAGCACAACCCGGCGCGCTCGTAAAGCTAGCTGGCGGTTAAAGTCAGCGCGGTGGAGAGGTCCAGTTTGATGCCCGGCCCCATGGTGGTGGTAATATAGGCGCTTTTGACGTACTGTCCCTTGGCGGCGGCCGGCTTGGCTTTAACTACCGCTTCCATGACTGCCGTCAGATTATCCATCAGCATTTTTCCTTCAAAGCTGACCTTGCCCAGGGGCACGTGGATAATGGCCGTCCTGTCCAGCTTATATTCCACTCTCCCCTTGCGGGCATCCTCGATTACCCTGGGCAAATCGTTCATGGCAGCAACCGTCCCCGACTTGGGATTGGGCATCAGGCCCCGCCGACCCAGGATTTTACCCAGTTTGCCCACCTTCCCCATCAACTCCGGGATGGCGATGGCCGTATCGAAATCAATCCAGCCGCCTTCAATCTTCTTGATAAGGTCGTCGCTGCCGATAAAATCGGCCCCGGCGCCCTCGGCTATCTTTTCCGCTTCTCCCTCGGCAAAAACCAGAACCCGCACCTTCTTACCCAGTCCGTGAGGCAGCAGAGCTACTCCTCTTACCTGCTGCTGGGCGTTACGCGGGTCCAGTCCCATACGCAGGTGAAGCTCGACCGTCTCATCGAACTTGACATGGGCTGAACTTCTAGCCATCTCTATCGCTTCCTGCGGTTGATATGCTTTTGCCGTATCAATCTGTGTAACTGCTTCCTGATATTTCTTGCCGTGTCTTACCATGTTACTCCACCTTTATACCCATACTCCGGGCAGTCCCTTCGATAATCCGCTCGGCGGCTTCAATGCTGTTGGCATTCAAGTCTTTGGCTTTGAGCTCCGCGATTTCACGCAGCTTTTGCCTGGGGAGTATACCGGCTTCTTCATGACCGGCTTTCCCGCCGGCTTTTTCAATCCCCAGCGCTTTCTTGAGCAAATCCGATGTTGGCGGGGTCTTGGTAACGAAGGTATACGTCCGGTCTTCATAAACGGTTATCTCTACCGGTATAATGGAACCGGCCTGTTTGGACGTGCGGTCGTTATACTCCTTGCAGAAACCCATGATATTGAGCCCGTGCTGGCCTAAAGCCGGACCTACCGGCGGCGCCGGATTTGCCTGTCCGGCGGGAATCTGTAGTTTAATTATTGCTTTTACTTTTTTTGCCATCCTGTTTCTCCGGAAACATCACAGTTTGTCTATCTGTAAAAAGTCAAGCTCCACCGGCGTTTCCTGACCGAATAAGGAGAGAAGCACCTTGACTTTACCTTTTTCCATGTTTATCTCATCGACAATGCCCACAAAATCGATAAACGGGCCATCCGTAACCCTGACACTCTGTCCCCGGCGAAAACCCACCTTGACCTTGGGAGTATCGGCGGTCATCTGTTTCAGGATTTCACTGACCTCTTTCTCCTGTAACGGTGTCGGTGTATTACCGCTGCCGACAAAACCGGTAACACCCGGAGTATTGCGTACGACACTCCAGCTGTTTTCATCCATCCTCATCTGTACCAGGACATAGCCCGGTAAAATTTTCTTGGTCACGGTGCGGCGGCGTCCGCCCCTGACTTCTATCTCGTCCTCGGTGGGTATCACCACCTCGGTAATTTCATTCCCGGTGTCCATGAACTTGATACGCTGCTCCAGGTTCTTCTTAACGCGTTCTTCATGTCCGGAATAGGTATGAATCACGTACCAGTTCTTGTCATTATCCGCCACGAATAACCTCACTACCTGAATTATTGGAAAATACGATGACTGTCCCGTACATCAGACAACCTCAATCTAATCCGCGAGCCAGGCTCTCACTGACCCACGAATACCCTGTTCACGAGCTCGGTGAAACCGAAATCAAGAGCCCCCAGAACAATGCCCGCTGCAATGGTAACTATCAGTACCAGCCCGGTCAGGTAGACAATCTCTCTTCTGGTGAGCCAGACTACCTTTTTAAGCTCATTGACAATTTCACTAATATAGTTGAAAAGCCTGAAGCCTCTTCGTTTGGTTGTCGTCTGGTGTGTCATCGCCGGTTACTTCCACATGATATCAGCGCCTGTTTACTTTGCCTCCCGGTGCAGTTTATGCGCGCGGCAACGGGGACAATACTTGTTAAGCTCCAGGCGCTGCGTATCGTTTTTCCTGTTTTTCGTAGTGGTGTAGGTCCGCTCCTTGCACTCGGTACAGGCCAGGTAGACTACACCCCGTGCATCTGCTTTCTTAGCCATAATTTATTCCAGTATCTTGGTAAAGGTGCCGGCCCCTACCGTCCTGCCTCCTTCTCTAATAGCAAAGCGGAGACCCTCTTCCAGAGCGACCGGGTATATGAGTTTTATCTTCATGTTGATGTTGTCACCGGGCATAACCATCTCTACGCCTTCCGGCAGTTCGATAGTGCCGGTAACGTCGGTAGTCCGGATATAGAACTGGGGTTTGTAGCCGTTAAAGAACGGCGTATGCCGGCCTCCTTCATCCTTGGTTAAAACATAGACCTGCCCCTCGGCGTAGGTGTGGGGTTTGATAGTGCCCGGAGCTGCCAGCACCTGGCCGCGCTCGATGTCCTCACGTTCGACGCCCCTTAGAAGCGCCCCGACGGCATCGCCGGCCTCGGCCTGGTCCAGCGTTTTATGGAACATTTCCAGTCCGGTCACGACCACCTTCCGGGGTTCGTGATGCAGACCGACTATCTCAACCTCGTCACCGACTTTAATCGTACCGCGCTCGACCCTGCCGGTGGGCACGGTGCCCCGCCCCTTGATGCTGAAAACGTCCTCGACATGCATCAGGAACGGCTGGTCTTTGGGGCGTTCCGGTACTGGAATATAGGCGTCAACGGCATCCATCAGCTTTAAAATACCACCGCACCATTCGCATTCCCGCTTGCCGCAGCCGCATTCCAGGGCTTTAGTGGCGCTGACACGGTGAATCGGGATATCATCGCCGGGGAACTCGTACTTGCTCAAGAGCTCTCTGACCTCGACTTCCACCAGCTCCAGCAGCTCTTCATCTTCCATCATATCTACTTTGTTCAGCGCCACGACCATATAGGGGACCTGCACCTGGTGAGCCAGCAGCACGTGCTCCCTGGTTTGCGGCATGGGCCCGTCCGGAGCACTCACTACCAGTATGGCCCCGTCCATCTGGGCGGCGCCGGTAATCATGTTCTTAATAAAGTCGGCGTGACCCGGACAATCGATATGGGCATAGTGCCTTTTTTCTGTTTCATATTCAATATGGGCAATGGCAATGGTCAGACCCCTCGCCTTTTCCTCCGGGGCGTTATCGATGCTCTCGAAGGCGCGATAGCCGGTTGTGCCGTACTTGGATAATACCAGCGTTATCGCCGAGGTCAGGGTTGTCTTGCCGTGGTCAACGTGACCGATAGTGCCCACGTTTACATGCGGTTTCGTCCTGTTATATTTCTGTTTTGCCATTTCAACCTCCCTTTATTCCGAGCCCACAATCGGATTCGAACCGATGACCCCATTCTTACCAAGAATGTGCTCTACCGACTGAGCTATGTGGGCGTCGGTTTAATTATACAGATTATTATGACTATTTGTCTATACTATTTTATTTTATTCGGCTTGAATTATGGTGGAGGGGGCAGGATTCGAACCTGCGTAGCCCTTAGGGCGGCAGATTTACAGTCTGCTCCGATTAACCACTCCGGCACCCCTCCCAGCCCAATCTGCCACTTCAAACCCAGCCCGAGGAGGGATTCGAACCCATCAGCCTACCGATTACAAGTCGGTTGCGCTTCCATTGCGCCACTCGGGCATAAATCTCAACAAAATAAATAAAAGGGTAACTTAAGTATTATAAGAACGGCGAACCTAAAAGTCAAGCTGAAATAGGTGCGGCGTGCCTGCGCTAACGGTAAACGATATAGCGCAACTTCTTCCTGAAGAAATAGCCGGCGATAAGCCCGACGACCAGTCCGCCGATGTG
>CAYPDM010000051.1:0-11525 GCA_964409485.1 uncultured Dehalococcoidaceae bacterium | reverse complement strand
CCCCCCAGCTTCATGGCGTTGTCCGGACCGCCTTAGCTCAAATTTCCGTCGGGCAACTCCTAATTGCCGGTATTATCCCCGGCTTGCTGATGGCCACTCTCTACGGTAGCTATATTATCTTGAGATGCTGGCTTCAGCCTTCCGTAGCTCCTCCCTACACTCCGGCTCCTACACCCTTCACCGAAAAACTGGTCTCCACCGTACGCTATGTCATGCCCTTCGGACTCATCATATTTGTCGTCATCGGGTTCATCCTCCTGGGAGTTGCCACCCCGACCGAGTCCGCGGCTATGGGAGCCATGGCATGCTATGTTCTGACTATCTTTTACAAGAGATTCAACTGGGGCCTGATTAAAAAGAGTCTAATGGGCACCCTCCGCATTGCCGTCATGATGTTCATGATTCTAACCGGCGCCATGGCGTTCAGCCAGATTCTTGCCTTTACCGGAGCCAGCAAGGGTCTAAGCCAGTTCGTGACCGGTCTGGATGTAGCCCCGATTATATTGATAATACTTATACAGGTTGTCATTCTATTCCTGGGCACATTTATGGAACAAGTGTCCATAATGATGATAACTTTCCCGATATTCATGCCTCTGGTGAGAGACCTGGGTGTCCATCCTATACTCTTCGGACTGCTGGTCCTGCTTAGCCTGGAGGTTTCAATGAGAACGCCGCCATTCGGCTTCCTTCTCTTCGTTATGAAGGGGATAGCTCCGCCTGATACTACTATGGCGGATATCTACCGGGCGGCTTTCCCATTTATAATATGCGACCTGGTAGCTATGGGTGTCATTATGGTCTTTCCTCAAATAGCAACATGGTTACCGAGCATAATGATACGATAAGCTAGTTACCCACCGCTTCGTCAATACTCATCCCGAAATTAGTCTGGGAGTAATTCATCAGGCTGCCGGCATGCTCTTTCGTCTCGGCTGCCGGTCGTATCGTATAACCAAATTTCTTTTCAAGAGCACTAATCTTTACTTTAACACTTAAATTTTAACTGTTAATTGCACTATGTTATAATCCTGATGTCATGATAGATAAAATTGACCGCATGATACTAAATAATATTTGCAGAGATGCAAATATCAGCAACGTCAAATTAGCTAAGACAATCGGTGTAAATACAGCAACCGTTGCCAAGCGAATTGACGCGATGCTCAAGAAGGATATGATTGCCGTCAAGGCGGTGCCGGATATTCTAAGACTTGGAAACAATGTCGAGGCATGTATTGCTTTGAATGTAGATTTAGTGAATATTGATAAGTTAAGCGCCAGATTGATGGAGTCGCCTAATATACACCTGGCGGCAACGACATTCGGCAGGTATGACGTAGTTATGTTAGGGTCTTTCCCTGATTGGGATAAGCTAATTACCTTCATAAGAGAGGGGGTAACCCTCTGGCCGGGGGTAAAACAGACTAATATATTTTTAATTTCAGAAGTAAAAAAACTGCATCGAGATTTGTTCCAAAATATTTCAAGTACCGAGTCACCCGTAATACTGGACGATATCGATAATACATTGATTCATGAATTAGGTATAAACGGACTTACCAGTTACACAGACATAGCCCACAAACTGGGAGTAAACCCGGCTACAATATCGAGAAGAGTAGGCTCCCTGCTAAAAAAGGGGCTCATTAAAATAGTGGCAGTCCCCAACCCTTCCAAGTTCGGCTACTCGGCGAGCGCCTTTATCATGTTAGTCACCGACCACGCCAGAACTAACGAGATTTGCGCCGAGCTTAACAATTATCCTCAAATACAGGTCTCCATGACGCTGACAGTTGGATTTGATATCCTTGCCTGCGTTCAATTCCCCAACCCGGAGCTGCTATACCAGTTCATTAAGGGTAAAATTGCCCATATACGCGGTATTTCCACCATAGAAACACTAATTTTAACGGAATATTTGAAAGCTACCTACACATGGGTAGACTTCGATGATTTACCCTGCTAACAGAATTAACTCTTGCGTTATGCCCCTCCCATGAAATAACAGGTCAACGCCTTCCAATCTGACTATTTAATTTCCAGGTGAACAATATTTCTATAATATATCAGGCGTGATATAGGTTGACTAATGTATTTTCTTTGATTTATAGTAATAATTAATTATAATATCGCATTAAATCCTGCTATTTTTTTGCACTGTAAATCACTTATCACTTTGTAAAGAAAATAAGGAGAATCGTTCATGGCAGTAAAAGATAAACCCGGAATAAAATCCACAGGCGTAAAATCATTCCCCATCACGCTCGGTTTTGGCCCTAACGCCAATTCCTCGGTGGTAGATGTAAAAAACGGCAAAATAATCAGGATAAGACCTTTGCACTTCGACTGGAAATACGATGAGAAGGGCTTTAATCCGTGGAAGATGGAGGCGCGCGGAAAGACCTTCGAACCCGGCATGAAGACGCTGATACCTCCCTATAGCCTGGCCTATAAAAAGCGGGTCTACTCCCCTAACAGGGTCGTTTACCCTCTAAAAAGGGTCGACTGGGACCCGGACGGCGATAGAAATCCCGCCAGCAGGGGAAACAGCAAGTATGTCAGGATTTCCTGGGACGAGGCTACGGATATAATCGTAAAAGAGATATTGAGGATAAAGGAAAAATACGGGATGTATGCCATACTCACCCAGGCGGATGGGCATTGCGAGCAAAAAACCGTACACGGCCCCCATGCCTGTCAGCTGAAACTCCTCGAGATGCTGGGAGGCTACACCCTCCAGACCCGGAATCCGGACAGTTGGGAAGGTTGGTACTGGGGCGCCAAGCACGCCTGGGGAATGGAACCGGTCGGCCAGATGCTGCCGGATACTAACGTGATGAACGATATTTCTCAAAACACCGATATGCTCCTGTTCTGGGGATGCGACCCCGAGACTACCCCGTGGGCGCTGGACGGACAGATGGCGAGTCGACTGTGCTACTGGTGGACGGAACTCGGCATAAAGTCGATATATATCTGCCCGGACCTGAACTACGGGGCCGCCGTCCACGCCGATAAGTGGATTCCCGTAAGGCCGAATACCGATGCCGCCCTGCGGCTGGCCATAGCCTATCTCTGGATTACCGAGGGGTCTTACGACAAGGAGTACGTGGCGACCCACACGTACGGCTTTGATAAATTCGAGGAATACGTCCTGGGGAAGGAGGACGGTATCCCCAAGACGCCCGAGTGGGCCGCTGGAAAAACGGGCATCCCCGAATGGACCATCAAGGCGCTGGCAAGGAACTGGGCATCTAAAAATACCACGATTACCCACGGCAACGGCGGGGCCGGCATCAGGGGGCCGTACTCCACGGAAAACGGCCGTCTCGAGGTCCTGCTCCTGGCGATGCAGAGTCTGGGCAAGCCGGGCGCCCACCAGGTCAAGATGATTGAATGGGGCCTGTTCGGGGTAGGCCCGATGCCCGAGTGCGTGGTCGTGCCGCACCTGGATGCCGCCGGCCAGGGCTCGAATGTCCCGCACGTACGGTCTATCCATCCGAGCAACCGCCAGCGCACGTACGAGCGTGTCTTCATGGGGGAACATACCAAAGCGGGGGAAACCTTCCCGAAACAGTTTATTCCCAAGGACCTCATTCACGATGCCATCCTCAATCCGCCTATCAGCTGGTACGGCACCACGTTACTGGGGGCGCCTGTAGAGGACCAGTTCGAGAAATACACCTACCCGGCGGAGGGCTGCCCGGAAGTACACATGATATGGACCGATACCCCCTGCTGGATAACCTGCTGGAACGACAGCAATACCTTTATCAAGGCGTTGAGGAGCCCGAAGATAGAATTTATCCTGGCCCAGCATACCTGGCTGGAAAACGACTGCCAGTTCGCCGATATCATCCTGCCGACCAATACCAAGCTGGAAGAAGACGATATCAACGTCGATATGACCAACGGGCAATTCCGCGTTCTCCTGCACGAGAAGAAGTGCATCGAGCCTGTGGGAGAGTCGAAGAGCGATTACCTCGCGGTCTGCGCGATAGCCGAAAAATTCGGCCTGCTGAAGGAATATACGGGAGATAAGACCATCGACGAATGGATAAAAATCGGCTACGACACTTCCGGCGTAAAGGATTTGGTTAGCTATGACGAACTGGAGGAAAAGGGATATTATGTGGTCCCGACCAAGCCGGACTGGAAGGAAAGTACCCCCGGCCTGCGTGAGTTCCATGACGACCCGGACAGCCATCCCCTGAAAACGCCCTCCGGCAAGGTGGAGTTCTATGCCCAGAATCTGGCCAAGCATTTCCCGGATGACAAGGAGAGGCCGCCGGTGCCCCACTGGATTGAAAAGGGAGAGAGCCACGACGAAGCGCTATCCAGTGAAAGGACCAAAAAGTACCCCCTGCTGCTCATGTCCAACCACGGCCGGTGGCGGGTGCACGCCCAGTGCGACGATATCTCCTGGACGAGGGAAGCCCCCACCTGCAAGGTAACCGGGCCGGACGGCTACAAGTACGAGCCTCTCTGGATTAACCCGGCGGACGCCGAAAAGAGGGGCATCATTGACGGCGACGTTATAAAGGTATACAACGAAAGAGGGGTCGTCCTGGGCGGGGCCTACGTGACCCAGAGGATAATGCCGGGCGTCGTTTACATGGACCACGGGGCTAGGTATGACCCGATTATCCCCGGCGAGCTAGACCGGGGCGGGGCAATCAACACCATAACCCCGCACAATATAACCTCTAAAAACGCCACGGGGATGGTCGTCAGCGGCTTCCTGGTGGAAGTAGATGGAATAGACCTCGACGAGCTAAGAAAGCAATACCCCGAGGCATTCAAGAGACCGTATCACCCGGATTCCGGCCTGCGCTGGGAGCGGGCGCTGGACAGGAAATATTCTTAAGCTTGATATCCCGTTAAAAAGAATTGGCAGCGGCTGGGATTGAACCAGCGACCAAGGGCTTATGAGACTACCCTTGTTTTATGCCTATTTTAACCAATATTCCGTTCTTCGCCTGCATGGCTGGAGGCTTCGATGGCGCCGGATGTTACGGGGACTACCAGTTCCTCAACCGGTACAGTATTCTCATCCACCACGTGCATGGCACCAAATGTATATTATTAATATTTGGTCTGCCGTAATCGGCGCAACATCAGGTGTAACGTCATATTATGCCATTACTTAGCTTCAACTTTAGGCTTCCTTCGCCTTTTCCACCCCAGGATTTCCAGGAGGTCGCCGATGGCTTTGTCCTGCTGGAGTTCGTGCCGGAGGGGCATGTCAGGGTCAACCCGGTACCTGATGCGGCGGCCTTCTCTCTTCTTGGTAATATATTCATCGGCTTCGAGGTCGTTGATGATATTGCGCGTGGCTTTTTCAGTGATACCTATCGTAGATGAAATTTCGCGGGCGGTGATGCGGGATTGCTGGGCTACTAAGCACAGCACCAGGGCATGATTGGTTAAAAATTTCCATCCCGGCATGTTTACACCTCCTCCATTATATTGCCCCTGCCGTATTTATAATTTCCTGTAAATACTGGTGTTTAAACCTATTGACAATTTACACCCAGGTTGTATAATTATATTTAGGAATAAAAATTCCTGTATATTATAACAGGAATTTAAGGTTATCTCAAGGGGTCTTTAAAAACTTACCTTAAAAATAACCGTCCGGCTATAAAAAAGGAGTGTTGCGAAAGGAAAAATTGAATACAGCACCGGTGGCCGTTAAGCCCAAATCTACACCTGCGTCCCCCAGAGTCACCATGAAATCCCGGCTTCATGAGGAAGCCGTAGAGGAGCCTCCTGGCAAACCGGTTATTGTCCCGGAAACAGAAGAAGAACCTCCCGGTAGAAGCGCCACCGGTAGATACAGGTTCTTTCCCAACGTATCTGATATTTGCTGGAACGACTGGAAGTGGCACTTCCGCAATCGAATCACCAGAATCGAAAGTCTGGACCGTTTTATACCTTTATCAATCGAGGAACAGAGGCAGCTCGGGCTGGTCACCGAGCGCTATCCCCTCTCCATAACCCCCTACTATCTGTCGCTCATCGACCCCGATAACCCCGACGACCCCGTCAGGAAGCAGGCGGTCCCGTCCGTCCTGGAAATGACGATGAGTAAGATAGGTATGGAGGACCCGCTGGCGGAGAAAGAGAACTCCGTGGTGCCCGGCCTGGTGCACCGCTACCCGGACAGGGTACTGATAGTGCTTACCGATATCTGCCCCATGCTCTGCCGTCACTGCACGCGTAAGAGAGAATGGCGCTACGGCGGCTGGGTACGTCCCCCTGCCGAAATCGAGGCCATGCTGGACTATTTACGCCGGAATACTAACGTAAGGGATGTCATAATCTCCGGCGGCGACCCCCTGACGCTTTCCACGCGCCACCTGGAAGCTATTATCTCGAAAATCCGGGATATAAAACATATTCAGATTATACGTATCGGCACCAGGTTCCCCGTGGTGCTGCCGCAACGTATCGATGCGGAGCTTTGTGACATGCTGTCGAAGTACGGTCCTATATGGCTCAATACCCATTTCAACCACCCGAACGAAATCACGCCGGAGTCGGCGGCAGCCTGCGACCGACTGCTCCGTGCCGGCGTGCCGGTCAACAATCAGTCCGTCCTGCTGCGCGGCGTTAATGATAGCATTGAGACCATGACCAGGCTGTGCCATGGCTTACTGAAAATTAAAGTACGCCCGTATTATCTCTTCCAGTGCGACGAGGTGCAGGGCACGGAGCATCTCCGCACGCCGGTGGAGACCGGTGTCAGAATAATCGAAGGTATGCGCGGGCATACCTCCGGTCTGGCGATACCGACGTTTGTCGTCGACCTGGTGGATGGCGGCGGCAAGGTGCCGCTGCAGCCGAACTACGTGCTTTCCATGACCGAGGACGAACTGCTGCTTAAAAACTACGAAGGCAAGGTATTCCGTTACCGTAATCCCGGTTCGCGGGAAAACAGGGAGGAAGTAACGGCGGTGCCGGTAAGCGGCGTCGTGGAGAGCCTGCTGGCGGATGCCGGGGCTACCGTTAAAGTGCCGGTTCCCGTCAGGACAAAGAGGAGAAGCTGATGAGAATCGGGTTATCCTACGACCTTAAGACGGCCATCACCGGGCAATATACCGTCGATGATGCCCTGGAAGAATACGACTCGCAGGAAACGGTGGAAATCATAACCGCAGCCTTCGAGTCCAGAGGCTATGATATCATCAAGCTGGGCGGTGGGGAACAGTTCCTCGATAATGTCCGGCGTGAAAAGGTGGATATCGTCTTCAATATCGCCGAGGGCCGGGGCGGCTATCGCAGTCGGGAAGCCCAGGTACCGTCTGTCCTGGAAATGCTGGATATACCCTACACCGGCTCCGACCCCCAGTGCCTGGCGGTATGCCTGGACAAGCATGTCACCAAGAAGCTGGCGGCGACGGAGGGAATTATTACCCCGAAGTGGCTGGTGATTGACGGCGATGAAGATTTTTATAAGATATCGCGTGAAGAACTTCCTTTCCCGGTGATTATCAAGCCGGCCTACGAAGGTTCCAGCAAGGGTATCCGTCTGACCTCTATTGCATATGATGAAATTGAGGCGGCAGAGGAAGTAAGCAAACTCTTACACGATTATCGCCAGCCGGTGATGGTCGAGGAGTTCATTGACGGTGACGAGGTAACGGTGGGGGTTGTCGGCAACTCGCCTCCGAAGTTGGTCGGTATAATGAGGGTCCTGCCGAAAAAGAGGATAGAGCACTTTGTCTATTCCGTGGAAGTGAAGCGGGACTACCTGAACCTGGTTGAGTACGAATGTCCCGTCGACCTGCCGGATGACGTGATTGCCGGTCTGGAGTCTACCAGTATGAAAGTCTTCAAGACTTTAGGCTGCCGCGATTTCTCCCGTGTAGACTTCCGGGTAAGCCGTGACGGCACGCCGTACTTTATTGAAATTAATCCGCTGCCCGGACTGGGCAGCTACAGCGATCTGGTAATCATGGCCCTCAAGCTTGGGTGGACTCACGATAGACTAATTAATGCGGTGCTTGACGCCGCCCTTCAGAGGTACCCGCAATGCATAATCGCATAGCTATCGTCTACAACCGGCCGTTACCCTCCCGCTATAGTTCTGCCCGTGAGGAAAAAGCTGTACTCGGCGTTCTTCCCTGCGTGACTGCCGTTCATCGAGCGTTGATTGAACTCGGGCATAATGTTACCGTTATTGCTCTGTCGCCGCCTTACGAACAGGTCAGGAGTATTCTCTCTTCGCTGGATGTTCACCTGGTATTCAACCTTTTCGAGGGCTTTCCCGGCGAACCTCAAACAGAAGCAGTAGTACCGGAAATTCTGTCCGAACAGGGACGGCCGTACACCGGTTGCTCGGCCCCGGTGCTGAAGCTTGCTCTGGACAAGGTCAAGGTAAAAAAGTTGCTTATCACCGCCGGTATACCTACGCCGGACTTCCAGTTGCTCAATCCCCAGAAAATGCACATATTCAGGCTCAAGTTCCCCTGCATCGTCAAACCCGTCAGCGAGGACGCGAGCCACGGCATTACCGCCGAAAGCGTCGTTAACGATTTCTCTTCACTGGAAAAACGCGTGAAGTTGATAAGCGATACATACGATGAGCAGGCGCTTGTCGAGGAATTCATAGACGGACGAGAGTTTAATGTTACCGTCATGGGTAATACACGATATACCGTGTTGCCCGCATCGGAGATAGTCTACTCGTTGCCCCCGGATACGCCCCCGCTACTCACCTTTGAGGCAAAGTGGGAACCGGACAGCTTATATTATAAGGGAACGCAGGCGGTCTGCCCGGCTAAAATCACCCATAAAGAACAGGTATCCATCCACGATATTGCCCTGGCAGCGTATCAGTTGCTGGGTTGTTCGGGATACGCCAGGGTGGATATGCGGATGGATAACGCAGGGAAGTTAAACGTAATTGAGGTTAATCCCAACCCGGATGTTTCCCCCGATGCCGGTGCGGCACGCCAGGCTAAAGCCGCCGGCATGAGCTATAAGCAATTTATTGAGAAAATTGTAAAACTGGCACTGGAGAAGAAACGACATGGCCGTCAAAATCCGAACCATGAACGCCGCCGACAAACCGGCGTTGATGTATATTCTAAGGCACACGCCTGAATTCAAGACCTACGAAGTGACCGTAGCGGAAGAGGTTATCGATAGCTACCTGCGGGAACCTCAAGAGTCCGGCTACAATATTCTCGTCGCCGAAGGAAATCCCGGCCCGACCGGTTATGTATGCTACGGCCCCACGCCCTGCACCGATGGCACCTGGGATATTTACTGGGAGGCCGTCACCCGTGACCAACGGGGAGAGGGAATCGGCACCGCCCTCACCAAAGCAGCCGAGGCGGCTATCAGGAAAGCGCGGGGCAGGCTGATAATTATCGAGACATCATCTACCCCGATATATGAGAAGACCCGCCGTTTTTATCTCGGGCGCGGCTACGAAATAGTCGGTCGTGTCCCGGACTTCTACGCGCCCGGCGATGATAAATTAATCCTGCAGAAACATCTCGATTAATAGTTTAGGTTGATACGGGTGAGTTACCATGTTCCGCATTCGCAGAGTCTATGACGATATTACCCCGTCCAACCAGGATGCTATATCCCAGGTGCAGGAGATTCTGCGCGCCCAGTTTCCCCTTCTATCCAGGAGGGACATAAAAAAACTGCCGGAACAGCTCCGCAATCCGATGAAGTACCGTTTCCGTTCCATCCTCTTTGTGGCCGAGGGAATAAGGGGGCATGTGGACGGTTTCGCCCTGCTGTTTCATGAACCCGCCCTGCGTTTTTGTTATCTGGACTATATCTCGGCCGGTCCGCAAAAAACGGGCGGCGGCATCGGCGGGGCCCTCTACGAAAGGGTACGCGAGGAGACACTCGACCTGGAGAGCATCGGATTATTCTTCGAGTGCCTGCCGGATGACCCTGTTCTTAGCCGCGACCCGTTTATCCGAAAACAGAACGCGGCGCGCCTGCGTTTTTACGAGCGTTACGGGGCCCGCCCCATCGCTAACACCGCCTACGAGACACCGCTCAAGCCCGGCGACGATAATCCGCCGTACCTGGTCTACGACGACCTGGCGCAGGAAATTGAGCTTTCTCGCGATGCTGCCAGGGAAATCGTCAGGGCTATTCTGGAGCGGAAATACCGGGGCGTTTGCCCCCCAGAATATGTAGAAACTGTCGTCGAATCGTTCAAGGATGACCCTGTACAGATTAGGAAACCGAAGTACGTGAAAAAGCCCCCCGTGCCCGTAAGCCGTACCACTCGGGCTGACCTACGTATCAGGCTGGTTGTTAATGACCGTCACTGGATTCACCATGTCGAAGAACGCGGCTATGTGGAGTCGCCGGTACGGATAGACGTAATTATGGAAGAACTGAATAAGACCGACCTGTTTCAAAGGGTCCCGGTACGTCACTACTCGGAAAAGCACATCCGCGCTGTCCACGACCACGGTTTCGTCGACTATTTGTGGAAGGTCTGTACCGGACTTGACGAAGATACGGCGATATATCCCTACGTCTTTCCGGTACGCAACCGGACGCGTCCGCCCAAAGACCTGCCCACCCGCGTCGGGTATTACTGCATCGATACGTTTACACCGCTGACCGGCAACGCCTATCTGGCCGCCAAGAGGGCGGTCGATTGCACCCTTACGGCAGCTAAAAAGCTCCTCGAAGGTTACAGATTAGCCTATGCCCTGGTGAGACCGCCCGGCCACCATGCCGAGCCTGCCAACTTCGGCGGCTTCTGCTATTTCAATTCGGCGGCGGTAGCGGCCCATCTTCTCTGTAGCTACGGGAAAGTGGCGATGCTGGATGTCGATTATCATCATGGCAACGGCCAGCAGGAAATTTTCTACGAGCGTTCCGACGTTCTGACTATCTCAATTCACGGCCATCCGCGCTTTACCTACCCCTATTTCAGCGGCTTCAGGGGTGAAAAGGGGAGGGGCGCCGGCAGGGGCTATAACGTCAATATACCGCTGCCGGAGAACATCGGCGGCGAGACGCACCGCGAAGCCCTCCGCGAGGCGCTGAAAAGGATAACCCGGTTCCGTCCCAGGTATCTGGTTATTCCTTTAGGGCTGGACACTGCTAAAGAAGACCCCACCGGCAGCTGGACGCTGGAAGCTGCGGATTACGAGGAAATGGGGAGTATGATAGGTTCTCTCCACCTGCCTACGCTTGTAGTTCAGGAAGGCGGCTATGATACGCGGGTACTTGGAATTAATGCCCGGAATTTTTTTACAGGGCTATGGCAGGGCGCGTACCAGCGTTAGACAGAGCCGGAATTATATCTCCGGTTTATAGAAGTTGAATTCAGTAATCAGAAGAATTATTTTTAATATTGACCTATCGTAAAACTATTGCAAAATGCAAGCGTAAAAGTTTAGCAAATGTTAGGATGGCCTAAGAAAATTAGGGGATTTGAGCCTAAAAAGAAGTGGCAGCGGCTGGGATTGAACCAGCGACCAAGGGCTTATGAGTCCCCTGCTCTACCACTGAGCTACGCTGCC
>CAYPDM010000050.1:5550-11962 GCA_964409485.1 uncultured Dehalococcoidaceae bacterium | reverse complement strand
CGTGAAGACACACATAGAATGGCCGAGGCCAACCGGGCCTTTGCTCACTATAGATGGTAAGGGGATTTTTGATTAATAGCAGTGTTAAATTAAACAAGCCAGTAACGGCGGGAGAGAAAAGAGTGCCCAGGAGCTTCCCTCTAGAGGATATCCGGAATATTGGCATTATCGCCCATATCGATGCCGGTAAGACAACCGTCACCGAGAGGATACTCTATTACACCGGCCGTACGTATAAAATCGGCGAGGTGCATGAAGGCACCGCCGTTATGGACTGGATGGAGCAGGAAAGGGAACGCGGCATAACCATTACGGCGGCGGCAACGACCTGTTACTGGAAGGAGCGCCGCATCAACATTATCGACACGCCGGGGCACGTGGACTTCACCGCCGAGGTAGAACGCAGCCTCCGGGTGCTCGACGGAGGGGTTGTCGTGTTCGACGCCGTAGCCGGTGTCGAAGCGCAGTCGGAGACAGTCTGGCGGCAGGCTGACAGATACAAAGTGCCCAGAATCTGCTTTATTAATAAAATGGACCGCATCGGCGCCGATTTCAGCCGGACGTTCTCCATGATTGAAACGCGGCTGGGAGCCACGCCCCTGCCGATACAGCTCCCCCTCAACGCCGAGGACACTTTCCAGGACGTTATTGACCTGGTTGAAAATAAGGCCTGGCGCTTTATCAACGACCCCGAGAGAGGACCGGAAGAGATACCCATGCCGGACTCCGAGAAGGACAGGGTTGCTGAACTAAGACAGAATTTGATAGCCAAACTCGCCGAACATGACGATATTATGATGATATCCTACATCGAGGGCCATGAAGTTGAGCCCGATGAAATAAAGCAATCACTAAGACGGATTACCCTTAATAATAAAGGGGTGCCCGTTATGTGCGGCAGCGCCCTGAAAAACATGGGCATTCAGCCCCTCATGGACGCCATCGTTGATTATCTCCCTTCACCCCTGGAAGTACCGCCGGTAGAAGGTACGAACACCAGGACGGGTGAGAGGACCAGCCGTGAAGCCAGCGATGACGCCCCTTTCTCCGCGCTGGCTTTTAAGGTCGTCACCGACCCGTTCGTAGGCAGGCTGGTTTACTTCAGGGTCTATTCAGGCAAGGTCAAGGTGGGAACGCAGGTATACAACCCCACCAGGGGACGGTCGGAACGTATCGGCCGTCTTTTATTGATGCATGCCAACCACCGGGAGGATGTCGACATAGCTGGTGCGGGGGCGATTGTCGCCACGCTGGGACTGAAAAACACGTTCACCGGCGATACCCTCTGCGACTCCTCCAAATCGATACTGCTGGAATCGATAAGCTTCCCCGAGCCGGTAATATCCATCGCCATCGAACCAAAGACCAAAGCCGACCAGGAAAAACTGGGCGAAGCCCTGCAGAAACTGACCGAAGAAGACCCCACTTTTAAAGTAACCTACAACGAGGAAACCGGTCAGACAATAATCTCGGGCATGGGCGAGCTCCACATAGAAGTAATCGTCAGCCGGCTCATCAGTGAATTCAGAGTGGGCGTTAAAGTAGGCAGACCGCGTGTCGCCTATAAGGAGACGATTACCGCACCGGTAAAAGTGGAAGGCAAGTTTATCCGTCAGAGCGGCGGTCGCGGCCAGTACGGACAGATTAACATCGAGCTCGAGCCGCTGGAACGGGGCAAGGGCTTTGAATTCGTCGATGCCATTAAAGGCGGCACCATACCCAGGCAATATATCCCGCCGGTTCAGGTAGGCATAAAAGAAGCCATGGAAACCGGCGTTCTCGCCAGCTACCCGGTGGTCGATATTAAGGCCACTCTCTACGATGGCAGCTACCACGAGGTCGATTCCTCCGAGCTGGCTTTTAAAATGGCAGGCTCGATAGCGCTAAGAGACGGGGTCAGGAAAGCCGGTCCCATCCTCCTTGAGCCGATTATGGGCCTTGAAGTCGTGGCGCCGGAGCAATTCCTCGGTGATATCATCGGCGACCTGAACGCCAAGAGAGGCCACATCAGCAAGGTAGATACCCAGGGCGAGATGTACGTCATCCATTGCCTCATACCCATGGCCGAATCGTTCGGGTATGCCACCAGGCTGCGGTCGCTGACCCAGGGCAGGGCGACTCACTCCCTGGAATTTCACAGCTACGAGCAGGTACCTGCAGAAATTAAAGACGGCATTATTGAAAAAGCTTTAGGCAGGAAATATGGCTAAGCAGAAAATACGCATTAAACTCAAGGGGTTCGACCACAAAGTAGTGGACCAGTCAGCCCGTCAGATTCTGGAAGCGGTAGAAAGCACCGGGGCGGTAGCCGTCGGGCCGGTACCTTTGCCCACGCGCATCCAGAAATTCAGCGTTATCCGCTCTCCTTTTATCGACAAAGACTCGCAGGAGCAGTTTGAGATTCGCACGCACAAGCGTCTTATCGACATCATCGAGACGACCTCCAAGACGATTGATGCCCTGACCAAGCTGAACCTGCCTTCCGGAGTGGAAATAGATATTAAACTGTAAGAACCCTTGAACCGGTGAAATTATGACAGAAGGAATTATTGGCAAGAAGCTGGGCATGACCCAGGTTTTCGTTGAGGGCGGCAGGGCCGAGGCGGTAACCGCCATCGAGGCCGGCCCCTGTACCGTCATGCATATTAAAACCATGGAAAAAGAAGGCTACAAAGCCGCTCAACTCGGCTTCGGGGAAGGGAAAAAGGCAAAGTCCGGCAAGCGCGGTAAAACCAGGGAGAAAGAAAAGACGAAATTCAGATATCTGCGTGAGTTCAATCTTGACGAAAGCCAGGCGATTGAGGCCGGCCAGAAGGTCGATGTCAGCCTGTTTAAAGCCGGAGATGCGGTTGATATTACCGGTACATCCAGGGGCAAGGGGTTCGCCGGCACGGTAAAGCGCCACCACTTCAAGGGCGGCCCTAAAACGCACGGCCAGTCGGACCGCCACCGCGCGCCCGGCTCCATCGGCTCCACGACCTCGCCCGGTCGCGTCTATAAGGGAATGCGCATGTCGGGGCACATGGGAAACCGGCGGGTAACCGCCATCAATCTGGAGGTAATTCAGGCAGACCCGGCCCGCAACCTGCTGCTGGTCAAGGGAGCCGTGCCCGGAGGCACCAACAGCCTGTTACTGATAAAAAAGTCCAGGAGAGGGAAGAAATAACGTGAAGGTCCCGGTTTATAACACTTCCGGAGAGGAAGTCCGGCAGATTGAAGTGAGTGATACGGTCTTCGCCGTGCCGTTTAACGAAGCCGTAGTACACCAGGTGATGGTGGGACTGCAGGCCAACGCCCGGCAGGGAACATCTTCAACCAAGACCCGGGCCGATGTTCACGGCAGCTCCCGCAAGCTGCATCGCCAGAAGGGCACCGGCTACGCCCGCACCGGCAGCAAGAAAAACCCGTTACACCGCGGCGGGGGTATTACCTTCGGGCCGCACCCGCGGGACTACCGCCAGGACATACCACGGAAAATGCGCCGCCTGGCCCTTAAATGCGTCCTTTCCGCCAAGGCCGGCGACGGCGAGTTGAAAGTACTCGAGGGATTTGATATAACCGAGCCCAGGACTAAAAAAATGGCCGAAATTCTGGCGGCTCTCGGGATAAACTCTTCCGCTCTCATCGTTACACAGGAACCGGAAGAGAACGTTATAAAATCGGCTCGCAATATACCGGAAATTAAAACCATGCCGGCCAGTATACTTAATATATTGGATATTCTTTCCCATAATACGCTGCTGATGACCGAGGCTGCGGTACGGGTAGCGGAAAAATTATGGGGTAACGGATTAATCAAAGGGGGAGATAATGCATCTGTACGAGGTGCTGCGCCGTCCGCTGATAACCGAAAAAAGCACCGAACTCCAAGCGTTAAATAAATACGCCTTCGAGATAGCCGCCGGGTCTAATAAGCCCATGATAAAAGAGGCTGTGGAAAAGGCTTTTAACGTAAAGGTCACCGGAGTTAACGTCATCACCATGAGGGGCAAGACACGCCTGGTGGGACGGCGGCAGGTGCATACAAGTCCCTGGAAAAAAGCAATCGTCACCCTCCAGCCGGGGGACAAGATAGAATTTTTTGAAGGTGTATAGAATGAAGGGGGAAGCTTAGTGGCACTAAAGATATATCGTCCTACCTCCCCGGGCCGACGGGGCATGAGCGGCTATACCTTCGACGAGATAACCAAGAGCAAGCCGGAGAAATCGCTGCTTCTGCCCAAGAAGAACCAGGCGGGTCGTAATTTCCGCGGTAAAATAACCGTGCGTCACCGGGGCGGCGGGGAAAAACGCCGACTGCGCATAATAGATTTTAAACGGGATAAGATTGATATTCCGGGTCGCGTAGCCGCCATCGAATACGACCCCAATCGCTCGGCGCGTATCGCCCTTATCTTCTACGTCGACGGAGAAAAACGCTACATTCTGGCCCCCGTGGGGCTGAACGTAGACGACATGATTATGTCCGGCAACAAAGCCGAAATTAAACCGGGAAATACCCTGCCCATGAAAAATATGCCATCGGGCACGGAGATACACAATATAGAAATGGTGCCCGGCAAAGGCGGGCAGATGGTACGCAGCGCCGGGGCATCGGCACAGCTGATGGCCAAGGAAGGCAAATACGTTTTACTCCGCCTCCCGTCCGGCGAACTGCGCCGAGTCCCCAGCGAATGTATGGCGACCATCGGCCAGATAGGGAATGCGGAACATCAGAATATCACCCTGGGCAAGGCAGGCCGTAAAAGACATATGGGGTGGCGGCCCACGGTGAGGGGCTCCGCTATGAGCCCGCGTGACCATCCTCACGGCGGCGGCGAAGGCCGTTCACCGATCGGCATGCCCGGGCCGAAAACACCCTGGGGCAAACCGGCCCTGGGTTATAAAACACGCAAGCCGAAGGCTTCCGACCGGATGATTGTAAAACGCAGAGGAAAATAGGCGGATAGAGAGGTACTATGTCAAGGTCAACCAAAAAAGGGCCGGCAGTTGACGAAAAGCTGGGAAAGAAAGTAGATGCCACGATACGCTCGGGCCAGAAAACGGTCATAAAAACCTGGGCGCGGTCATCGACTATTCTACCGCAGATGGTAGGCCTTACCATCGGCGTCCATGATGGCCGGAGGCACGTACCCATTTATATTAACGAAAATATGGTCGGTCATAAACTGGGTGAGTTCGCCAATACGCGCACCTTCAGGGGGCACGTGGCAAGATCGGAGAAAGTTACCCAGGTAAGAAAGAGATAAAAGGCGGGGAACTGCCTGAAACAGGTGTAAGAAAAAGTGGAAGTTAAAGCCGTAGCTAAAGACACGGGAATACCAGCCGCCAAAGTGCGTCCGCTGGTGGATATGGTGCGGGGTAAAAAGGTAGACGAAGCGCTGACGCTGCTCCGCTTTACACCGACGCCCAAAGCCAGGGTCGTCGCTAAAGCGGTGCAATCGGCCGCGGCCAATGCCGAAAACAATTTCCAGATAGACCCCGCCGATTTAAAAGTTGTCAGCATCTATGTCGATGAAGCGCGCAGCCTGCGCAGGTTCCGGCCACGGTCGAGGGGGCGGGTAAGCCCTATCCGGAAGCATTCCAGCCATATCACTGTAATAGTTGCTGAACAGGAGGGTTAATTGGGTCATAAAGTTCACCCGATAGGTTTCAGACTTGGGATCATTAAAGACTGGCAGTCCAAGTGGTACAGCGACACCCATTATGCCGAGTTCGTCCTGGAAGATAATAAGCTACGGGAAGAGATTATCACCAAGTACCCGGAAGCCGCCATCTCCCTGATTGAAATCGACCGACAGGCTAAAGATGTCACCATTACCCTGTATACCGCCCGACCCGGCATCGTTATCGGAAGAGGCGGACAGCGGGTCGATGAAATGAGGCAACACCTCGAAAAGCTTATCGGGAAAAGAATAAGGTTGAATATCCAGGAGATACGCCAGCCGGAACTGGACGCTTACCTGGTGGCAAGGTCGATAGCCGAGCAGATTGAACGCCGGGTAGCCTACCGGCGCGCCATGAAACAGGCTATCTTTCGCACCACGCAGGCAGGAGCCAAAGGCATAAAAGTCAGCTGCGCCGGCCGACTGGGTAACGCCGAGATTGCCCGCCGCCAGACTTCACACCAGGGACAGGTCCCCCTGCATACACTGCGGGCAGATATTGATTATGGTTTCACCGAGGCGCGTACCACTCTGGGCCGCATCGGCGTCAAGGTATGGATATACAAAGGGCAGATACTGCCCGAACTCAAGGTAGCGGAGGTAGAAGAAAAACCGGAGGAGGCAGCCCCCGAAGAAAAACCCGCCGAGGCGGCAGTTGAAGCTGCTCCACCTGAAAAAGCTGAAGAAAAACCCGCCGAAGTGGCTCCACCTGAAATAGTTGAAGAAAAACCCGCCGAGGCGGCAGC
>CAYPDM010000050.1:0-5450 GCA_964409485.1 uncultured Dehalococcoidaceae bacterium | reverse complement strand
TGAAGAAAAACCCGCCGAAGCGGTAGCGACTAAGAAAGCGAAAGCAAAGCCGGCTAAGACGGCAACTAAAAAAGCGCCGGCTGCCAAAGACGAAGAGGAAAAAACCAGGCCGAAGGCAAAGAAAACCACCCGAGCAGCCGCAACCAAAACAACCGATGAGAAAGCGCCGGTAGAAGAAAAACCGGCCAAGCCCAGGGCAAAAAAGACAACTAAAGCTAAAGCCGCCGCACCGGAACCGGATGTGACGCCAGAGAAGGAAGAGGACAAGAATGCAGCAGCCTAAGCGTGTAAAATACCGAAAAGCGCATAGAGGCCGCCGCCGCGGCAAAGCCAACTCGGGTAATGTTATCGGCTTCGGCGATTACGGCCTGCAGGCCATGGAATCGGCCTGGCTAACCAGCGCCCAGATAGAGGCGGCCCGGCGTGCCATTACGCGTCATATCCGCCGCGGAGGCAAGGTCTGGATACGCATATTCCCGGACAAACCGGTCAGCAAGAAGGCGGCGGAAACACGCATGGGCAGCGGTAAAGGCGCCCCGGACCACTGGGTAGCCGTGGTTAGAGCCGGCAAAGTAATGTTTGAAATGGCGGGAGTCGGTGAAAAGGTAGCCCAGGAGGCAATACGCCTGGCTGCCCACAAACTGCCGCTAAAGACCAGATTTATATTAAGAGAAAGCGTCACCGTAGGCGGTGAATCGGCAAAGTAGGGAGTAATCGCATTGAAACTGGAAGAATTTAGAGCCCTCGGCACCGACGATTTGAAGAAGCAACTGGAAGAAACCCACCAGGAGCTTTTCAACCTGCGCTTTCGCCTGGCCACCAAGCAGCTGGTAAACCACCGCGAAGTACGGAGGGTTAAGAGGAAGATTGCCCGACTCAAGACCCTGATCACGGAGAAAGAACTGGGCATAAGGTAGGATATTATGGAAGAAAAGCGTAAGACCAGGTTCGGTAAGGTTGTAAGCGATAAAATGGACAAGACCGTGGTCGTCGCCGTGGATACGCCCAAACATCACCGGCTTTATAAGAAGACCATCAGGAGAGTCGTTAAATATTACGCTCATGACGAAAAGAACCAGAGCAAGGTTGGAGATACGGTAAGGATTGTAGAAACCCGCCCCACCTCCAGGTTAAAGAGATGGCGGGTGGCGGAGATAATAACCAAGGGAGAAGTTGCCGATATCAAGCCACAGGAGATAACAAACTAGGATTGTGGTGATACAGACATGATTCAGATGCAGAGCAGGCTAAAAGTAGCGGATAACACGGGTGCCCGTGAAATCATGTGCATTAACGTTCTCGGCGGTACCCGGAGAAAATATGCGCACGTCGGAGATATTATCGTAGCATCCGTCAAACGGGCCATACCCAACGCCGGCACCAGGAAGGGCGATGTCGTACGGGCGGTAGTCGTCCGCACGTCCCACCCCTACCGGCGCCCCGACGGCTCTTATATTAAATTCGATGAAAACGCCGCCGTTATTTTAACGGATAGAAACGAACCCAAGGGCACCCGCATTTTTGGTCCGGTAGCCCGGGAACTGCGGGATAAAAATTATACTAAAATTATCTCTCTGGCGCCAGAGGTCTTATAAAGGCAGAAGAACAATGAAAATAAAAAAGGACGATACCATACTGGTTATCAAGGGTAAGGACAGGGGCAAAAAGGGAAAGGTGCGCTTTGCCCATCCCAGGAAAAAGCAGGTAATAGTGGAAGGTGTCAATTTTATTAAAAAGCATTCAAAAGCCAAGGGAGCCGTCAGACAGGCGGGTATTATAGACCTGGAAGCGCCCTTAAATATTTCCAACGTCATGCTGCTCTGCGATAAGTGCAACAAGCCGGGGCGCATCGGATACCGTAAACTTGAAGACGGTCGCAGGGTAAGAATCTGCCGCGCCTGCGGCGAGGTGATTGAGTAAAATGGCCAGACTTAAAGAAAAATACCGCCAGGAGGTTGTGCCCCGCTTGATGGAAATCTGCGGATATAAAAATATCATGCAGGCACCCCGCCTTGAAAAGATTGTGTTGAATATCGGCGTGGGCGAAGCTATCGCCAATGCCAAGTCGCTGGAAGCGGCGGAACAGGACCTGGTGGCCATCGCCGGACAGCACGCCGTCATCACCCGGGCTAAAAAGTCCATCGCCGCTTTCCGGTTGAGGACGGGAATGCCCATCGGCATAATGGTGACGCTGCGCGGCGAACGCATGTATGACTTCTTTGACAAGCTGGTTAATGCGGTGCTGCCCCGTATGCACGAGTTCCAAGGGGTCTCACCGGATTCCTTTGACGGCCGGGGCAATTTTACGCTGGGTCTCCGGGAGCAGATTCTCTTCCCGGAAATAGAGTATGACAAAATAGATAAAGTGAGAGGAATGGAAATATCCATTATCACCACGGCTGAAAAAGACGAAGACGGCAAACACCTGCTGGAATTACTGGGGATGCCCTTCGCCAAGGATGGAGCGAGTTAGTTATGGCCAAGAAGTCGATAGTAGTTAAAGCCGGACGCACGGCTAAATATCCGGTGCGGCAGTACCACCGGTGTGCCCTTTGCGGGCGACCCCGGGCTTATATACGCAAGTTCGGTATATGCCGCATATGCTTCCGAAAACTGGCGCTGGAAGCCAAGCTGCCGGGAGTAAGGAAGTCCAGCTGGTAATATATAGTAAGGAATATTAGGTATGACAGTCACAGATCCAATCGCTGATATGTTAACCCGAATAAGAAATGCCATCATGGTAAGGCATGATAGCGTCCTGGTGCCCGCCTCTAAGATCAAGCTTTCTATCGCCAGAATCCTCAAAGAAGAAGGCTTCATCACCGATTACGAGGTTGTCAAGGGCAAGCCGCACCGGGTAATAAAAGTACAGCTTCGGTACATGGATGATAATAAGCCGGCCATTTCGGGATTGAAGCGTGTCAGCAAGCCGGGATTGAGAGTATACGTGCAAAAGAAGGAGATACCGCGTGTATACGGCGGCCTGGGTATCGCAATCGTCTCCACGTCCAGCGGCCTTAAGACGGGGCAACAGGCCTGGCACCAGAGTTCCGGCGGCGAATTATTATGTTATATATGGTAAATCACTTCTGGAGTAACAGATGTCTAGAGTAGGAAAAATGCCGATAGATATACCGTCCGGAGTGACGGTGAATATTGCGGGGGAGAGTGTTACCGTAAAAGGCCCCAGAGGGGAATTGAGCCGCTCTCTTCCCACTGAAATGCTCATCAACCTGGAGGGAAATACTATAACGGTGAACCGACCGAGTGAGAGTAAAAAACACCGCGCCTTCCACGGGCTGACTCGGAGCCTCCTGGCCAATATGGTAGAGGGGGTATCCAAGGGTTTTGAAAAATCGCTGGATATAGTCGGCGTGGGCTACCGAGCCGAGAAGGTCGGCGATAATCTGGTTATCCGCATCGGCTTTTCTCACACGGTAGAGGTAAAGCCGCTGCCGGGATTAACCCTATCCGTGGAAGGAAACAACCGGATTAAGGTCAGCGGCATTAGTAAAGAAGACGTCGGCGAGATGGCGGCCGAAATCAGGGCCATCCGCCCCCCGGATGCCTATAAAGGCAAGGGCATCAGATACGCCGGGGAAACGGTGCATCTAAAACCGGGCAAGGCCGGTAAGGTTGTTGGCGGGTAATAATAATGAGCAAATTAACTACCAGAGAAGCGCGCAGCAAAAGGCATTACAAGGTCAGGCAGAAGGTTAAAGGAAGCGATTCCAGACCGCGACTTTGCATTTTCCGCAGCCTGAACCATATATACGCCCAGGTAATTGATGATTTACAGGGGCATACGCTGGTCTCCGCCTCCAGCCTCGATACGGAGATTAAAAATGATTCTAAAGGAAAATCCAAGACCGGCCGGGCGGAACTGGTAGGTTCCCTGCTGGCCAAACGCGCCACCGAAAAAGGAATCGGCCTGGTGGCCTTTGACCGCGGCGGTTTTAAATATCACGGCAGGGTAAAAGCCCTGGCGGATTCAGCCCGGAAGGGTGGACTTAAGTTCTAAGAGAGGACGATGCAGGTCTGATGAAACAACCTATAAGCCGGATTGACCCGGTCGAACTTAATCTCAACGATAAACTCATCGACGTTAACCGCGTCGCCAAGGTGATGAAAGGCGGCAAGCGCCTCCGGTTCAGCGCCCTGGTGGTAACCGGCGATGGCGAAGGATATGTCGGCCTGGGCATCGGCAAGGCCAATGAAGTCCCTGCCGCCATAAGCAAAGGCGGGGCTCAAGCCAGGAAAAATTTAATAAAAGTGCCTCTGATCGGGAGTACCATCCCGCACGAAATTACATCGGACTTCGGGGCTGCCAGGGTACTCTTAAAACCCGCGGCGCCGGGTACCGGCGTTATCGCCGGCGGCAGCGTCCGGGCGGTACTTGAGGCCGTGGGAATTAAAGATATACTCACAAAATCGCTCGGCACGTCCAACCATATCAACGTTGCCAAGGCGACCATTAAGGCGCTAAGCGAGTTGAAAATTCCCAAGGATGAAATTTCCAAGCGCAAGGCGACCGTAACCACCGAGGAGACAGCACCCAGTGAGCAAGCTTAAAGTAACCTGGATTAAAAGCGGCATCGGCTATGAAGAAAGCCAGAAGAGGACCCTGAAATCTCTGGGTTTTCACCGGCTTAACCAGAGCGTTGTCCATGAAGATACAAACTCCGTCAGAGGGATGATAAACAAGGTAAGACACCTGGTAAAAGTGGAGGAAGAGATTGGTCAGACAGAATAGCATTTCCCCGGCGCCGGGCTCCAGAAAAGCCAGCAAACGCGTAGGCCGCGGCGACGGCAGTAACCGCGGTACTTATTCCGGGCGCGGCTGCAAGGGGCAAAAGTCCCGCGCCGGCTATAAGATGCGCCCCGGCTTCGAGGGCGGCCAGCTGCCTTTAATCCAGCGCCTCCCCCGGAAGCGCGGCTTTACCAATATCTTCCGGACGGAGTACAGCACCGTCAAGGTCGGCGCGCTTAACGCGTTCGACTCCGGCAGCGAGGTAACGCCGGAACAATTGGTGGCGTCAGGTATTATTAAATCATTAAAATACCCTGTGAAGATTCTGGCCGATGGCGATATAGACCGTCCCCTTACCATCAAGGCGCACAAATTTTCAGCCGCGGCCAGGGCCAAGATAGAAGCAGCCGGCGGCACGGTTGAGGAGGTAAAGCATGCGGCAAAGGCCGAGTAGACCCAGACTACTGCAGGCCATGATAGATGCCTTCAGCCTGCCCGACCTCCGGCGCCGAATCCTGATTACCGTAGGTATTCTGGTAGTCTTCCGCTTTATAGCGCACGTCCCCCTCCCGGGGGTGAACCTTGACGCGCTGCACCAGCTTTTCGAAAGCAATGCCCTGCTGGGCATGCTCGACCTGTTCAGCGGGGGCGCCATGAAGCAGTTCAGCGTGGCGGCTATGGGCGTTTATCCCTATATTAC
>CAYPDM010000049.1:0-11997 GCA_964409485.1 uncultured Dehalococcoidaceae bacterium | reverse complement strand
AGCGCTCCGGGGTAATCTCGGCCTGGCCGATAAACAGCGAAAATATTATCATCATGATGCCCATGCTGACCATCATCCCGGCCGTCCGCATCGTTCCCAGCATACCGGCGGCCACCCCCAGCGACTTTCTTTCCACCGACCCCATAATAGCGTTGGTATTCGGCGACGAGAAAATCCCGATACCCAGACCGTTGATAGCCAGCGCGACGATGATAAACCACAGCATGGTGCCGTCGTTTAAAAATATGAGCAGCAGCAGCGCCACACAGCTGAACGACATCCCCACCGAGGCCACCAGCCTCGGTTCTATTTTATCCGAAATCCGCCCGGAAATCGGCGTCATAATCGCCATCAGCACCGAGGCGACGATTAACACCAGGCCGGCCGTCTGCGGCGCAAGACCTTTAATATATTGCAGGTAAAGATTCAGCAAGAAACTCACGGCAAAAGTAGCGATATAGGAGATAAACATCGCCATATTAGAGAAGAAAAAGACCTTGTTCTCACTGAAAAGTTTGAGGTCGAAGATGGGACTTTCCACCCTCGCTTCCCAGCGGGCAAAGAACATCATACCCACCACACCCAGTAAAAACAGGACTATGCCGAGAACACTGGGCAGAGAGGAGAAGCCGTATATGAACAGGGCTATGGAAACGGCGTAAGTAATCGAACCGATATAGTCGAATTTTTCGCCTTCCGCCTCACGCCACTCGCCCTTTAGAGCGTAGAAAACGAGCGCCAGTAGTATTATATTAAGGATACCGGCGAGTATGAAAATACTCTGCCAGCCGAATAAACCGGTGAGAACCCCGCCGATAAACGGCCCCATTGAAAGCCCGATATACGTTCCGGCCGTGCTTATCCCCAGAACCCGTCCCCTCATATCGTCGGGGAACACCGAGGTCAGGATGGAGATGCTGTTATTGAAGGTTATCCCGGCGCCCATTCCCAGTAAAGCCATACTGATAAGCAGCATGACAACCGAGTCGGTAAACGCCCCGAAGAAAGAGGCAAAGATGGTCACCAGCAGCCCGATAACAAAGAGTTTTTTACGTCCGTAAATATCGGCGAGCCGCCCGCAGGGTACCTGGACCATGGCGATTGACAGGAAGAATATCGTGCTGACCCACGTCATCACCACCGCTTCCATAGCGAATTCCCGTCCTATGGTCGGCAGGGCTACATTCACCGCCGCCGATAGGAACGGCATGATGAAAGCCGTTACCGTGGATACAATGAGTACGATATATCTTTTTACGGCGCCCTGGGGATTGTCTTTCATTTCAAACTTTTTTCCGGTAAAAATAAACGGCTATACCCGATATCCGAGTAGAAATATAGATTAATCGGTCGGGAGGTTTTATAGAAAGCTCAAGCGACGGATTCTACCTTACCGGACTGCCTGGTCTTCTTCAGACACGCCCCCGGCGGCAGCGGCGCCGGAGATATTTGCAGTCTGACACCGCACTGCAGGCACCGTTTGCCCTCGGCGATAGTCCCCTCTTCCGGCAGCCCCAGCTCTACCTCGTCAAAGTTATTAATGACCTTCTCCGGCGGCAGGCACGGCATTTGCACCCGCGTCTTACCGTGAAAGTCCTCTGCCGTCATGCCGGCGCAAATGCTGATTTCACGTTCGCGGGTTAACTCTTCGTCGATAATGCCGCTGCCGCCCAGATATTTATCGATTGACACAGCCGCCCTTCTTCCGGCGGCGATGGCCCTGATGACCGAGTCCGGCCCGGTAACGGCGTCACCACCCGCCCAGATACCCTGCCGACTTGTCGCCATTGTCTCCGGTTCGGCCTGGATTGTATTGCCCCGGCCGGTCTTGACTTTAAAATCTTGCGGTATATCCGGCCTCTGGCCGATGGCGCCGATTATAGAATCATATTCCACATCGAACTCGCTGCCTTTTATTGCTACCGGACGCCGGCGCCCGCTGGCGTCCGGCTCGCCCAGTCGATTGCGATTGCAGGTCATGACCAGGTGTCCGCTTTCCTGTCTTACCTTGAGATGCCCGGTGAGGAATTCTATCTTTATCCCCTCCTCCAGCGCCGCCTCGACTTCCTCGGGACTGGCCGGCATTTCGGCGCGGGTGCGGCGGTAGATAATGGTTACATCTTTAGCGTCGAGACGCAGGGCTACCCGCGCGCTATCGATGGCCACGTTGCCCCCGCCGATAACGGCTACTTTTTTGCCCACATCCACTTTAACACCGAGATTGGCATCTCTTAAAAACGAAGCTCCGTCGAAAACGCCGGGCAGGTCGTCGCCCTCTACGCCCAGGGTCATGCCTTTATGCGCCCCCGGCCCCAGGAAGACGGCGTCGTGCCCCTGCTCGAAAAGCCAGTCCACGGATTCAACCCTGGTATTCAGCTTTATGTCAACACCGGCGCTCTTTATTTCTTCGATTTCGGAGTCGAGCACTGCCGGCGGCAGGCGATAGTCGGGAATGCCGACACGCATCATGCCTCCCGCTTTAGAGAACTGCTCGTATACGGTTACCGTATGCCCTGCTTTCGCCAGGTAATATCCGGCGGTCAGTCCCGCCGGCCCGGAGCCGACGACGGCCACCTTCTTATCCGTTTTCGGCAGGTGCCGGGAATACTTCTTCCAATCGCCGGTATCCCGGTCGGTGACGAAACGCTTCATAAACCTGATAGAGATAGGCTCGTTCAGGGCCTCGCGGCGGCACGCCTCCTCGCAGGGGTGAATACAGACCCTCCCCAGCACCCCGGGGAAGGGTACCTTCTCCCTGATGATGGAGAGCGCCTCCTGGTACTTCCCCTCGCCGATGAGGTAAACGTAGAGGGGCACATTGATGCCCGCCGGACAGGCGTACCTGCATGGCACCGCCAGTTCCTCGGGGTCTCTTTCAGGCTCGTACTCCGACCCCATATCCGTCAGCGCGCCGGTCGGGCAGACCTCGACGCAGGCGCCGCAGAAACGGCAGCCCGAGTCCTGCAGCGGACGGTCGAACGCCGTGCCGACCACCGTCTCGAATCCCCGGTGGATAAAGCTCACCGCGCCGATTCCCCTGACATCCGCGCACACCTGCACGCACCTTCCGCAGAGGATGCAGAGATTATAATCGCGCTTGATGAGAGGCTCGCGACTATAGTCCACAGGCAGCTCTTTATATTTATAAGGAAGCTCTACTTCTCTAAGACCGATGTAATCCACCAGATACTGAAGTTCGCACTGTCCGTTGTTGGGGCAGCTGACGCAGCGCTCGGTAACAGCCACGTTGCGCAGGCAGATATCATAAGGACCGCAGCGTTCCCGCCGATGGCAGGTCAAACAGGCGTTGGGGTGTTCCGTTAAAATCAGCTGGAGGAACGACCGTCTTAATTCCTGCAGTTTCTCCGTATGGGTCGTTACCACCATTCCTTCGGTCGCCGGCGTAGTACAGGAAGTAGGCAGGCCGCGCATATTCTCAATTTCCACGATACAGAGCCGGCAGCCGCCGTAGGGCTGCAGGTCGGGGTGGTAGCAGAGGGTGGGTATATAGATACCGGCGCTCTGCGCCGCCTGTAATACGGTAATACCCTTCTCTACTTCTACGTCATTACCATCAATCGTCAGTTTAATCTTCTCGGCCATAAGCGTGAAAAAAGCTACCCTTCAAATTGTAAGGATAGCTACCTCCCGGTTCTGATTTCATGAATCGCTGCGTTTCGCACCGTATAAACTTTAGCATTAAACGGCACACAATTCAAGACCCGCGTCATGCCGATGACACCTTGTATATATATAAAAGGTATTACCTTAGCCCGGTTGACAGACTCGCCACTTGAAGAAAGACGGGCAAAGACTTATCATAATATCAGGACAGGGAGAAAAATACCATGATAAAAATCAGAAAAACATACCAAGAGGTCAATCCCGAGTTGCTTTATGCGGAGATAAGGGATTTCACTCTTAAGCAGGGGGCCAGCCTGGGCGAGAATAAGATGGAGACCTATACCCTGCCGGACGAATCGGCTTCATTTGTCTCACGCGGCACCTTGATTTTCAACGTCAAAGATAAAGCGGAAAAAGAGTGCCTGCGCGTGCACGTGGTCGGCGCGGCCAGGGGCGAGACGAAGCTGATGATTGATGTCGACGAGAAGCTTTTCCCGAAGGAGAAGCTGGCCGCCTTGCAGGAAGATATAGATTTTATCTTCAAGTCCTACGAACCGGAGGAATAACCTGTAATCCTGCTGCTATCTTGCCCTGGGGTAAGACCCCAGGATTTTTACGTATACCACGTGCTCTTCCAGCGATTTTAAAGCCTCGCCGATTCCCTTTTCCTCGCGGTGGCCGGAGAAGTCCATGTAGAAGTTGTATTCCCAGGGCTGGTTGCGAGTGGGCCGTGATTCCAGCTTGGTAAGGTTTACCTCACGGGAGGCGAACTCCCGGAGGCAGTCGTACAGCGCCCCCGGCTTATGCTTGAGTGAAAAGACGATGGATGTCTTATCGTTGCCCGTGGGCGGCGAGTCCTCTTTAGACAGTATAAAGAACCGGGTATAGTTATGCGGGTTGTCCTCTATTTCCCGGGCGATTATTTTCATGCCATAGATTTCGGCGGCTCTGGCGCTGGCAACGGCAGCACTATCCGGCAGTCCCTGTTCTTTTATCACCCTGACGCTGCCCGCCGTATCCGAGGCGGGTATAAGCTCGCAGTCCAGGTGGTTCAGGAAATTACGGCACTGGCCTAGCGCCTGCGGGTGGGAATAGACCGTTTTAACGGTGTCCAGGGTGGCACCCTCGATGGCTATCAGACAGTGGCTGATGCGCATCTCCGTCTCGCCGCAGACCATCAGGGGCGAGTCCGGCAGGAGGTCGTACACTCTGGTGATGCTCCCCTCCAGGGAGTTCTCTACCGGTACCATGGCGAAGGGCACCTCGCCGACTTCCACCGCTTCGAAAACCTCGTCGAGGCTTTCGCGAGGCACGCCCTTGGTGGATTTCCCAAAAAAGCGAAAGGCGGCCTCCTCCGTATAAGCGCCCGGCTCGCCCTGGTAAGCCACGGCCACCCCCTGGATTTTACGGCAGGCGTCTATGATATTGCGGTAGATATTTTCCATGTCGCTGGGGCTTATATCCTCATCCCGCGCCATCTTGCGGACGTTACGCAGGACCTTTAACTCCCTTTCCCGGTCCTCGATGAGCCGACTCTCCTCTTTCTTGCCCCGGCCTATTTCTTCGGCTATTTTTATCCTCTCGCCGATAAGCTCTACCAGTTTGGAGTCCAGTTCATCAATCTTCTTTCTTAAGTCGTCAAGGTTCATTTTAATACCCTCGGAATCAGGCCCGCCCTCACGGCGAAATCGCAGAGCGTTACCGCCATCATGGCTTTAACCACCGGCACCGCCCTGGGGACGATGCAGACATCATGCCTGCCCTCTATTTTTATATCGGTACTTTCCATCTTCTGTATATCGACGGTTTTCTGCACCCGGGCGATTGAGGAGGTGGGCTTGACGGCTACCCTGACCACTACCGGCATGCCGTTGCTGATGCCGCCGAGAATCCCGCCGGCGTTATTGGTTGCTGTAGCGACTTTTCCATCCTGAATGACAAACGCGTCATTATTCTCCAAACCTTTTTTACGGGCCGACGCAAAACCGGCGCCGAATTCCACTCCCTTGACCGCCGGTATGGCGAGCAGCGCTTTAGCCAGTTCTCCGTCGAGTCTATCGAAGACCGGCTCGCCCAGTCCGACCGGCACGTTGAGGGCGATGCCCTCGATAATACCCCCGAGACTGTCGCCGGCCTGTTTCGTACTCTCGATAAGGCCGGTCATTTTCTTCGAGGTGGCGGGGTCGGCGCAATAAAGCGGGTCGGCCCCGGCCTTCTTCTTTATCTCATCATATTTCACGGGGCCGGCGGCAACGCCGCCGATTTCCACCGTGTGCGCGACGATTTCAATACCGAGTGTATCCAGTAACTTCCCGGCCACGGCGCCGGCCATGACGAAAGTAGCGGTAATCCTGCCGGAAAACCTGCCCCCGCCGCGCCAGTCGTTGAAACCGCCGTATTTCATATGGGTGGTGTAGTCGGCATGTCCCGGTCGCAGCTTGAACCTGATGTCCTCGTAAACGGTATCGTCAATATCCTCATTCCTTATCATCAGGCACACGGGCGCGCCGGTAGTATAACCGTCGCCGACACCGGCCAGAATTTCGACCTTATCCTTCTCCCGCCGCGGGGTTGATGCCGTGCTCCCGCCGGCACGGCGCCTGTCCAGTTCTGGCTGGATATCCTCTCCGGCGAGCGGCAGACCGGCGGGGCATCCATCGATGATAATCCCCACGCACTTACCGTGGCTTTCCCCGAAACTGGTTACGGTAAATAATTTACCGATACTATTTTGCATCTATCTCCACCTCCACTCCTGCGCTTTTCAGCACATCCCAGAAATCCGGGAACGTTTTAGCGACACACTCCGCCCCTTCGATGATAATGCCGCCGATGGCGGCTCCGGCCACGCTGAAAGCCATGGCTATGCGGTGGTCGCTGCGACTATCAATGATAACGGGCTCTTTCTCTTCTTCGGCCTTGTCACCGGCTTCGCCCTCTTTATCCTTTTCTTCCTCATCCTCGTCTTCTTCTTTCGGCTGCTTGGTCTTTAAGCCGACGATGGTAAGGCTGTCCTGGCCTTCGATCACGGTAACGCCTATCCTTTCCAGGCCCTCTTTCACGGCAGCCACCCGGTTCGACTCCTTAATGCGGGCCCGTTCGATACCGATAAACACGCTGGTACCTTCGGCCAGAGCGGCCAGAACTGCCATCGTAGGTAAAAGGTCGATACAATCGGAAAGGTCGGCATTTATCGCCTTCAGGTCGCCTCCGGTCACGGTAACGGATTTACCGGTTACCCCCACCTTAGCCCCCATGCCGCGCAGGTAGTCCAGTATCATACGGTCGCCTTGAAGACTGGACGTGCTCACATTATCTACCGTTATCTTCCCGGAAACAGCCCCCAGCGCCAGTAAATAAGAAGCCGATGACCAGTCGCCCTCTATTTCCAGTCGCGTCGGCTTATACGCCTGCCGGCGCACGGTGAATTTATCGAACTCGGTACGCACGTTTATCCCGAACTTTTTAAGACACCAGAGCGTCATAAGGACATAAGGTTTCGATGTCAGCGGCGTGGTAAGACCGATTTTCGTTTCCTTTTTGGCAAAGGGGGCGATAAGGAGCAGGGCAGAGACGAACTGCGAGCTTATATTGCCGGGCAGTTCCGTCAGGCCTCCGTTCATGGTTCCGCCCTTAATCGTCACCGGCGGCGTAGTCTTGCCTTCCAGGGAACCTTTTACCCCCAGTTTCTTCAATGCCTCGATAAGGGATTTAACCGGCCTTTTAGAAAGCGAGGGGCCGCCGAGAAGCGTGTGTTCGCCGGGTATAAGCGAACATATGGCGGTCATAAACCTTAGCGTCGTCGCCGATTCGCCGCAATATAATTCCTTGGTCGGCACCCGGATACTCCCCCCGGTCACCCTCCACACGTCTTTATCCTTATCGATACTTACGCCGATTTCACCCAGGACATCGGCGGCGGCGGCGGTATCCTCGCTCACCAGGGGATTGACTATCTCGCTGTTTCCCCGGCTCAAGGCGGCGCACATCAGCGCCCGGATTGTCATGCTCTTGGAAGAAGGAACTCTTACTTTCCCTTTTACTTCGCTTTTCTTAATATTAACTATCATTGTCTTTTACTTTCCTTATGATTCTCTCGACTACCGAATCGACGCTCATTCCGGAAGTATTTATCGTAATATCAGCCAACCGTTCGTAATACGGCTTGCGGAATTTCATCAGCTCTTTTATCTGCTGCGCCCGGTCGGGGACGGCGAGCAGCGGCCTTTCACCCTCATTGCCGGACGTACGTTTTATAATTACCTGCGGCGACGCCGTCAGGCAAACGATGATACTTTCTTTATTAAGACGGTCAATGTTTATTTTATTAAGAACCATGCCGCCACCGCAAGCGATTACCGCGTTCTTTTCATTCGCGGCTTCTTTTATCGCCTCTATTTCAAGCTCCCGGAAGCTGATTTCACCGTCCTCCCGGAATATCTCGGGGATGGACTTGCCGGCTTTCTTCTCGATGATACTATCCGTCTCGATAAATTTTTTACCCAGTTTTACGGCCAGGAGTTTACCCGCTACTGTTTTCCCCGTTCCCATAAAACCTATCAGGGCGATGCTAGTCTTCATGGCTCTCCAGCATTTTCAAGGCCTCTTTCCGCATCAAATCGAGCGGCGCTTCCCGCCCCGTCCACTTCTCGAAGGCCAGGGCGCCCTGCCAGGCGAGCATATCCACTCCGCCAATCGTTTGAGCGCCGGCCGCTTTAGCCTCGCCGAGCAGCCTGGTGACGACGGGATTATAGACGACATCGAACACAACCAGGCCGGCTTTCAGCAGTCCGGCGGGGACCGGGCTCTCGCTGCCGGCGGGGCTCATGCCCACACTGGTAGCATTGACCAGTATATCCGCCTTTTCCAGCGCTTCGGCCAGGTTATCCTCACGGAGTTCCAACACCTTTACTGCTTTGCCGAAGTCCTCTTTGATAAGCTCGGCGATAGCCTCCGCCCAGTCGAGTTCCTGCCGGCGATTAAGGATAGTCAGGCTGCTTTTCCTTTCCGCTAATATATAGGTAACGGCTCTCGCGGCTCCGCCGGCCCCCAGGACAACGATATTTTTACCATCCGGCTCCACCCCCTTCTCCAGCAGCGCCCGCAGAAAGCCCTCGGCGTCGGTGTTGTAACCCCTCAATTCGCCATCTTTATTCACCACGGTATTGACCGCGCCGATTTTCTCGGCCAGGGGGTTGAGTCCGTCCAGCATTGGAATAATCGATACTTTGTGCGGTATGGTGACATTAAATCCGCTTACGTTCAGGGCGCGCAGGCCGTCGACGGCGGGGGCCAGCTGCTCCGGCTCCACCCGGAAGGGTATGTAGATATAGTCCAGGCCCAGCTTTTTGTAAGCGGCGTTGTGCATCACCGGCGACATGGTATGCTCGACAGGGTCGCCGATTAGCCCGCAGATTTTAGTTTTACCGGATATTTCTTTATCAGACATTTCCGAGTACCTTATAAATTTTTCTCAAGTCCTCCACCGTCATCTGCCCGTCGGCGGACTCACGCCCCGGTTCAATCGAGGCGTAGGTAAAGTAACCCCCCGCCAGCATACAAAGTACGCGGGATATTTGCCCCGCCGCGCCCATGGCAAAGGAAACTATTTTCATCTCCGGGAAGTCCTTGATAAGCTGTAAAACCGTGATATTATCCGCCGGTTTACGGGCGGTAGTGATCACTTTACAGATATCGGCGCCGGCGGCCAGCTGCTTTTTTATAATTTCACTCATCCTCTCTAAAGAGGGCGTTTCTTTTAAATTATGATAGGAAATTAAACATCCTGCCTTTCCCTTTATCTTTCTAATTACCGACGCCACTCCCGGCGTGCCGAGTTCAATATCAACTATGCCGGCTCCCAGCTCCACGGCTTTGAGAAGTGCCTCTATCCTTTCCGACTCTCCGCCCTTCCAGGAACCGCCCTCTTCAGTCCTCCGGTTGCAGGCCAGCCACGGCTTATCTAAATGTTCGGCTACCTCCCGCCAGCCGCCGCCGACAAGGTCGATGCGCAGTTCGAAAAGGTCGACCATCGACTCGACTTTTCTTATAGCTTCAATATCGTCATTAACAATGGAAGCGCATATTAAAGGTTTATCCCCAGCCAATCAGCACCTCCTCCACTAGCGAAGGGTCTACCTCGTCGCTGATAAATGCGTTGCCGATTGTTTTAAGCAGGACAAACCTTACCCTGTTCTGCGATACCTTCTTATCATGCTGCATGGCCTGCAATACCGCGTCTTTATCGATATCCGGCATTTCCCGGGGCAGCCCGGCTTTCTCGATAATTCGCTCCAGCTTGACGACATCCACTTCGTCGAGTATTTCCATCCGACTTGATATCCTGGCCGCCGCCACCATTCCGATAGCCACGGCCTGACCGTGTTTAAGCTCATAATTAGAGGCGGACTCTATGGCGTGACCGATGGTATGACCGTAGTTCAGGATACCCCTCAAGTCTTCCTCTTTTTCGTCTTTCTCTACTATTTCGGCCTTAATCCTGGCAGTCTCCAGGACAATTGTCTCCAGCACCGCCGGATGATACTCCAGGACTTTATTCACATTTATATCAAGGAAGTTAAAAAGGTTACTGTTTCTGATAACGGCGCTCTTGATGACCTCGGCCAGCCCGTTGACCAGTTCTTCCCGCGGGAGGGTCGCCAGCGTATCAATATCGGCCACCACCATCCTCGGCTGATAGAACACGCCGATGATGTTCTTCAACCGGCTGTAATCAACTGCCGTCTTGCCGCCGATACTGCTGTCCACCTGCGCCAGCAGGGTGGTCGGCACCTGTATCAGGGGCAATCCCCGCATGTAGGTCGCCGCCACGAAACCCGCCAGGTCGCCGATTACCCCACCCCCCAGGGCCAGTACGGGTGTATTCCTTTCGGTATAAGCTTCGGTAAGGTCTCCGTAGAGCCTGCCGGCGGTCTCCAGAGATTTATGCTCCTCCCCGGGCGGCACCTCGATTATGGTCGTATCGAATCCTGCATTAGCCAGTCCGCGCTCCAGGGTATCGGCGTAAAGGCCTTCAACGTTAGTATCGGTGATAATTACCGCCTTACCGGAAAAACCCCGCTCTTTCAACCACAGCCCTACCCGCGGCAGCAATCCGCTCCCGACACGCACTTCGTAGCTATCGCCGCCAAGCTCAAGTTTTACTTTTTTCATTTATGCCATTTTACCTCTACTTACCCCGGCATGCAATAACATCGTTGTAAGAATGGCATGTATTTACAGTAAACTTTTTTCATTTCCCCGGGATAAAGCTGATTTATTCATGGATTCCTTTGTATAAATGTTGACATATAGTACCGTTTTATGCTAAATTTATTACTTAGTGCTCAGAATTCAGTAATAGTGGGTGGTCCGAGCAGTAATTCCTCGTGCTGCCGCTAGAATTCTAGAATGGATGGGCTACGGCTCATCCATTGCAATTGTAGGGGGATAGGAAGAAGATAATGCCAACAATAAATCAGCTGGTTCGCAAGGGGCGAAAGAAGGCCTCCAAGAAGGACAAGACGCCGGCGCTGGGTTTTACCTATAACGCCCTGAAAAATAGGGTAAAATTGGGTAAAAGCTGCCCGCAGAAACGCGGCGTCTGCGTGCAGGTCAAGACAACTACGCCCAAGAAGCCCAATTCCGCTCTGCGTAAAATAGCCAGGGTCCGGCTGACCAACCACATGGAAGTTACCGCCTATATACCCGGTGAAGGGCATGAATTACAGGAACACTCGGTAGTACTGATTCGCGGCGGCCGTGTCAAAGACCTGCCCGGTGTGCGTTATCACATCGTGCGCGGGGCGCTGGATACCACCGGCGTCAGCGACCGCAAGCAGGGCCGCAGCAAGTACGGAGCCAAGAGAGGCAAAAAGACCGAGATTACTTAGTCCGAGGGGATACCGATGCCGAGAAGAGCTAGAGCGCAAAAAAGAGAAGTCAGTCCCGATGCGAAATACCGCAGCACGACCGTATCTCGATTGATTGTAAAAGTCATGCAGTGCGGTAAAAAGAGGACCGCCGAGAAAATCGTCTACGGCGCCCTCGAAAAGCTGGGACAGACGGTCTCGAAAGACCCGGTAGCGGCGCTGGAACAGGCGGTAAGGAACGCCACGCCTCTCCTTCAGGTCAAGCCGAGGCGCGTCGGCGGCGCCACCTACCAGGTGCCGGTAGAAGTCCTGCCGGACCGCGGGCTTTTCCTCGCCCTGACATGGCTGGTAAGCTCCGCCCGCGCCCGAAAAGGCAAGGCGATGATGGAGAAACTGGCCGAGGAACTCTCGGAAGCATTCCAGGGACAGGGAGTGACAATTAAAAAGCGTGAAGACACACATAGAATGGCCGAGGCCAACCGGGCCTTTGCTCACTATAGAT
>CAYPDM010000048.1:0-12200 GCA_964409485.1 uncultured Dehalococcoidaceae bacterium | reverse complement strand
CTTCTAAGCAGCAGGTCGTGGGTTCGAGCCCCTCCAGGGACGCCATTTCAGACTCACTTAAAGGTTTGAGTCCAGTACCGCCCACCATGCTTTACCGTAAGAGTTGTCCCGTGTGGTACTGCGCTAGCTCTACTTTCGGTTGATCGGCACCAGCGGTACCTTCGGGTCGGGGAAGCCCGGCCCCATGTACGCGAACATCAGCGCCAGCACCATGTCGTCAATGCGCTGGAAATCGGTGTTCGGCACCGTCTCCGGCTTAGGGTACGGCCAGTCCATCTGCCGGAACGCCTGTCCGATCATTATCCCCGAGCCGTGCAGCTCGGCAGCCCGGGTGATGCAGTAGGCCAGAGCCGCCCCGCCGTCCTCGGACGGAATATTCGCTTCGTAGCCGGGCATGCTGGGCATCTTGAACTTGAATTTTTTCATCATTCCTGGAGAGGGCGGAGTGACGCTTCGGGGGAAGCCGACGCCCGCCGGGATGAAGGTAAAGACAGCCACACCCGTGTTTTCCACCGGTCCCAGTTCCATAGCCAGCGACATCATTATAGAGGTTGCCGCCGATTTTGCCGCGCAGTAGTTGCTCGGTCCCACCGGATAGCGGAAAGCTGTTGACATGTACGTGACCACGCCGTGATGCCTTTCCTGCATTCCAGGCACGAAAAGCTGGATTCCGATAAGCGTACCGCGCGCCGCTATCTCGTACTGCCGGTCCATCTGATAGACCGTCGATTTCAATATCGGCGCCCCGAGGGACATGGCCATGGCATTGTTGACCAGGATATCCACCTTCCCGAACGTATCGAAAGTCTTCCTGGCCATGGCCTTCATGGAGGTCTCGTCGGAAACGTCGGTCAATACGAACAGAGCGGTCCCGGGCGCGTTCTCGCTGTTGATGAGTTCCTCGGCTGCCTTTCCGGGCTCCGGGGTTACATCGGCAATAACCACTTTTGCTCCCAACCACGCCAGACTTCTGGCCGTGCCCAGTCCCACGTTGCCTGCCCCGCCGGTAATGACAGCCACTTCCCCGGCCAGTGCATTTCTCTTCAGTTTTGTCTTGTCCATTGCGAGTGGACCAACATCCAGCATCTTGTCCATATGAATACCTCCGCTGTGGTCAGACTTCATAAGTCAACTAAAACACCCAGATTCTAGCATCTTTCGGGAATGAACGCCAAACAGCGGGTACTCATGTTAAGAAACCGGGTAACGCATACCCGCACATTTTATGAAAAATGAGCTGATACCGGGATGAACATATTACTTTGTATATATTATGTCAACTGTACGCCCTATCTATCTCTGCGTTCACACAATCCCTTGACTATGGCATTTTAAAGAGTAAAAGTCCCTGGAATTTAAACTCATAATTTCTTATGGGCCGGGCGGCCCGTTATGCTTTCCATTTGTGTATATAACGGCTCGTTAAATATTCTATAGAATATTTTAGTGTTCATATTGTGGTAGACGTTTCCAGGTAAAATTCCGTTATTCCAGTCTAAAATATGTTATAATCGGCCTGATAGCATAAATTATCAGAGGGAAATATCAGGTTGACCGGCAGAATAGACAAACGCACACGAGCGTATCAATTTCTATCTGAATAAGCGAAAAATGCAATCGCTTTTAAACCACAAATTAATCAATAGAGTCAAGTAGAGGAGATTACTACATGCCCAAGAGAGACGATATCACCAAGGTAATGATTATAGGGTCCGGGCCTATTATTATCGGGCAGGCATGCGAATTTGATTATTCCGGTACGCAGGCCTGTAAAGCGCTCCGCGGCCTCGGCTATGAAATCGTCCTGGTAAATTCAAATCCGGCGACCATTATGACCGACCCGGGCATGGCCGACGTGACCTATATAGAACCGCTCAATCTTGAGACTATGACGAGGATTATTGAAAAAGAAAGACCGGGCGCTATACTACCCAACCTCGGTGGGCAGACCGGACTCAACCTTAGCGCCGAGCTGGCGCAGGCCGGCGTGCTGGAGAAATACGGCGTCAAAGTAATCGGCGTTGAGGTCGATGCTATCATTCGCGGCGAGGACAGGCTGGCCTTCAAGCAAACGATGACCTCACTGGGCATAGAGATGCCCAGCAGCGAAATTACCGAAAGCGTAGAAGGGGCAGAGGAGATAGCCTCGAAACTGGGGTACCCGGTGGTGGTCCGTCCTGCTTATACGATGGGCGGTACGGGGGGCGGCCTTGTTTACAATATCGAGGAACTGCGCACCGTTGCCAGTCGCGGTATTGCGGCCAGTCTTATAGGCCAGATACTTATCGAGGAGTCGGTACTGGGCTGGGAAGAACTGGAGCTTGAGGTGGTCCGTGACGCTAAAAATCAAATGATAACGGTCTGTTTTATTGAAAACGTCGATGCTATGGGCGTGCACACCGGGGATTCCTATTGCACAGCTCCCATGCTGACTATCAGCGAAGAACTGCAAAAACGCTTGCAGGACTACTCGTATAAAATAGTTGAAGCCATCAGGGTAATCGGCGGCACCAATATACAGTTTGCTCACGACCCCCAGACCGGGCGGGTCGTGGTTATTGAAATCAACCCCCGGACTTCACGCTCCTCGGCGCTGGCATCCAAGGCCACGGGATTCCCCATTGCCCTGATATCCTCCAAACTGGCCGCCGGCCTTACCATGGACGAAATCCCCTACTGGCGTGAAGGCACCCTGGAGAAATACACGCCCTCGGGCGACTATGTTGTCGTAAAATTCGCACGCTGGGCTTTCGAGAAATTTAAGGAAGCCGAGGACAAACTGGGAACACAGATGCGGGCTGTCGGCGAGGTCATGAGCATCGGTAAAAATTATAAAGAGGCTTTTCAAAAAGCCATCCGCTCCCTGGAAATCGGCAGATACGGCCTGGGGTTCGCTAAAGATTTTAATCGCAAGTCCCTGGACGAACTCATGGCGCTGTTAAGTGAACCCGGCAGCGAACGACAGTTCATCATGTACGAGGCTTTACGCAAGGGCGCCGGCGTTCAGGAGCTCTATGAGAAGACATATATCAAACCCTGGTTTATCCAGCAGATGAAGGAACTCGTCGAGTTAGAAGAACAGATTCTGGAATATAAGGGCAAGCAATTACCGGATGAATTGCTGATTCAGGCGAAAAAGGACGGTTTTGCCGACCGATACCTTTCACAGTTACTCGGCACAGGAGAGAGAGAAATACGCCGGAAACGGATTTCCCTCGGCGTTAAAGAGGCGTGGGATGCCGTGCCGGTAAGCGGAGTGGAAAATGCCGCTTATTATTACTCGACCTATAACGGCACGGATAAAATATCGACCAGCGACCGCAAGAAAGTGATGGTCCTGGGCGGAGGCCCCAACCGCATCGGCCAGGGAATAGAGTTTGATTACTGCTGCGTGCACGCCGCCTTCGCCCTGCATGACGAGGGATATGAGACGATAATGGTCAACTGCAATCCGGAGACGGTCTCCACGGATTACGATACCTCGGACAAACTGTATTTCGAGCCTCTCACCGTGGAAGACGTGCTAAGCATTTACGAAAAGGAAAAACCGGAAGGCGTAATCGTTCAATTCGGCGGACAGACACCGCTGAACATCGCCAATGAACTGGCCGAGGCCGGTGTTAATATCCTGGGCACTTCGCCCGAATCCATCGACCTTGCCGAAGATAGAGACCGCTTCCGTCACAGAATGGAGGAACTGGGCATACCAATGCCGGCTTCAGGCATGGCCAGCAATCTGGACGAAGCCCTCGGTGTGGCCCGGCAGATAGGCTATCCGCTGATGGTGAGACCTTCTTATGTCCTCGGGGGACGCGGCATGGAGGTGGTCTATGACGAGGATATGCTCCGGGAGTATGTAGCGGCGGCTGTAGGAGTTACTCCCAACCGCCCCATTCTTATTGACAAGTTCCTGGAAAATGCCATCGAAGCCGAGGCCGACGCCGTCGCCGACGGCACTGACGCCTTCGTCCCGGCCATCATGCAGCACATTGAGCTTGCCGGGATACATTCGGGCGACTCCGCCTGCGTCATCCCTCCGGTCAGCCTGGCGCCAAAACATGTCGAGACGATTAAATCCTACACGAAAATAATAGCACGTGAGCTTAATGTGGTCGGGCTGATGAACATGCAGTACGCTATTGCCGATGATACCGTCTACGTACTGGAAGCCAACCCCCGCGCCTCCCGTACGGTACCGATAGTATCAAAAGTATGCAATGTCTCCATGGCGCGCATCGCCACACAGTTAATGCTGGGCAAGTCACTGACGGAACTCAACCTTAAACCGCTGGTGATTCCTCACTTCGGGGTTAAGGAATCCGTCTTTCCCTTCAATATGCTGCCGGAAGTAGACCCCTTGCTCGGACCGGAGATGCGCTCCACGGGCGAGGTGCTTGGTATCGCCGGTGCTTTCGGCCTTGCCTATTTCAAGGCGCAGCAGGCAACACGGCAATCCCTGCCGACAGAAGGAACGGTTTTAATAACAGTCGCCTCCAAAGACAGAACCCCCGTCTATGATGTCGCCCGGCAGTTTAACGAGCTGGGTTTTAAGATACTGGCAACTCAAGGGACGCACGATTTTCTGGCCGGGAAGGGTATTAACACCGAACTGATACTGAAAATGCACGAGGGACGACCTAACATTGTTGACGCCATCATGAACGGGGAAATTCAACTGGTTATCAATACACCGAGCGGCAAGCTTAGCCAGTATGATGATTCCTACATACGAAAAACTGCCATTAAATATAAGGTGCCCTACATAACCACCCTGGCCGCGGCCATGGCCGCGGCGAAGGGCATCGCTGAATACCGCCAATACGAGCCGGAGGTAAGGTCTTTACAGAGCTATCATTCTGACATTAAATAGCTGCAATCAGGATGCGTTTTTATTAAATCCTCATTTACCCCGGACATACAGCGAGGAGTTATTCCATTCATGTATGCAAGTTGAAGCCACGTCGAATATTAAGGCCAGTAATTTTCATCTTACCGCCTTTAACCCGGCGTAACGCCCGCAGTTAAAGCCTTCACCCAGCCGGCACCAGGCACAGCTGTCCGGCACCTCTTCCGTTATCATAAGCTGTGATTCGCATTTTCCGCAGAGATATTCCTCACCGGGCTTCATGGGGCCGTCACATGGCGGGATGGTCATGGGACAGAGCTGGATGCAGTAATCACATTGTTTGCAGAATTCCTCGCGCATATTGAGGGGGCGTTCCACATGGCGGTTTTTGCCCCGTCCGACAAAGCCAAGTGCGTTGGCGTGCCAGATTTCCGCACAGGCGCGAACGCATCGACCGCATAAAACACAGTTGCTGTTCCTGAACGGATAACGCACCTTCTTGACGCCGCAACGGACGGCAATATCCTGGATAGCGCGGGAATTCGGGGCCTCTGCCACCAGCAGTTCGGCAATATTATGACGCAGTCGCTTGATTCTATCCGTGTTGGTCCTGATTACCATGCCTTCCTGTACTTTCAATGTGCAGGAGGTAGTTACCTGCGAGCGGCCGTTGGTGACGCGCTCGACGATACAGAGTCGGCAGGCTCCGATGTCCGAAAGACCCGGGACATGGCACAGGTGGGGGATACAGATGCCGTATTCTATAGCCACTTCAAGTACGCTGGAACCCTTGGGGGCTTTAATAATAGCGCCGTCGATATTAACGGTTACATAATGCAACATGTTTCACCTCGTTATTTAACCTGAATTGCCTCATGCTTGCACTCGCTCAGGCAAATTCCGCATTTCTGGCATAGCTCGGGACTGATTACGTGCGGTTCTTTTTTCTCGCCGCTGATGGCATCATGTATGCACGCCTGCTTGCATCTTCCACAGCCGGTGCATTTCTCCGGGTCGATTGAGTATTCGATAAGCGCCTTACAGACCCCGGCGGGGCATTTCTTGTCATTAATATGCGCTTCGTATTCCTCACGGAAATAGCGTAACGTGGAGAGTACGGGGTTCGCCGCGGTCTTTCCCAGTCCGCAAAGTGATGTTTGAGTAACCGTGTCAGCCAAATCTTCGAGGAGGTCTATCTGTTCCATAGTACCGCGACCTTCCGTGATATCGGTGATAATCTCAAGCATGCGGTCGATTCCCAGGCGGCAGGGAACGCACATGCCGCATGACTCGTCCTGTAAGAAAGTAAGGAAGTATTTGGCTACATCCACCATACAGGAGCTTTCGTCCATGACGACCATACCGCCAGAGCCCACCATCGAGCCCGCTTCGTAAAGAACGTCAAAGTCTACCGGCAGGTCGAATTTATCAACCGGCAGACAGCCGCCGGAAGGACCCCCGGTCTGGACCGCTTTAATGGCTTTGCCATTTATGGCGCCGCCGCCGATATCGAACACAACAGTACGTATCGGCGTACCCATGGCCACCTCGACAAGCCCGGTGTTCTTAATACGACCGGTAAGAGCCAGAATTTTAGTACCCTTGCTCCCTTTTGTTCCTTTAGAAGCAAACGAGTCGGCGCCGTTCAGGATTATAGCGGGCACGTTAGCCCATGTTTCGACATTGTTGAGAATGGTCGGTTTGTGCCACAGGCCGTCGACAACAGTGTGGACATCCTTGGGACGCGGCTCGCCTACTTTGCCCTCCAGCGAAGCCATAAGCGCCGTCGATTCCCCGCAGACGAACGCGCCCCCGCCCCGGGCAACTTCAACATCGAATGAAAATGATGACCCCAGGATATCTTCGCCGAGGAGACCGGTCTTCCTGGCCTGCTGTACGGCCAACCGGGCATGTTTCACCGCCAGGGGGTATTCATTGCGGACATAGATATAGCCTTTTTTAGCGCCAACGGCGTACGCGCCGATTGTCATACCCTCAATTACCAGATACGGGTTACCTTCCAGCACACAGCGGTCCATATACGCGCCGGGGTCGCCTTCATCCGCATTGCAGATGACATATTTCTCATCACCGGGTGCTTCGTAACACTCCGCCCATTTGCGACCGGTGGGAAAACCGCCGCCGCCCCGACCTCTTAAGCCGGATACTTTAATTTCATGGATAATTTCTTCAGGTGATAGGCTATCGATAACTTTAACCAGCGCCATATAACCACCGACAGCGATGTAATCATCTATGGAGCATGGATTAATCTCCCTGTTCCGGGACAGCAACTGGCGGTCCTGGGCGGTATAGAAAGGGATTTCCGACTCGGTACGGATTTTTTCTCCGGTAACGGGGTCGGTATAAAGCAGCTTTTCGATGATTTCACCGTCTCGCAGAGTTCTGCTAACGATGTCATGGGCATCATCCGGTGTTACATGGCAATAAAAGATATTGCCGGGTTCTATTACCATTATCGGTCCCTGCTCGCAGAAACCATGACATCCGGTCACGCGCAAGTTGACCGTGGCATCCATTTCCTGCATAAGCAGTTCCTGATTTATCGCATCGATAACGTCTTGACTGCGAGATGCCTTACACCCCGTACCGCCGCATATAATGATTGTTTTATCTGTCTTCTTTCTATCGAGGAGAAGCTGCCGCCGCGTAGTCTCCAGGTCTTCCCTCGTAGCTAGCTTTTGCATGCTCGCCCTCCTCTTTTTCCTTATGACGAATCGATTCAATAAATTTCCGGAGTCTGGCAGGGGTCATGTGGTGGAGGAATGAGCCGTTTTCAGAGGCGATTGGCCCCAGGGCGCATGCCCCCAGGCAATTGACGTGTTCGATAGAAAACAGGCCGTCATCTGTTACCTCGCCAGGTTTGATACCAAGCTGGCTTACGGCCTGGTCCAGAAGGAGTTGGGAACCACGGACATGACATGCGGTGCCGTTGCATATCGTTATTACGTATTTGCCGGTCGGTTTGAGTTTAAAAGCCTTGTAAAATGAGGCCACCCGGTAGACCTCTATAAGGGGTACGCCCAGAATTTTTGATATTTCTCTCATGGCTTCTTCAGGTATGTACCCGTAGCTTTCCTGAACGTCCTGCAGCACTTCAATTAATTGATGTGGCTGGCTGTTGCGTCCCTTCAGTATCGATTCCAGCTGTAAAGATTTCATGGAAACCTCCTTTGATAAAGCTAAAGAACATTTAACGGTTGACTTTACTCATTTTATAAGGTAATCTAGGGATAATAAATACGGAATAAATACTGTTATATTGCCTATAATAAATGGTTATATTTTGTATTTAATTAGTGCCAGTATAATGCCTATACAAAATAGGCAAAAAGGTGTAATTCATGACTAAGAAGAGGGTTGTATCAAACGATAAAAAAGATGATATAAGGTTCCCCAATACCGAACTGGCCCGGCTCTGGCGGATTCCGTTCAGCGATGAAACCGAGCAACCAAAGGTTGAAAGCGCGCTTCACGAGCGAATCAAGGAGCTGAATTGTCTCTATGGGGTATCACAGCTGGCTGAACGCAACTTTAACTCCCTCGATAATCTGCTGGAAGAACTGGTCAATTTTTTACCCCATTCATGGCAGTATCCAGATATTACGTGCGTAAGGATTGTCTTTAAAGAAACCACTTACAAGAGCGAAGGATTTAAAGTCACGGAATGGCGGCAGTCGGCACGGATTTACGTTTACAGCGAACCGGTTGGCGAAGTAGCGATGTTCTACCTGGAGGAACGTCCTCCCGCTGATGAAGGCCCCTTCCTTGCGGAAGAACGCGCCCTGCTGGACGCTTTAGCGGACCAGATTGGCACTATCGCCACGCGTATTTCCGCCGAAATGGAATCGCAGGATATCAACAAACAATTGAGCCTGGAGCGGAAGGCCTTACAGGAGTCTAATACGGCCCTTCGAACGGTATTAACCAGGATTGAGGAAGAAAAGAATGAAATATACCGGGATATAAAAACGAACGTAGATAAAGTCATAATGCCTATCCTGCTTGCTCTCGCCGTAGAATTACCCCAAGCACAAAGCAAATATATCGAGATGCTCAAGACAAACCTGGAGGAAATTACATCACAGTTTGTCAGGCATCTGTCAAATTTATACCATTCTCTGACACCGACGGAAATAACAATATGCAATATGATAAGTAATGGCATGAGGACTAAAGAAATCGCCCAGATTAGAGGGGTGTCTATGGCCACCATCAACCGTCACCGGGAAAATATACGGAGAAAGCTCAAAATTACTAACCATGACGTTAATCTAGCTACATACCTTCAATCAAGCATGTGGAAAGAAGAAACGAAGTTTTAAGCGAACGCTCTTTATTATTATTTCGTATAATCCCTTGAATTTAGTATCTGACCGAGGAAAAATGCTGTAAATTACGCGTTAAAAAGCATGATACTCCTGGTGTCTTTTTTATACTATAAAGACTCTTAGCCATGATGCGGCGGCTCCGGGGGGCAGAATTTGAAATATATCGCCGTTTATAATACGCTATATAACGATATAACGGGAGGAATAAAATGAAAGATTTTGATGGTAAAATTTTGTTCATTACCGGAGGCGCTTCCGGTGCCGGATTCGGTCAGGCAAAGGTGTTTTCAGAAGCGGGCTGTAAGATTGTGATTGCAGATATTCGTCAGGACCATCTGGACGAGGCAATGGAGTATTTCCGGGATAAGAAGGTCGAAGCTCATGCCATAAAACTGGACATTACGGACCGCCAGGCATATGCGGCGGCGGCAGACGAGGTAGAAGAGGTATTCGGGAGTCCCCCTCAAATGCTGTTCAATACGGCGGGTGTCAATGCCTTTGGCCCGGCTGAAGCCTCGACATTTGAGGATTATGATTGGGTTATTGGAGTTTGTCTCGGCGGAGTCATCAACGGTATGGTGACATTCGTGCCCCGCATGATAAAAGCCGGTAAGAGCGGTTATATCGCCACGACCTCCTCGATGGGAGGTTTCATGGGAGGGTCAACGACCGCTCCGTACTCCGCCGCCAAAGCCGCGGTCAATAATCTCATGGAGAGTTATTACCAGGCGCTCAAGCCCTATGGTATCGGCGTATCCTGCCTGTGCCCGGGTGGTATCAGGTCGAATATCGCCGAAGCATCATATACACGGCCCAAGCACCTGGAAAACACCGGGTATAATACTAATGAAAAGACAATCGAATATATGCGTCATCATTACTCTTTTGGAATAGACCCCGTCGAGCTGGCAAATATACTCAAGAAGGGGATTGAAAATGAACAGTTCTTCGTTATCCCGGTCCCCGACCCGGAGAAGATGTTGAGGGACATTGTAGAGCGGATAGTCAATTATGCCACTCCTGAAGGCATGAAACGGCAGGAAGAGCTGATGAAGAAGCGCATGGAAGAAATGAGAGAACACATGGGCGGTGATGATGGCCCCATGAAGGGCGCAGAGGAATCAGGATGGGGAAAAGCCAGGCAGGATATAACGTGGGTCAAAGAACACAGAGGCCCCTTCTAGTCAGGAATGCAGCTGAACCCTGAACATTCTAATGGAGGAAAACAATGGCAACTGAAATACGCTTATCTGTAATCAGCCCTGAAGCCGGAGTCCGGAAGAGTACGGGCGGATTTCCACTTGGTATGGGCGGGCCTCCGCCCGGTATGGGGAGACCTGCGCCGTCTTCACCTTCTCTTGCCAGGCGGCTGGACACACTGGAGAACAAAACTGTGTACCTGGTGGATATCGGTTTCGGCGGCGGCAATAATTTCATGCTTCAATTGCAGAAGTGGTTTGCCGAAAACATGCCGTCGGTCACCACGATACGCAAGCGGAAACCGGGTAACGTATTCATGGACGAAAATAATGACCTCTGGGAGGAAGTCAAGGAGAAATGCCATGCCGTTGTCCTTGGGGTAGCCGGCTGACCGGGATGTATTGCAGCGGTCGCTGCAGGAAGTACAAATCTTGAACAGAACTATGGTATCCCGGTTGCTCCTGTCTCAAGTTACACGATGGAAAGCGCTGCCAAGGATAACCCGAGAGCTGCTTCTTTACCTCTTATATATACGCCGCATCCGGTGATAGGTATGTCTCCTGAAGTCCTCGATAGTTATATTGCAGGCAATGACCCTGATACGGGGAAACCCGTCATCGATGAAATTATTGACATATTGACCAAACCGGTAAGCGAAAAGAAGTCACCGCCTGAATCTCCTGTAACTAAAAAAGCCGGGCCACCCCCGGTACGCCTGGAACCGGATACCGAAGATAATCTGCAGCGTCTGTTCTATGAAAAAGGCTGGACGGACGGACTGCCCATCATTCTTCCTACCGAGGAGCGCGTGCAGAAAATGCTCGCCGGCACCGGTGCTTCTCCGGACGATGTGGTTGGCGAATCGTTCAAGTTCGATACCAGAGAACTCGTTAAGTACACGGTTTCCAGTATCGCCGTTATCGCGGTCATGGCCGGCGCCAGGCCGGAGCATTTCCCCGTGATACTGGCTGTTGCGTCTACCAAGCAGTCTTCGCTTATGCCCTCGACAACAGCCTTCGGGACTATGCTCTTGGTGAACGGACCGATTCGCAATGAAATCGGTATGAACTGCGGTATCGGCGCATTCAGTCCGGTAAATCTGGCAAATTCTGTCATAGGAAGAGCCTGGACATTGATGAGCATTTGCTGGGGATATGCCAAACCCAAACAGACCCTGTGGAGCTCCCAGGGGAATAATCTCATTTACAATAATATGTGCGTCGCCGAGAATGAGGAGAGGAGCGTCTGGGAGCCTTTTCATGTGACGAAAGGTTTCAAGGCCGACGAGAGTGTTATCAGCATCTTTCGGGGTTGGGGTTTTTTCAACAGTCCCGGAGCGGCTTCTAACCGGTCACTGGTTGAGGAACTGAATATCCAGCTGGCGCCAATGCCCCCGCTTAATTCCTCGGCTACTATCATCATGGACCCACTGGTGGCCATGAATCTAAAGGAGAACGAGGGCTTTGCCACCCAGCAGGACTTCTGCCGTGCGCTATCGCAGGGCATCAAGATGCCGGCGGGACAGTACTGGAAAACCGATCATATTGACATGCTGGTGGCCTCGGAAGCATACAAGGGGGTAGAGCCTTATGCTTCGTGGAAGAAGCTCCCGGATGACGCACTGATAGCTCCATATCATAATCCGGATAATATCAATATCATTGTCGTGGGCGGAGAGACAAGCCCCTTGTGGAAAGCTGCGGATTACGGCTATTCAGGCAGCGCATCTATCGATAAGTGGCGCGCCAATAAATCCGATGCCGAATGCGAGGACGGAACATGCGGCCTTCCGGATGAGCCGG